>JACRCR010000053.1 GCA_016218925.1 Deltaproteobacteria bacterium | reverse complement strand
TTGATGGAGCATCCCGCCGTGGCCGAGGCCGGCGTGATCGGCAAACCCGACGCGATCGCGGGCGAGATCGTCAAGGCGTTCGTGACGTTGAAGAAGACCTGGATTGCCAGCGAGGAACTGCGGCGCGACATCGTCGCGTTCGCACGCAAGCGCCTGGGCACCGCGGTGGCACCGCGTGAGATCGACTTCGCCCCTAACCTTCCCAAGACGCGCAGCGGAAAGATCATGCGCCGGCTGCTGAGGGCGCGCGAGCTCGGACTGCCCGAAGGCGATCTGTCGATGCTCGAGGAGATGCCGTGACCTCGGCCGCCGACCGACCTGGCCCGGCTTCTCCGCCTGACGGGGCGTCTTCTCCGCCTGCCCCGGCTTCTCCACCGGGCGGGGCTTCTCCGCCTGCCCCGGCTTCTCCACCTGACGGCGCGTCTTGCCCGCCCGGCGCCGAGCACGCTTCGCACCTGCTGGCGCAGATGCTGCGCATCCGGCGCTTCGAGGAGAAGTGCGTCGAACTCTACAGCGCGGCCAGGATTCGCGGCTTCGTGCACCTCTACATCGGCGAGGAAGCGGTGGCGGTCGGCACGATGCAGGCGCTCGGAGCCGACGACGCTGTGGTCGCTACCTACCGCGAGCACGGTCACGCACTGGCGCGCGGAGTGCCGGCACGATCGATCATGGCCGAGATGTTCGGCAAGGTGGAGGGATGCAGCCGCGGGCGCGGCGGCTCGATGCACATCTTCGACGCGGCCACGCGTTTCTACGGCGGCAATGCCATCGTCGGTGGCGGACTGCCGCTGGCGGTGGGACTCGCGCTCGCCGACAAGATACGCGGCGTGCCCCGCGTCACCGCGTGCTTCTTCGGCGAAGGCGCGGTGGCCGAAGGAGAGTTCCACGAGTCGATGAACCTGGCCGCGCTGTGGAAGCTCCCGGTGCTGTTCTGCTGCGAGAACAACCTCTACGCGATGGGCACCGCACTGGAGCGATCCGAGTCCGAGACCGACCTGGCGCTGAAGGCGTCCTCGTACCAAGTCGCGGCGTGGTCGGTCGACGGCATGGACGTGCTGGCCTGCCAGAGCGCGGCCGAGCGCGCCACCACCGCAATTCGCGGGGGTGGCGGTCCGGTGTTCGTGGAGTTTCGCACGTATCGCTTCCGCGCCCATTCGATGTACGACCCCGAGCTCTATCGCAGCAAGGAAGAAGTCGAGCACTGGAAACAGCGCGACCCGATCGCGACGTTCGTCGCATCGCTGCAAGCGGACGGCCTGGTGACGCAAGACGCGCTCGACCGCGTTGAGCAGGAGGTGACGGCCGAGATCGAAGACGCGATCGCATTCGCCGAAGCCGGCAGTCTGGAGCCGGTGGAGGATCTGGCGCGCTTTCTCTACACGGAGCAGAACTGAGGTGGCACCGGCTGAAACCGAGAACGTCGTCATGACGTACCGCGACGCCGTGCGCGCCGCCATCCGCGACGCGCTACGCCGCGACGACCGAGTGTTCCTGATGGGCGAGGACGTGGGTTGCTACGGTGGTTGCTTCGCGGTTAGCCGAGGACTGCTCGAAGAGTTCGGCCCCGAGCGCATCCGCGACACGCCGCTGTCGGAGGCAGCGTTCGTCGGCGCCGGTATCGGCGCGGCCATCGGCGGGATGCGGCCGATCGTCGAGATCATGACCGTTAACTTCAGCCTGCTCGCGCTCGATCAGATCATGAACAACGCCGCGACGATCTCGCACATGTCCGGCGGACAGTTCCACGTCCCGCTCGTGATCCGGATGACGACCGGGGCGGGCCGCCAGCTCGCCGCGCAGCATTCGCACAGCCTGGAGGGATGGTACGCGCACATTCCCGGCATCAAGGTTCTGACGCCGGCCACACTCGAAGATGCGCGCGGCATGCTGTGGACGGCGCTCGAGGATCCAGATCCGGTGCTGATCTTCGAGCACGGCTCGCTCTACAACGTGGAAGGAGAGCTGCCCGCCGGCGCCGGCCCGGTCGACATCGAGCGCGCATATGTGCGCCGAGGCGGATCGGACATCAGCCTGATCACCTATGGCGGCACGCTGCGAACCACGCTGGCCGCGGCCGAGCAACTTGCCGCCGAGGGCATCGACTGCGAGGTGCTCGACCTGCGCGTACTGCGACCGCTCGACACCGCCGCGATCGTGGCCTCGGTGGCAAGGACCCATCGCGCGGTGATCGTCGACGAAGGCTGGCGCAGCGGCAGCATCTCGGCGGAGATCTGCGCTCGCATCGTCGAAGGCGCGTTCTACGAGCTGGACGCACCGGTGGCGCGGGTGTGCTCGCGCGAGATCCCGATGCCGTACGCCGCGCACCTCGAGCAAGCCGCGCTGCCGCGCATCGAGACGATAAAGCAGGCAGTGCAGCGCAGCCTTGGCGGCCATCATGGCTGAGTTTCGCATGCCCTCGCTCGGCGCTGACATGGAGCGCGCGACGCTCGTGCGCTGGCTGGTACAGGTCGGCGATCGCGTGGAGCGAGGACAGGTGGTGGCCGAGGTCGAGACCGAGAAGGGCGTGCTCGAAGTCGAGTCGTTCGAGAGCGGCATCGTCGAGGAACTCCTGGTTGGCGAAGGCACGACGGTGGCGGTGGGCACCGCGCTGGCGAGAATCGGCGCAGGCGCCGGTGGTGAGGCGCAGCCGGTGCTCAGCGCGGAACCGGTTGCGGCATCGGGTGGCGCCGCGGCGCGCCTCGAACAACCCGTCACGATCGCGGCCGTCGCCGATCGGCCCGCTGCGCAGACAAGCGGGCGGCGGCGCATCTCGCCCGCAGCGCGCGTGCTGGCGGAATCCATCGGCGTCGACCTCGACGGCGTAGCGGGAACCGGTCCCGACCGCGCGGTCACCGTCGCCGACGTGCGGAGAACGCAGGCTCAGCCGGAAGCGCTCGGGCCGGCGGCGGCGGCCGCCGTGCCAACCGAAGGCCGTGTTGCGCAGCCAGCCGCCGCCGCGGTCTCGGCGACTTCGGCGGCCGACGCCGCACGGCGTACGGCGATGCGTGCGTCGATCGCGGCGTTGATGTCGCGCTCTAAACGCGAGATCCCGCACTACTATCTGTCGCAAGAGATCGATCTCGAGCGAGCCTTGCTATGGCTCGAGCAGGAGAACGTTCACAACCCTGTCGAGCAACGCCTGCTGCCGGCCGCGCTGCTGCTCAAAGCGGTCGCGACCGCCGCCGTCGAGGTACCGGAGGTGAACGGCTTCTTCGAAGGTGGTTCTTTTCGAGCGAGCACCGCCGTTCACCTCGGCGTCGCGATCTCGCTGCGCGACGCGGGGCTCATCGCCCCGGCCATTCGAGACGCCGACCGCCGAACGTTGGCGGATCTGATGGGCGCGCTACGCGATCTGGTCAGGCACGCGCGCGGCGGCGGCCTGCGGGCGTCCGAGATGTCCTCTCCCACCCTTACCGTGACCAATCTCGGCGACCAGGGAGTTACCACGGTCTTCGGGGTGATCTATCCGCCCCAGGTCGCGATCGTCGGGTTCGGCAAGGTGTTCTCACGCGCCGCGGTCGAAGATGGTGGGCTTCGTAGCCGGCGGGTGGTGACGGCGACTCTCTCCGGCGATCACCGGGTGAGCGACGGCCACCGTGGAGCGCGTTTCCTCGCTACCGTCGATCGGCTGCTGCAACGACCGGAGGAGCTATGACAGATCAGGAACTGCGCGCCGTCGTGCTCAGCGTGCTCGGCGAGGTCGCACCAGACGCCGATCTGGCCAGCCTCGCGCTCGACGACGATCTGCGCCAACGCCTCGACATCGACTCGATGGACCACCTGAACTTCGTGATCGGCCTGCATGAAGCCACCGGGGTGGAGATCCCCGAGCGTGACTACGCTCGGCTCGTCACGTTGCGGGATACCATCGCCTACTTGTCCTCCCGTCCGCGCAGCGCGCGGGCGAAGGGGTGAGACAGGTCAGTTTCCGATTTTGCGTCGATATGCCGAGTCGATCTCACGACGCAAGTTCAAGGACGCCGTGTACACGCCGAACATGCCATTGATCTGCGTATCCTGGCCATCAGAGTGACCAAGAGGGGTTTACCGCGGAACGCCCCGACGCGCTACGATATCGCCCGAGACGGGCGAGCGATTCTCCCGACTCGCCCAGAAGCGATGCTCGGCGAGACCACCAGGTCTCGCCGTGTCCTCTGCTCGCCATTCTCGGCTCGTCGTAACCGTACCTCGCTAGCGCGTGGAGCCCGTAGCATGTCGGTCATGTGTTTTCCGAGAAGTTCTTCTCGGCTTGCACGGTGGGAAAACGCAGTAGTCTTTCAACCATGAGCGTGTTCAAGGTGAACGTCGTCGCACGCAACACCAAAGACGAAAATTTGATCGCTCCGCCGGCGGAGGCGCTGGCGGACACCGGCTCCGAATTGACTTGGCTGCCTCGGAAGCCAGACGGCGGAATCGCTCGCGCATCGGCCGACCGAACGTTGGCTCCCTTGTCAGCCGTGCTGGATTGCCCTCGCGATCCGCTCCAATTCGAGGGCGACAGCCGGTTTACGGGAAGGTCCCTTCGTGCGCGTCGATGAGTCCATCCGCAGCAGCGATGACGCGGTCCATCCTGGACGCCCTCACCGGCCGAATGATGAGTGCCTCGCCGTTGGTCTTGACGTCGACGGCCGCGTCCTTGGTGATGTTGAGCAGCTCGAGGATGGGCCGGTCGATAGTGAAGCCCAGGCTGTTGCCGACGGCGGAGAGTTTCTTGATCTTCTTGATCATGGGGCACCTCGTACTACGTTCGTACGAACAACATAGTGACGCGCATGGGCAGCCCGCGCCGGTTTGGCTTCGGGCAACTCGCCGAGCACGGCCAGGCGGTTCGCTTCAAATCCGGCCGGATTCCCGAAGCCCCGGGCTCGAGGCCTCTGTATCCGGTGAGCATGGGTACGGGACCGAACGGGGAGCCAAGTTCTTACCGGACCAACTTCGGTCACGCCTTCGGCGCTCTCTCCTGGGCGGACAGGTTCGGATGGAGCTTCGCGATGTGCTCAATCGCATCGGCCGGGACGCCGACCACCGTCGCCTCGTTCCGCCAGTCCGCGCGCACTTCGAGGATCCGGTCGAGGAGGCGCCCCGGCTGATTCACCCCGAATTGGGCGGCTAGCTCGAGCAGGTCGCCGCGGGTGATGTCTCGGGCCTTGCCGCGCACGAGCATCTGGTGCTGGCGCGTCCACCGGCCCGGTGCGGGGTTGTACGCGAAGCACAAGTCGTAAGCGGGCGCGAGTGACCACTTGCCGTTGCGATCCATGAGAAAGGCTACGTTCTTGGTGTGGTCGTCGCAGTTGACGAAAGCCACGTTGAACGCGCATCGCAGCCAGGCCTGTTCGATTGCCCGCGCGCCGAGGTCGAGTGCCAGGATCGTTCGAAGGCACTGCTCGTAACCGTGAACGTAGGGCAAATTGAAGTCGAGGTGCTGCAGCGCGCACAGCGACTGCACGTGGCGCTTCACGTTGCCGGCGCGGTCCCAGCGCCGGGTCATGAAGTGCGCCCGGCCGTTCTCTTCGAGCAGGTGGCACTCGCTCATCTCGATGCCTGCACGGCGCGCGAGCAGAAAGTGGGCGTACTCGATGCGCCCGAAGGCCCGCGTGGTGCCGAGTTGCTTGTCCTCGCCCACGTCGAACTTGAGGAGCCAGTGCTCAAATCCCGTCGGCAGCTCGAACTGCCCGGAGACGATCTCGCCGGACTGGCGGTTCCACCCGAGGACGGCCTTCGCGCGCGCTCCCCCGGCCGAGCTACCCACGTCGATGATGTCCTGTGTCACCCGCGAAGCGTGCCCTCGTAGCGCGTGCCGCGCGTCCTCGACGAGGCCGGCCATCTGCAGGGGCGCCACGGCGGCCGTTTCGCTTCGCAACGCGAGGGCGGGCGCGAACTCGAGGGCGCCCATCGAGCGCCGGCCGACATAGCAAAGCCGCTGGAGTGTCGTGACCTCGCTCGCCGGCGTCCCGCTGCGCGACAGGTATTCGTCGATGAGCGCATTGCCGAACCGGTCGGGCAGCGCGTCCGCGAGCAGGCCGGGTAGGCCGAAGAACGTGCCGGACGGCAGGTTGGGGAAGCTGTATCGGCGCCCCGGCCGGGCCGGCATGAGCAGCGGCGAAGGATCGAAGCCCCGCGGGTCGAGGTCGCGCTGGAATTGGAATTCGTAGTACCCAGGCTTGCCGGCCAGGGGCGCCACGGCCCCGAGGGACCGGTCCCAGAGCCGGACTTCGACGGCGGCGATTTCAGCCATGGGCCGGCTTGCGCGGCGCGCGCTGGCGCACGGGCCGTGCGCGCGAAAGTTCGAGAATCTCCAGCGGGCCGGGTGTCTCGGGGTCGGGCACCAGAGCTTCGAGCCGATCGAGCAGGCCCAGGGCGCGCATCAGCGCGACGAGGCTCGCAAGCGTGATGCCGCCGGTCTTTTCGAAGCGCTTGATCGGCGTGAGGCCGACCCCGCTGCGGGCCGACAGGTCGGCTTGGGTCATGCCTGCGCCGCGCGGACTCAGGCGCCAAGCTCTTAGGCGGCGTGCGAGATCGAGGGCCATTTCGCGGTCGGTGGAGATTCCTTTGCTCATGTTCTAGTTTTAGACCGTTAAGTGGCAAATCGTACGCTTTGGATCCAAAAATAGACCGCCGAACGGCCGTCGTCAATCAGGAGGCTATAATTAGATCATTAGACGGGCAACAGGCAGATAAAGGCCTATTATTAGGCTGTTATGTTCGCATCCCGGGAAACATCGCCAAGTCGACTCGCCGAATGTGCCGGACGGCAGGTTGCGCGTTCGCCCGGCATTGCCTTCGTGGTCGCACCCGACAGCCCTCCGCGGACCCGTCACCCGAAGCCGCGCTGAAGTTCTTCGAGGAAGTTCTCGAGCGGAAGTACCTCGATCCGCGGTTCCGGTCGCAGCACCTGCTTGCCGCGATACACGACGATGCGCCGTTCGAGCCCGCGCAAGCCTTCAATTGCCCGGAGCCCCTTGCCGAATTCGGGGCGCCAGCGCTGCGAGCACTTCACTTCGATCGCGACGAACCGCCGCCCGCGTTTCAGCAGGAAATCGACCTCGGTGGTCTTCGCTTCGGCCGGTGCCCACCAGTTGATGTCGTCACAGATGCCGCGGTAGTCGCGGTACGCTCGTAGCAACTGCGCAATCCAGCCTTCGAAAAGTGAACCTTCCGCATGCAGTGCTTCTTCGTCGCGCATTCCGAGAACGGCGCGGACCAGGCCTGGGTCGATCCAGTACAGCTTCGGATGCCGCTTCTCGCGAACGCGCAGGCGCGTCTCGTACGCGGGTACCTGGAACGTGAACAGCGTGTCGTCGAGGATCTGGAGATAACCTTGCACCGTCGTTCGCGCGACGCCGGCGTCACGCGCGAGGGCCGCCGTGTTGAGCATCTGCGCATGAAACAGCGCGGCCGTGGGCAGGAACCGCGCAAAGCCTGGCAAATTCCGCGTGGCGGCTTCGGCCTGGATCTCCTCCTTGAGGTACATCCGGACGTAACCGGCCAGGGCTTCCCCGCGATCTTCGGCGCCGTGGATCACCGGCAGCATCCCGGTTGTCAGTGCGTCGCGCAGCCGAAACGACGTGCCGAGTTCTTCCGGCACAAACGGATGGAGATCGCGTCGCGTGGCGCGCCCGGCGAGCAGGTTGACGCCCGACCGTCTGAGCTTGCGCGCGCTCGAACCGGACAACACGAAGCGCAGTCGTTTCGCTTCGATCTTCTGATGCACCGTATTGAGCAGATTCGGCAGACGCTGGATCTCATCGACGACGACGGCCGTGCGGTTGGGCAGAGCGTCGAGTTCGGCAGAGAAGGTCGCGGGCTGGACGAGGTAAGTCTGGTAGCGACCCTCATCGAGGAGGTCGATCCAGTGCGCGTCCGGATGGATCCGGGCGAGCCACGTGCTCTTGCCCGTTCCTCGAGGTCCGAACAGGAAATACGAACCTTTTGGTGGCGCGAAGAGCCTCGGGAACGTGGCAGCCATGCCGGCACTTTACGCCGTAATCTGCCGACGACGCAAGCAGCCAAAGACGGGTGACTTCGAGGTCCCGGCACCGGCGTCGACTGCGCAGCCCGCCCGCGTCAGCGATCGGCGCCGCTCTCGAGCCCGACCAGTGCGGCGCCGTAGGCACCCATGAGCTGCGGGTGCTCAGGCAGGTGCAGCTTCTGGCCGGTCGCCTGTTCGAGCATCGCCCGCGCGGCGAGGTTTCTGGCAACCCCGCCCGACAGCATCAGCGGGCTGCGAAGCCCCACGCTGTGGATCATCGCCACCACGCGGCTGATCAGCGAACGATGCAGTCCGAGCAGGATGGCGTCGACCTTCGCGCCGCGCGCGACCAGCGAGATGATCTCCGACTCCGCAAACACCGTGCAGGTGCTCGAAATGCTCTCCTCGCCGACGGCGCCGAGCGCGCGCGGGCCCAGATCCTCGATCGCGACCGACAGACGCGCCGCCGAGTGTTCGAGAAAGCGACCGGTCCCGGCCGCGCACTTGTCGTTCATCATGAAGTCGACGGCGCGCCCGCCCGGTCCGATGACGATGACCTTGGTGTCCTGGCCGCCGATGTCGACGAGCATCCCGGGTTGCTTCAGCGCGCGGAACACCCCACGCGCGTGACAGGTGATCTCGGTGATGTTGCGGGTCGCGCCGCGTACCAGTTTGCGCCCGTAGCCGGTCGCGACCACCGGCACCTCGCCGCCGGCGCCGGCCTCCGCTCGCAACTCATCGACCAGCCTGGCCGCCTGATCCTCGATCACCGGATGCGCCGGCTCGATGCGCGACGCGATCAGATCGCCGGCCGCATCGACGGCGACGGCCTTGCAGGTAGTCGAACCGGCGTCGATACCGATCCACTTCGCCTCGCCCATCTCTACGCTGCTTCCATGGTCTCGACGAAGGCATCCAACCGCGCATCGGCCTGCTCGTCGGAATAGACGCGTGGATCGTTGTGGTCGGCCTCGAGCAACACAGCAGGCACTCCCAGGTCGTTGGCGAGATTGTCGCGCTGGTCGATCTGCCCGAGCGAGTACGGCTTGCACGAGCGGTCCGAGTGCAGGATCGCCCCGTCGAGTTGAAACCGCGCGACCATCTCCCGCATCGAGCGCAGCTTGTCACCGGTGGAGCGATTCAGGATCGGATGCAGATAGACTCTGGCCGCCGATCGCATCGGATCGCTCGCATCCATCATCGGCGCGAGCTCACCCCACGCGTACGTGTACGTCGAGACGATCACGTTGACGCCCTTGGCTCCGAGATGACGCGAGAGCTTGCCGATCTTGTACCAGACCGGCAGGTTGTCCCACAGAACCCGCTTGCGTTCGTCCCGGATGGCCCCTACTCCCTGCTCTATGCGCCGGTCGATCTCGCGCAGCAGTTCCTTGTAGAAGGCGAAGGTCTCGGGCTCGCCGCGCAGATCGACGATCGGCCCCATATTGATGAAACCGTCGAATGCCGTGATCGGCGAAGGCCGGTGCTGGGCGCGGTCCATGATCTCGAGCCACAACTCCGCGCAGTCCTTGCCCTGCTCCATGATCTCCTGCAGGCGACCGCGCGAAACGCGCCTGCCGGCGACTTTCTCTGCCACCGGGATCAACCCCTCGATCTGTTCGAGGACGTAGTCGAGCTGATGGTCAGCGACCTTTTCGTACAGAAACGGGGTGTCGACCACGTACAGCGGAACACCGAAGTGCGCAGCCAGCACGCGGTACCAGTACAGCACGGTCTGGCAGATGTTGGTGCAGCACACCAGCAGGTCCGGCCGCGGCAGTTTCCCCATCGGCGTGCGCCCCGACAGCGCGGCACCGATGTCGGTGCGCGCGTACGAACAGATATCGCGCGAGTAGCCGGCGTTCTCGGCCTCGACGGCGAGCCCTTCGGCGTGACGTCGTGCGCCGCACAGCGCCGCGTGGTTCTCCGGGTAGATCAGGAAGAAATCCAGTGCGCGCAGCACTTCGATCGGCGCCCCCGAGGTCACCCACGCGACTTTGCGGACGCCATTGGCATAGCGACCCTCGAGGTAGTGACGAGACATCAATTCTTTCATCCGCGCCGTGCCCACCAGCGGAGGGTTGAGCGGATCGTCCGGCGCCGGCCGAATCGCCCTCAACTTGCGTTCGTCGCTGTGGCGCTGCCAGCTCAGGAAGGACTTGCCGAACAACTGGTAGCCGAGCGTGTAGGCTAGGTAGCTCTTCGGATTCATTGCAGCATCTCCACGAAGGCTTCGATGCGCGTCAGCGTCTGCTGCGCGATCGATCCGGTCATGTCGAACTCCACGTGCAGCATCGAAAGACCCGCCTCGGTCAGATGCTTGCGCAGCAGCGGCACGTCGAACAGCTCCGGTTCGCAGAACTTCACGTCGTAGACCAGCAGTCCCTTGGCCCCGCACTGTGCCATCCTGCTCGCCACGGCGCGCGCCCGCTCCAGGATCGGCGATCCGCGCGTGGGATCGAGTGGACCGCCCAGCAGGGCGTCGGCCATGCGCTCGAACGGATCGCTGGCGCTACCGGGGCGATACAGACGCCGACTGCAGCACGCCAGATCGTCGGCCACCACGTGCGCGCCCATCTCGTTGATGTGATCGAAAAGATCCATCGGCTCGGGCACGATCCCCGAAATCATCAGCGGCACGCCGCGGTCCGGACCGCGTCCGCGCGGCGCGCTGCGGGCCAGCTCGATGAAGCTCTCGGCGGGCAGGAACTCGCGTGCGCGCAGCAACGTGAAGTAGTCGCGGTCGCCGAGGTCGATCTCGCTGCGATGCTCGGCAAGAGCGCCCAGTTCGCGGTCGGCTTCTTCTTCTCGCTCGATCGCCGCCATCAGCTCGCCGCCGCTCGGGCTGCGCCCGGAGATCTCCGCCAACTGCTGCGCCAACCTGTGCAACTCGGCCTGCAGAAACCCGCGGTCGGCACTGCGCGCCGCGCGCGGCAGGTAGATCGTCGCCACCGGCTGCCTGGGCTCGATGAAGTCCTTCAGGACCGAGGCCATACCTTGCAGCGCATCGCAGGTGTGCGGGATGACGATGACATCGGCGGCGTCGAGGCCGCCCTGTAACAGGAACGACGTCGCGTTGCGGACGATACCACAGGTGTAGGCTTGGAAGTGGGCGTTGCCCTCGACGACGCTGACCGAGGGCGGACCCCACACCTCCATCGGTTGGAATCCGTGGGCACGCAGCAACGCGCGCGGATAGTGGATCGGCAGAACCGCGGCGACACGTTCGCCTCGTTCGCGAACCTGCCGGACAACCTCGGCCCGGGTCGGTATCGTCAACATCAACACGCCCCTCCCTCGTTCGGCGCCGTCCGCGGCAGCGCGGCGCCGGCAGGCGGCAGCGACGGACGAACGAGGGAACGTCCACCGCAATGACACCGCCACACCGGCTGCGGCAGCCGGCGGGGCGGCACGATAGCCAGAACCAGCCGGGTAGCAAAAGGAGCGCGAGCGGGCCGCCGGCCGCGATTGCCTCGGCCTGCGCCTCGGTCTACGAACCAGCGGCCCTTTCCGTCAGGCGGTCACACCGTGAGCAGATTTCACGTTCCACGCCGCTGGCTGCTGATCCTCGCGGGAGCCACCTGGTTCGGCGTGGGATTCATGCTCTGCTACCGCGCCTGCGGCTGGCTCAACACCGAGTCGCCGGATCGAACATGGATGGAAGAACTCGGCGCCATCGCGACCGGGTTCTTTCTCTATTCGTTCGCGCTCTCGAAGGTCGCGCAGAAGAACATCGACCGAATCGACGATCTTCCGCACCGCACCCACGTCTGGCATTTCATCCCGATGAAGAGCTACCTGATGATCGCCGGGATGATCGGGCTCGGAGTGCTGCTGCGCAATTCCTCGCTGCCAAGAGAACTGCTGATCATTCCGTATACCGCGATGGGCGGTGCATTGATCCTCGGCGGAGTCCTGTACCTGCGTTCGTTCTTCGTTCCCCGGCGCGATTGACGCGGTGCTTGCAGTCACGGCCCATACGCGCTCGCGCACCGTGGTCAAGACTCATCGGTCTCGGGCGCATCGGGCGCCTCATGACCCGCAGCGAGTGTGAAGAAGAACGTCGCCCCCTGGCCCGGTTTCGCCTCCGCCCAGACTCTGCCTCCGTGACGTTCCACGACCCGTCGCACGACCGCCAGGCCGATGCCGCTGCCCTCAAACTGGTCGGGATGGTGGAGCCGGTGAAATTCCTCGAACAGGTGTCGGGTATGGGCCATGTCGAAACCAGGTCCGTTGTCCCTGACGAAGTACGCCGGTGCGCCGTTGCGATCGTCGGTGCCGATCGCTACTCGCGGCACGGCAATCTGGGCGGTGAACTTGTGGGCATTGCCGAGTAGGTTTTCGAGCAGCATCTGTACCAGAATGGCGTCTCCTTCCACTCGCATGCCCGGCTCGACGCTCCACTCGACCTTGCGCGACGGGGCCGCGCGATCGAGCGCCTGCGCGACCGAGAGGGCAAGCGATGACAGGTCTATCGACACGCGCCGGATCGGGCTGCTCGTCACTCGTCCCAGACCGAGCATGGCATCGATCATTTCGCCCATGCGCCGGCTCGCCGCCCGCACACGCTCGAGTCCGGCCAGTCCCGAAGCGCCCAGCACTTCGCCGAAGTCATCGGCGAGCGTCTGGCTGAACCCGTTGATGGCTCGTAGCGGCGAACGCAGGTCGTGGGAAATCGTGTAACTGAACGAACGCAGCTCCTCAACCACCTGTCGCAATTCGCGGGTACGCTCTTCGACGCGAACCTCGAGGTTGGAATTGGCCGCCTTCAGCGCCTCCTCGGCACGGATACGACGCAGTTCTTCGCGCGCCGTCTCGAAACGGCTGCGTTCGAAATCGTGGGACACGTACAGCGAAGTGCCGGCCATCAACAGTACCGGCACCGAGACGTAATAGCCGGCAGTGAAGAAGATCCCGCCGGTGAGTGCGTAGACGTTGCCGGCGAATGCGAGAATGGCCAGGGCCACGACGACGACTTGCTGCGGCAGCCCCCAAGGCATCAGCGCCGCGACTCCCATCAGATAACCGCTGACGACGAGCGCGGTGGAAACCGTGTGCCCGACCATCGTGGCGCCGTACGCGACGATCCAGGTGGTCGCTATCGCTCCGGCCGCCGGCAGCCAGCTCTGCAGACTGCCGCTGGCTGCACGACCGACCACGAAGAACAGCAGAGTCTGGGCCGCGGCGTGCACGAAATGCACGCGGATGATGCCGCGCTCGGCGATCGGAAGTGTGGCCAGTGCCGACAGCGTGAACGCCAGAGTACCGAACACCAGAATGAAAGAGGCGGCCCTGGACCGGCGGACGAGGATCGGCATCCACTGCCGCCGCACGTACTCGCGGACCTCGTCGTCGGAGGGTTCGGGGGGTTGCAAGGAGGCCCCGGGACCGGCCGTTATGGTCGTGGCGTACACTTCCATCGCCGAGGGCTTCCGAACGCGAGCCGAGTATCGGCCGCACAACCCGTCGGAGTCAATATGCGGATCTTGAAATCTGCGACAAGAGTTCCAACGATCTCCCGCGCGAAGTCCCCGCTGCGCAGTCCTGCGCGACTCGTCAACCGGGTGCGCTCACCGCGGCGACGCCGTGCGCGGTGCAGCCTGCGGCTTAACACGCGTTATGGCACCTACCGGTCGGGCGGCGCGCTGCTTGCCCAGCACCATCAGTAACGCGGGCAGGTCCGTGCAGATAGTCGTCCTCAGGTGGCCCGCATTCCCTGCGCGCGCACCATCGCTGGCAAAGTCGCGGCCGGACACACGAGGTGGCGTCGCCTCGCGCCCCGTCCTAGCCTCGCACCATGGCACCACGGCAGCTACGCACTGTAGTCGTAACCGGCGCTTCCAGTGGAATCGGCGCTTCCTGCTCGCAATATCTCGGGCAGCGCGGATTTCGCGTGTTCGCGGGCGTGCGCAAGCAACCCGACGCCGACGCGATCACGGCGCTGGCAAGCTCCAACCTGCTGCCGCTACTGCTCGACGTGACCAGTACCGAATCGATCGCAAGAGCTACACGAACCGTCGATGTCGCGCTGGAAGGTGCGGGACTGGCGGGAGTGGTGAACAACGCCGGGGTGTCGGTCGATGTCCCGCTCGAATGCGTGGACCTCGCGACGCTGCGCCACCAGGTCGAAGTCAACGCGATAGCGCCGGTGGCGGTGACGCAGGCGTTCCTTCCGCTGCTCAGACGGGCGCGGGGTCGCGTGGTGAACGTGAGCTCCATCAACGGTCGCGTCGCCTCACCGTTCTCCGGCCCGTACTGCATGTCGAAGTTCGCGCTGGAGGCGTTCACCGATTGCCTGCGACAGGAACTGGCGCCGTGGCGGATGCACGTAGCCGCGGTCGAGCCTGGCGCCATCGATACGGCTATGTGGGACAAAGGACGCGAGGACGACTGGAGTGCCGTCGCTTCCACCCAGAATCTGGATCTGTACGGACGTCCCTATCGAGCATTCCGCGAGTTCTCGGAGCGGATAGCGGCCCAGTCCATCCCGTGCGATGCCGTGAGCCGCGCGATCTTCCACGCTCTCACCGCCACGACGCCGCGCACTCGCTATCTGGTCGGCACCGACGCGCGTGTCTACGCGCGCCTCGCGCAAGTCTGTCCGGATCGCGTGCTGGACTGGATAGCGCGCAAGATGATGGGCCTCGGTAGCCTGCGCTCCGAGCGCTGAAGTCGCGGGCACCCCGAGGGAGAGCCGCAGCCGACGCGCTGGATTCTCTTTGCCGATCGGCGTAGGAGCACCGGTTATTTCTCAGCTCGGGGGCGCCTCATGTCCGGACCCTCGACCGATAGCCGGAGACACGGGATCGCCGATGCACAAAGAGCTCGAGCAATGGGTGAGCGAGGTCGCGAAGCTGACGCAACCGCAGGCCGTCTACTGGTGCGACGGCTCGCAGTCGGAGTACGACCGTCTCTGCGATGAAATGGTCGAGCGCGGAGACCTCACGCGCCTGAGCCCCGACCTGTATCCGAACAGCTTCCTGGCCCGCAGCGATCCTGGCGACGTGGCACGCGTCGAGCACCTCACGTTCATCTGCTCGGAGAAACGGGAAGACGCGGGCCCGACCAACAACTGGATGGCGCCGGCCGAGGCCAAGGCCAAGGTTCGCCCACTGTTCGAAGGCGCGATGAGGGGACGCACCATGTTCGTGGTGCCCTACATCATGGGTCCGGCCGGCTCACCGATGTCGGAAGTCGGGGTCGAGATCACCGACTCGCCTTACGTAGTCGCCAACATGCGCATCATGACGCGCATGGGGAGCGTCGCGCTCGAGCAGCTCGGCAGCGACGGCGCGTTCGTCAAGGGCCTCCATTCGATCGGCGATCTGTCGCCGGAGCGCCGTTTCATCCTGCACTTTCCTTCCGAGCGCGAGATCTGGAGCGTAGGCTCCGGCTACGGCGGCAACGCACTGCTCGGCAAGAAATGTTTCGCGCTGCGCATCGCATCCAACATGGCGCGCGAAGGAGGCTGGCTCGCCGAGCACATGCTGATCCTGGGACTGGAGAGCCCCGATGGCGAGGTCACCTACATGGCGGCGGCCTTCCCATCGGCTTGCGGCAAGACCAACCTCGCCATGCTGATGCCGCCCCAGTCTCAGAAAGGCTGGAAGATCTGGACCGTCGGCGACGACATCGCGTGGATGAAGTTTGGCGAGGACGGGCGTCTATACGCCGTCAACCCGGAGGCAGGATTCTTCGGTGTCGCGCCGGGAACCAGCAACAGGACCAATCCCAACGCGATGACGTCGCTGCACAAGGACTCGATCTTCACCAATGTCGCGCTGACCGACGAAGGCGGCGTTTGGTGGGAAGGCATGGGGCCGGCTCCGGCCCACGCCATCGACTGGCGGGGCGAAGACTGGACGCCGGCCAGCGCAACTGCCGCCGCGCATCCCAACTCGCGCTTTACTGCGCCGGCCCGCCAATGCCCGGGCATCTCGCCTCTGTGGGAGAGCCCGCAGGGAGTGCCGATCTCGGCGTTTCTGTTCGGAGGGCGGCGCGCCAAGACGGCGCCGCTGGTCTTCCAGTCTTTCGACTGGAACCACGGTGTCTACGTCGGTGCCGCGGTCGCTTCGGAAACCACAGCCGCAGCCCAGGGCCAGGAGGTCGGCGTCATTCGGCGCGACCCCTTCGCGATGCTGCCGTTCTGCGGTTACAACATGGGCGATTATTTCGGTCACTGGCTCGGACTCGGCGCTCGCTCGGACAAGCTGCCCAGGATCTTCCACGTCAACTGGTTCCGGCAAAGCGATCAGGGGCATTTCTTGTGGCCCGGCTTCGGCGAGAACGTACGGGTACTGCGCTGGATCCTGGAGCGGTGCCAGGGTGGCGGCGCGGCGGTGGAAACTCCGATCGGCTACGTACCGGCACCGGGCGCGCTCGACCTGGCCGGGCTCGAACGCCAAGTGCCGCCGCGCGCGCTGGAAGAACTGCTGCGCGTCGATCGCGACGATTGGCGCGCCGAGTTGCAGAGCCAGCGTGAATTCTTCGCCAAGTTCGGCGATCGCCTGCCTGACGAGATAGCCCGCCAAACCGAAGCCACCGCCAGGCGGCTCGGATTGTAGCAACGCACCGGGCTTCAGAGGTCGGGCCAGCGGTCCATCGGGCGCTCGCCGTCGTAGCCCGCGGCGGCGCGCAGCACCAGGTCGTCGCGATGCCGTTGCGCGACGATCTGAAGCCCGACCGGCAGACCGTGATCGGTAAAGCCGGCGCGCACGCTGGCCGCCGGATGGCCGGAGAAATTGAACGGATATGTGAACGCCACCGCGTGCAGCGGGGACTCGACCGGTTGTCCATCGATGATCGACGGCAACGGACCGCCCGCGGCGAACGCCTCGGTGGGAAGCGTAGGCGTGAGCAGTAGGTCGTAGCGGTCGAACAGGCGCCGCAGCACTTCGTTGAGCGCGAAGCGCTCGCGCTGGATATCGCCGGTCTCCAGCGCCGTCAGATGGGCGGCCGCCACCGTCCCGGACCAGAAGCCCTTGCCGAGCTCGTGCTCCTTACCCGCCACTTCGCGGGCCAGTTCCGCGTACACCTCGGCACCGCTGGCGTAGGCCCAGCCGCGACCCACGTCGGGAAACACCGTCGAGATCTCTTCGACCTGGTAGCCGAGGCGCGCGAACACCTCGACCGCCGCCAGCACTTCACGGCGCACCTCGCGATCCACACGCGCGTAGCCGAGGTCTGGGCTGAAGGCGATGCGGCATCGCCGCGGCAGCGGCTCTTCCAGGCAATCGACGTAGGAGCCGGCCATCGCCGGCAGCGATGCAGGATCGGCCGGGTGATAGCCGGCGGCGACGTCGAGGAACAGAGCCGCATCCCGTACCGAACGTGTGAGCGGTCCCTGGTGCACCGTGTCCACCCAGCGCAGCATGCGATGAGGTTCGGGTCCGAGCGGAATGCGTCCGAACGTCGGTTTGAGACCGAAGGCCCCGACGAAACATGCCGGGATACGGATCGAGCCGCCGCCATCGGAGGCGGTCACGAGCGGGACCATGCGAGCCGCGATCGCGGCGGCCGAACCTCCGCTGGACCCGCCCGGGGTCCGGTCGAGGGCCCATGGGTTGCGGGAAATGCCGAAGACCCGGTTCTTTGTGAATCCGGTGTAGCCGAACTCCGGGGTGTTGGTCTTGCCGACCACGATGGCCCCGGCGGCTCGCAGGCGCGAGACCTGCACCGAATCCTCCGGTGCCACGTAATCCCGGTAGGCGAGCGATCCGAACGAAGTAGGAAGACCGGCGACGTCCTCCAGATCTTTGACGCCCAAGGGTATCCCGGCCAGCGGGCCGATGTCCTCCCCGGCCAGCAGCGCCCGTTCCTGCAGCCTCGCCTCGTCCACAGCCCGCTCCCGGCACACATGTACGAAGGCATTCAGAGCCGGGTTGACGGCGTCGATGCGGGCCAGAGCGGCCTCCACCGAGTCCAGCGGCGAGATCTCGCCGGCCTGCACCAACTGGCTGAGTTCGAAGGTCGAAAGCTGCCAAAGCTCGCTCATGATCCTCCCCGGTACCTTCAGCTCGACGCCGAGCAGTCGAGGGAACCTGTCGCAAGCCGCGACTTGACCCCCTTCCCGTGCAGAGCCTAATGGACAGGTTGGCTGTTGCAAGGAACCGCCGGGCGCGCGTATCTATGAGAAGGCGTTTGTGGCCTTCGGGGGGAAGCGGACAGCCGCAAGACAGGCATGAAGACATCTCTCAACCAGCCCCTGCGACCGCGAGGCCGAGCGGTCGCTACGCGCTTGGCATGTATCGTTTCGATCGCGCTCCTCGCCGCTGCCTCGGCGGCGCCGGCGCACGCGGCTCTCAACCCGCTCGTCAGCCGCATGAAGACCGCGATCGCCATCTGGAAGCTCGCGGTCAACTCGGCCAAGGTGCGACACCGCTGCGGCACTGCCATCGAACAGGGCGAGCTGGCGTGGAGCGTCAACTGCAACGAGGACCCGGTTTCGCTCGGCGGCGCCGGAACCGGCGATGCCGAGGTCGACGCCGACCTCGAGAAGATGCTGACCAAGCGCCCCGGCGCCTACCTGAAGCTGCGCGATGCCGGCCTGCCTTCCGAGCACGGAGTGGACACACTGTGCGAACCGGCCAGCGACGACTGGAGCGCGATCGACACTTGCCTGTATCAACTGGGCCTGGCCCACTCCAAGCAACTCTTCAGCATCATCTTCAACCCTACCGAAAGATCGGTATCGATGTCCGAGCGTGACTGCCGGCGAGCGCTCGGCAACCGCGTGCGCAGTTCGTACCGGCGACTGATCATCAACCGCGCGAATTGCTTCTCGCGCAACGGACTGCTCGGAAGCGGTGAACTTGCCGACCGATACGACTGCATGGCGCCGGCCGTACCGCCCACGCGCGGGATCCCGGCCACGCAGTTGATGCGCATCGACGATGGCGTAGGCAGCACCATCAAAGGGGTCGCCGGTTCGGTCTTCGAGCACTGCCCCGACTATCTGGCCGGAATCAATTTCCCTTCCCCACTGTCGGACCCGACCGGTGGAGTGTTCGGGAGCAGCGATCTGGCGCAGGGGCTGCTCGAGAACGTCGTCCCCATGTCGGACGCGGTTCTCGAACGCCTCTACGACGGCGCTCCCTACTGCGGCGACGGCGTCCTCCAAGCGGACATCGGCGAGCAGTGCGACGACGGCAATCGCACCAACTGCGACGGCTGCGAGTACAACTGCCAGTTGCCCTCGTGCGGCAACGCCGTCGGTTGCGCCTCCGAAGCCGAAGAGTGCGACGATGGCGACGCGGTGTCGGAAGACGGCTGCACCCCTGCCTGTGTGCTCGAGTACTGCGGGGACGGGGCCACCCAGGCAGGCCTCGAAGAGCTGTGCGACGATGGCAACAACGCCGATGGGGACGGGTGCAGCGCCAACTGCCAGACCGAGCCTTGAACGCCAACCGGCGGGTAATCGCGGCGCAACGCATCCGCGTCGGCGAAATGACAAGGTGATCAGGTCTGCTCATCTGCCTGCCGAGACACACTTCTGGTTTGGATGCGGAGTTGTAACGGAACTCACAAGATTTCGAGAAATTTCTGCGCAGATGCGGCGCAACGCTCTGGCTGGCGTAGAAATTGTTCCGTACCATCGAGGCTGTACGGAGAGTCGGCCGGCTTGGCGCCGGATTTGGGGGAGAAGTTATGAACCACGCAGGACAGCAGGTTTCAAGGTCGACGAGTGGCAGTCAGTCCGACGCGCTGGCGATCATCGGAATGTTGGCGATAGGCATCCTGAGCGTGATCCTGGCGCTGGTCGTGTTGGGCAATTTCCTGATGAGCCTGCCGCCGGTATTCGCTGCAGCGATCATGTTCTCGCTGATCATTTTCGCCGTCGCTTGCGGAGTTGCGTTCGTGCGCCGGCCGGACACCAAACCGCATGCCGACCAACCACCCGTTTTGCTCTTCAGAAAGGGAAACGGCCGGATGGTCTGAGCCGATGTGGCCTCCTCGCTGATCGCGAGGCGGCCGCATCATGTCTTCAGGTCGAGGACCACGGGACAGTGGTCGGAGCCGTGGACCTCGTCCCAGATCGCCGCCCCCTTCACTTGGGGCAGGAATTCCTTGTTGACGAACTGATAATCAATCCTCCAACCGATGTTGCGCTCGCGGGCGCCGGCCCGGTAAGTCCACCACGTATAGTCTCGCTCTTCGGGTAGACGCCCCTCGTACAGCCGTGCCGGGTGGAAGTGCCGGAAGGTGTCCACCCACCCTTTCTTGACGTACTCGCGAAGCGCGCGGCGTTCCTCGGGAAGAAACCCGGTCTGATCCTTGTTCTCTTTCGGGCGCGCCAGATCGATTTCCTCGAGGGCCGTGTTCCAGTCGCCAGCAACGATCACGTGCTTTGCCTGCGCCCTCTCCTCCTCGACCAGCTCCAATACCGCTTCGTAGAACTCGAGCTTGAACGCGAGACGGTCTGGATCCGGCCCGTCCTCGGTCTGGCGACCGTTGGGGAAGTAGATGTTGTATAGCGTGAAGTCGCCGTGCTCGGTGACCAGCACCCGTCCCTCGTCGCGCTCGA
This sequence comes from Deltaproteobacteria bacterium, assembly GCA_016218925.1. Classification (GTDB taxonomy): domain Bacteria; phylum Desulfobacterota; class Binatia; order UBA1149; family CAITLU01; genus CAITLU01. Next base: position 20,218 of record JACRCR010000053.1, on the reverse strand, counting down.
AGGGAACCCCCGCCGTCACGAACAGCGGCTGCTTCTTGCACAGCGTGGCCACTCCGCTGTAACCGGCTTTCTTGGCCGGGTGCCAGCAGGTGTGGTAGCCGAGCTTGTCGAGTTCCGTGAGTTCTCGCGCACCGAGCTGTTCGGGCGTGGCCTTGATCTCCTGCAGACACAGCACGTCGGGGATCTCGCGCGACAGGAAGTCGAAAAACCCCTTCTTCATGACGGCGCGGACGCCGTTGACGTTCCAGGAAACGATTCGCGTCAAACGATCAATCTCGCAGCGATACGGGCAGCAGCCTGCACGGCCAGCCGCCGGATTCCGTCTTCGTCGATGATGGCGATCGGATGCCTGAGCCACACGACCTGGTAGTCGGGCATCGCCAGCAGGCGCGCCTGCTCGATCCCTTCGTCAAGAAATCCGTCGGTGGCCACGGCAGCGGTCGGAATCCCGAGCTTCTCCAGACGTACGACGTCGTGCACACTGCACGACACGCACGATCCTCAATCGGCGAGACCTTCGACGACGGCGTCGGCTCCGGCGCGCAAGCGCTCGATGACCTCCGGCGGAGCCGGTCGCGTGAACGTCGGTTTCTCGTCGTACGACACCAACGCCCCGTGCTGCTCGCCCAGAATCCTTCCCAGTTCGCCGAGGAACTCGGCCGACTTGGGCTTGCGGATCGACAGCAACGTGACGCGCTTACCCGACAACGACTTCAGACGCGGCGCGAGCGGCGACTTTCCCAAACTGCGTTCGTCGTAGGGACTGATGTACTCTTCCATTTCCTCATACCTCGTCGATCAGCTGGCTCGTCATGGTCGAGCCGAAACCGAAGCCCACCCAGGGCGGGAGCAACATCGTGAAGCGCCCCGCGTCGCCGCCGGCCACGACGAGCACGATCTCGTCGGGACTCAGCCATTTCGTCAGCTCGGCATCGTCATCGAGAGACGCCGTGAAAGGCCCCTGATCGCCGGTTCGCAGATCCGAGACCCGGCGCCGCGAACCTTCCACTATACGCTCGGCCACGTCGCGCTTACTCCAGCCGGCCTGCGCGAAGGTGGCGACATGCTCGGGACAGACCACGAACACCGTATCGGTAACGAGCGGGTAGAAGTGCGGCGAGAACGCCACCGAACCACCCAGCGCGATGGTTCGTGCCACTTCCTCAGGATCGCGCGAATAGTGATCGGAGATGGTCAGCGGCCCGTCGCCGGCGTACGCGGTAACGACGCTGCGCCCCGGCTCGAAGCCACGCGCACTCGCCAGCGACTCCCACGGGCTGGCTTCTTCGTTCTCGGCAAAGCAGAAACCGATCTTGCCGGGCTGCCCCATCGTCGAGCGGTCGAGCACACCGGGGGTGCCGTGGCCGGTCAGGCCGCTCATCAGACGGATCGCCCTTCCAATCGTCGCGTTGGCCCGGTTCCATCCGCCCAGACAATTCATGCCCGAGTTCATCCCAATACGGCGCCGTACCGGACCGTTGACGATCAGCACCGGACCGCACGAATGCGTCGTGTTGGTCACACCATGCAGATTGAACGCCGGGTCGAGCACGGCGTGCGCCGCGGCTTTGACCACCGGGAAGTAGCTCGGATGACAACCGGCCAGGACCGCGCAGACCGCGAGCCTCTCCAGCGTGAGTTCTCCGGTACCGGGCGGTACGATCCCCAGCGACACGTCGGCGCGGTAGTCGCCGAGCATCCGCGCCACCCTGCTGCGGGTGGGTGGCACCACCGGAAGTCCATCGGTCCAGCCTCGCTCGAACAGATCCTCGAACTCGTCGAACGCCCCCTCGGCGGCGCGTGCCGACGCCAGCAACTCGGCAGAAAGCGTGTTCTTCGAAGCGCACCCGGGCTTGAAGACGGGATGCGCGGCCGGATCGAGCAAGCGATCGACGTCGTCCTTCGGCAACGCAGCGCCGGCGGCGATGTCCGCGAAAGCGTCGCGGCTCCAACCCTCGACCACCGCTTCGACGCGATCGTCGCTGCCGATCAAGAAGGCCGTCGGGACGGTTCGCACGCCGAAAGCGGCCGAAGCCGCGTAGGGTTCGGGTTCGCTCAGTGCGGCAAAATCAGCCTCGCAACTGCGCATCGTGAGCGCTGCAACCGCCGGCGGATCCTGGTGAACGGCGACCAGTTTCACCCCGCCGTGCGCGAGCGCCGCAGCGATCGTCTGAAGCCTGCGAAGCGCCAGACGCGATGTGGGGCATTCAGCCTCGACGAACAGCACCAGTGCCTTGCCATCACCCTGCATCGACGCGAGTGAGGCCCGACCACCCTCCAGCCTTTCCAGCAACGCCTGGGGCACCACTCGCCCCGGCTCGATCATCCCTGATTCGCTGACGCTTGACTCGATCATCGCTTACCTGCCGCTCGTCGCATCGCTGACCTCAGTGGGGCCGCGTTCGGGAACAGTCGTTTGTCGCGTTGGCGCGCGCGCGAGTCAAGGGCGCCCCGGCGCGCGTTGCTCCGAAGACAGCCGGGGTCTACAGTTGCGGGCCTGCGCGCCGGATCGGCCTTGCCGACCGCACCTGCCGATCGTCGCGCGGCGGATCAGAAAATGGATCAGAGGCTTAGTTGATGAACAAACCAGGAACCACGCTGCGCCCGATTGCCGAGAGTTTCCCGAACTCGCGCAAGGTCTACCACAGCCTCGAGCTGCCGGTTCCGACCCGCGAAATCGAGCTTGCGGCGGGAGAGCCCCCGCTGCGCGTTTACGACACCTCGGGCCCCGAGCATCACGATGTGCGCGTCGGGCTGCCGCCGCTACGCAAAGCCTGGGTCGAGAAACGCCGCGCAAGCGGCGACCGCAACATGTCGCAGATGCACTGGGCGCGAAAAGGCGTCGTCACCGAAGAGATGCGTTTCGCCGCGATCCGCGAGAACGTCGACCCTGAGTTCGTCCGCGCCGAAGTTGCCAGCGGGCGGGCCATCATTCCGGCCAACGTCAACCACCTCGAACTCGAACCGATGGTCATCGGGCGCGGCTTTCTGGTCAAGATCAACGCGAACATCGGCAACTCCGCGGTCCGCTCGTCGATCGAAGAGGAAGTCGAGAAGCTCCAGTGGTCCACGCGCTGGGGGGCCGACACGGTGATGGATCTCTCCACCGGCGCCGACATCCACCTGACGCGCGAAGCCATCCTGCGCAACTCGCCGGTGCCGATCGGCACGGTGCCGATCTACCAGGCGCTCGAGAAGGTGTCTCAACCCGAGGAACTGACGCTCGACCTGTTCCTGCAGACGCTGGTCGAGCAAGCCGAGCAGGGCGTCGACTACTTCACCATCCACGCAGGCGTGAGGCTGTCGTACATTCCGCTGACGGCGGGCCGCCTGACCGGAATCGTGTCGCGCGGTGGCTCGATCATGGCCCAGTGGTGCCTGGCCCATCACAAGGAGAATTTCCTCTACACGCACTTCGGCGAGATCTGCGAGATCATGAAGGCCTACGACGTCGCGTTCTCGCTCGGCGACGGACTGCGCCCCGGCTGCATCGCCGACGCCAACGACGCCGCCCAGTTCGCCGAACTCGACACGCTCGGCGAGCTGACGCTCGAGGCCTGGGAACACGACGTGCAGGTGATGATCGAGGGGCCGGGCCACGTGCCGATGCACCTGATCAAGGAAAACATGGACCGCCAACTCGCGGTCTGCCACGAAGCCCCGTTCTACACATTGGGACCGCTGACCACCGACATCGCGCCCGGCTACGATCACCTGACCTCGGCGATCGGCGCGGCGATGATCGGTTCGATGGGCACCGCGCTGCTGTGTTACGTGACGCCGAAGGAACATCTGGGACTTCCCGATCGCGACGACGTCAAACAGGGAGTGATCGCCTACAAGGTCGCCGCCCACGCGGCCGACCTCGCCAAAGGGCATCCCGGTGCACAGCAACGCGACAACGCGCTGTCCAAGGCCCGCTTCGAGTTTCGCTGGGAAGACCAGTTCAACCTCTCGCTCGACCCCGAAACCGCGCGCGCCTTCCACGACGAATCGATGCCGGCCGAGGGCGCCAAGCACGCCCACTTCTGTTCGATGTGCGGCCCCAAGTTCTGCTCGATGCGCATCACCGAGACGGTGCGCGAGTACGCGCAGCAACATGGCGTAGATGAGGCCAAGGCGCTCGACGAGGGGATGGAAGAGAAGGCCCGCGAGTACCGCGAGATCGGATCGCCGGCGCCGGATCGGGTCAGCGTGGCGTAGGTTTGGGGCGAAAACCGACGCTTCTATTCGAGCAGCGGGGTCAGGCTCTTCAGTCCGAGTTCTGGCAACGGGTCGACAGGGCCCGCGTCCGGCGTCGAAGCACTCGAGACATTGACGCTAGAGTCGGCGATGCGCGGCTGACGGTTCGGCACAAACCGACAACGCGCAACATCCATGCTTCCGAGTAGACCCGCGGGTGCGATCAGCTCTCCCGTTGTTTCGGTCGTCAAGAGCGACAACTCCGAACCCCTTTCTTGGCGTCGAGTTCAAGAGCCGCCAGGAGATCGACTCGAAACGCGCCTTGGTCCGCAACGAGGTGCTTCCAGTGTGTGGGCTCCCCATCGGTCCCGAATAGCCTGCACCACTCCAAGACGGCAACGTTCAGTAGAACTCCGTAGATGAGTCCCCAGAAATTCAAGCGCGGACTCTCATCGGTGCTCGTCGGAGATGCACACGTGGAGAACATCCGCTTTTTCAAAGTCTGCCGTGCGCGGCTTACTCATAGCGGAATCTCCCGGACTCGAGCCGAAAACCAGCACGCTGCGATGTCATTCGAGCGCGTCGACTATCTGGAGTGCGAAGTCCCAGCCTTCATGGGAGTTCAGGATCCGGCCAATCTCCTCGAGGCTGAGCGGAACACCGTCGACGACGAGCAAGACCCCACCGTCACCATCGGACGTGATTCGACCGCTGAGGCTATCGTGCAGCATTCGGTGATTCCCGGATGCTCCGGTGATGTGGCGCGTCGCCAGTCCTCGGTACATCTTCTGTCGTACCCGTCCAAGCGCACTGTAGGGGCTCGTCTCGCTGTAGGCTCCGAATTCGTAGCCGTTTCCTTCGGCACCTTGCTCGTGAGCCCGCACGGTGAATCCGAGAGCGGTTTCGTAGCAGTCAATCACGAAGCTTCTCGCCTTGCCGGAGAAGTCTTCAACTTCTTCGTGCAGCGGGAAGTCGTCTTGCCAATCGAGATTGTCATCCTTCACGCGAGTACCCTCCCGCTGCGCCTGGCTTGCGGAAGATCGTAGTGCGTCCGCCCAGCGGATGCACGGCCGCTCTTGCCTTTGCCGACGTCCGGGCTATGCAGCCGCATGGCAGAAACCAGCTCCCTCCGTGATGTCAGTTCGATCTACCACCGCACCAAAGAGGTGAACATCTACCCGCTGGCTGGCGATCGCTATCTGATCGAGGCTTTCCTGCAGGACGAGGTGCACGACGTCCACGTCGAAGTTGAAATCGTCCACCCATCGCTGGAGATCGTCGCGGCGCGTAGCGAAGTACGCAACGGCCCGTTCACCAATGTCTGCAACCTGACCCACGCGAACATGGCCGGCCTGGTCGGCATGAAGGTCGGACGCGGATTCACGCTGGAGGCCCGCAAGGTGGTCGGCGGCAGCCACGGTTGCCACCGTATCTCCGAACTGGTCGTGGAAATCGCCCAGGCAGCCTACCAGCTCCACTTCGTGGTCTTCTTCCAGAGCGTGCCCAAGGAGGTGCGCCAGAGGGAGGACGTGCCGATCCAGCGCTGGCGCGCGGTCAACGCCTCGATTCCGGGCATGCGCAACACCTGCTTCGCCTACAACGACGCGCACGAGGGCATGATCGAGGAGAAGGCCGAGCCGATGCGACTGCGCGATCAGCAGGTGCCGGTGCGCAAACTCAGCGTCTGAGAGCCGCTGTCTGGTAGACCTCCAGGTCGCTCTGACGGAAGAGCACCATGCGGACCTCGTCGAAGGCGTCACCCTCGCACGCGATCACGGCGTTGATCGTCGCGACCGCGATCGCGGCGGCCTGGTCCAGCGGATAGCCGTACGCCCCGGTGCTGATCGACGGGAACGCCACTGAGCGAAAACCGCCTGCGCGGGCCAGATGCAGGCTCTGGCGGTAGCACGACGCCAGCACTTCGGCCTCGCCGCTGCCACCGCCCCGCCAGATCGGCCCCACAGTATGGATCACGGCCTTGGCCGGCAGGCGCCCTGCCGTCGTGACGACCGCGCTGCCGGTTGGACAGCCGCCCTGTTCCGCGCGAATACGATCGCACGCCGCCATGATGGACGGACCGCCGGCGCGGTGGATGGCTCCGTCCACTCCTCCGCCCCCGGCCAGCGCCCGGTTGGCGGCGTTGACGATAGCATCGACACGCTGCTCGGTGATGTCACCTCGAAGCAGCACCAACCTGGTCACGGCTTCCTCCTGCCGCAGCTGATCGCCACCGAGTCGTCTTCTCGCGCTACGCGCGCCCGCATCCTTGGCCTCGTCGCATCGGCGCGAGCATACTGCGGCGTGGCGGCGGATAGAAGATGCTGATCGTTCGCTCTCCTGCGACCAGGCCGAGCGCCCTCGAGGCGCGATCGCACCGATGAACCGCCGCCCGGACAATCCCGCAGCGGCGCTGCCGCGCGTTGCGAACTCGCGGCCCTCGGTCGAGGTGCTGGCGGGCAACGCCGCGCAGTGCCGGGTCGCCCTCGAAGAAGACTTCGCACTGCTCGACCGCGTCGAAGAGGGAGCCGCGCCGGCGGTGCACGTATGGAGCTGTACAGAGCCGGCAGCGGTGATCGGCGTCGGGCAAGACGCGACAGTCGAGGTCGACCTCGACCATTGTCGCCGCGCCGGCATAGCGGTGCTGCGCCGAGCCAGTGGAGGCGGAGCCGTCATGGTGGGCCGCGGCACGCTGCAATACGCGTTCGCGCTGCCCTACACGCTCTCGCCCGTGCTGCACGACATCGGGGCTTCCAAGGCCCTTTGCAACCAGATGCTGATCCGGGCGCTGGCCGAAGCCGGCGCAGGAGCCGACCTGCTCGCTGATCGGAGTGGAGACCTGCGAGTCGGCGACCGCAAGGCAGCCGGCCTCGCCCTCAGGCGACGGCGCCGCGCGATGCTACTTCACGGCACCATCCTGGTGGAGGCCGAGATCCAGGTACTGGCGCCCGCACTGCGACATCCCTCGCGAGAGCCGGACTACCGAGCCGGCCGCACCCACGAGGAGTTCCTGATCAATCTCGGACCCGTCGATGAAACGACGTTCGCCGCGGCGCTGACGGCGTTGCTGAGGACTCTCGGCTGAACGCTCAGGCGTCGAGGGCCGCCAACGCCGCCTGCGCTGCCTCCCACCGCTGCATCAGTTCTTCGAGCTTGCGCTGGTCCTCGGTGAAGGCGGCGAGGATGCTGTTGTAACGCGGCTTGTCGGCGTAGAGCTCGGGGGTGGCCAGTTCGGCGCTGCGCCCGGCCTGGGCGGCTTCGAGAGCCGAGATGCGCTCCTCGCATTCGGTGACGCGGCGTTGCAGCTCCCGCGCGGTGTTCTTGTGCTCGCGTGCCTTGTTGCTGTGCGCGCGGGGCGGCTTGGCCTGCTCGCTCTTGCCTCGATGCGTCTGGCCCTGCGTCTTGCCGCCTGCGTGCTGCTCGCGCGATTTCTCTTCCTTGGAAGACGATGGCGGCTTCGATTTCGCCGCCGGCGTCGCCGCCGAAGCCGCCGCCGTCTCGCTGCGCGCGGCGGCCGCCTCGCTCTTGTCCGTTCGCGCCTTGCCCGCAGCCGCCTTCTCCGCTTCCTTCTTGGCCTGCGCGAGGTGATAGAGGAATTCGTCCATCGTGCCGGGGAATTCCTCGACACCCAGGTCGTGTACGTACCAGATGCGCGTGGCCAGATGGCGCACGAAGCTGCGGTTGTGGCTGACGAACGCGAGCGTTCCGTCGAAGGTGGTGAGCGCTTCGGCCAGAGCCTCCGACGATTCGAGATCGAGATGGTTGGTCGGCTCGTCCATCAGCAGCAGATTGCCGGGGTCGGCCATCAATCGGGCCAGCGCGACGCGGGCCTTCTCGCCTCCCGACAGCACCGCGATCGGCTTGTCGACGTCGTCGTCCGAGAACAGGAAGGTGCCGAGAATGTTACGTACGTGCGTGATGTCGTCGAAGGCACTGTTCTGCCACACCTCTTCGAAGATGGTGTTGCGCAGGTTGAGCTTCTCCGTGACGTGCTGGGCGTAGTAGCCGGGCTTGACGTTGTGACCGAGTTTGACCTCACCCTTCGTGCACGTCAGCTCGCCCGCGATTATCTTGAGCAAGGTGGTCTTGCCGGCGCCGTTGGGGCCGATGATCGCGACCTTGTCGCGGCGGCGCACGATCGCGTCGACGTCGCGAAGCACTTCGAGATCGCCGTAGGAGTGACCGAGCCCGCTGAGCGTCACCGCGTCGACTCCCGAGCGCTCGCACGGAGGGAAGCGGAAACGCAGGCTCTTCGCTTCGGTCAGCAGCGTGACGTCGTCGAGTTTTTCGAGCGCTCGCACGCGGCTCTGCACGGCGCGCGCCTTGGTGGCCTGAGCACGGAAGCGGCGGATGAAGCGCTCAGTCTGCTCGCGCTGGCGCTGCTGGTTGGCGGCGCGCCTCTCCAGGATCTCCTGTTCCTCGGCCCTCTGGCGTTTGTAGTCCTCGTAGTTGCCGGAGTACTGGCGCACGCCCTCGGTCTCGTAGGAAACGACCCGGTTGATCTGTTCGTTCAGGAAGTCGCGGTCGTGGCAGACCAGCACGATGGCGCTGCGGTAACGTCTCAGGAAATCGGCCAGCCACCCGATGGTCGTGACGTCGAGATGATTGGTGGGTTCGTCGAGCAGCAGCAGGTCGGGCTTCTGAAACAGCAAGGAAGCCATCACCGCACGCATCTTCCAGCCACCGCTGAATTCGGAGAGATCGCGGGTCGCGTCGCTGGCGCGAAAGCCCAGGCCGTCCAGGATCTGGTGGGCCTCGTGCGGCGAGTAGTTCGAATCGAAGTGAACGATGTCCTCGTGCAGGCTGGCCAGCTTCTCGGCCAGTTCCATCTGTTCGGCCTCGGCGGTGGCTTCGGCCAGCTCCTCCTCGACCACCGCCAGCGTTTCCTCGAGCTGAGTCCGACCCGGAACGCTGGCCAGGATCGAAGCGAGCAGGTTCTTTCCTCCGGCAACCTCGAGTTCCTGTGGCAGATAGCCTATGCGGATGGCGTTGGCGCGGCGCACGCTTCCCGAATCCACTTCCTGCTGGCCGGCCAGGATGCGCATCAGGCAGGTCTTGCCCGAACCGTTGCGGCCGATCAGGCCGATGCGGTCTTCCTCGCCGATCCGAAGGCCGAGATTCGACAGGATGGCGCGCCCTCCGAAGGAGAGTTCGCAGTTTTCCAGGACGACGAGGGACACGGAACCTCTCTTTGTAGAGACGCGAGCCCGATCGTTCAACCCGCGACCGGCGCCGCTCACGTCCGGCGAGCGGCATCCGCGTACCGTGACGCGCGCCGCCTGTGCTAGACTCGCGCTTGGACCATGCCGGACCTGCCTTCCGTGTCGCGCTCTCGGATCTCGCTCGTGCTCTCGGGAGGCGGCTCACGCGGAGCCTACGAGGCCGGAATCCTCTCCTACCTCTTCGAGCACGTCTATCCGAAACTGGGTCCGAACTTCGAATTCGACATCATCAGCGGCACCTCGGTAGGAGCGATCCACGCGGCCTACGTCGCAGCGTCGTCGGGGATGCCTGCGCCGGAGCGCTCGCGTCGACTGATGACCACCTGGACTCAGATGTCGTTCGACAGCGTGCTCAACCTGCGCTGGACCGACCTGGTCGGAATCCCGCTGCGCGGCCTCGGACTCGGCCCGACGCGGCTTCGCGGAGACGCCGCCGGAGCACCGGAGGTCAAAGGGGGCCTCGTCGACATCGCCCCGCTCGAGCGTCTGGTAAGGGAGCGAATCCCCTGGTCACGGCTGCGCGCCAACCTCGCGGCACGCAGACCGGGCGTGCTTTGCACGGCGGTCACCGAAGTGCACAGCGGCGTGGTCCGCGTCTTCCTTGACGGTCTGGACGCCGACACGACTCCGTGGCTTCACGATCCCCACGTCGACGCGGCAATCACGGAAATCACCGAGTTGCACGTACGCGCTTCTGCGGCGATCCCGTTCCTGTTTCCCGCGGTCCGCATCGGCCCTTGTTTCTACGTGGACGGCGGGCTGCGGCTCAATACCCCGCTGTCCCCGGCGGTGCGGCTGCGCTCCGACAAGATCCTCGTCGTCGGGCTCAAACGACGAACGTCGAAGCAGGAAAAGATCGCCTACTGCGAACCCGAAGCCCTGACACAGCCGGCCTTCCTGCTCGGCAAACTGCTCGACATCCTGCTGCTCGACCCGATCGACAACGAACTGCGTCAACTCGAGATCGTCAACTCCATTCTGGCAGGCGGCAAGGCCCAGTTCGGCGACGACTTCATAGACAGGATCGCGCCGACCGTCGCCTCGGCGCGAGGTGTCGCCTACCGGCCCGTGGACTTTGTCATGGTCAGCCCGAGCGCCGATCTCGGCCGGGTCGCGGCTGACGCGTACGGTAGCAGTCGCGCCACACAGAAAGGCCAGAGCCTGATCGCCTCACTCATCGCGCGCACGGCGATGCTCGGGGTGCCCGAGCAGGAAGCCGACCTGCTTTCGTACATCTATTTCGACGCGCACTACACCAGACGCCTCGTCGAGCTCGGGCGCGAGGACGCCAAAGCGATCGCAGACGAAATCCTCACGCTTCTCCACAGTTAGAGACGAAGCTGCCGGCCAGCGTCGCGCCAACTCGATTTGTCCCCGGGAAAAAAAAGGTTTCTGGAAGAGAGGGTCGTATCCTCACCTCCAGAAACCTACCGGTCAAATACCGGTTGTGGGAAGCCCGCCTCTGTAGGGCGGTCTTGTTCGGATCCGACTCGAGACGTTGCCGCGGGCAACCTTCACGCTTCGAACCCGATACGAAACTTACGCCCGCGAACCGGATGCGTCAAGGAATTTCCTCGACCTTCTGATCGAACTACGTGCGGCAATGTTCGCACGGAACTGCTCACACAATGGCGCGCTCTGAAGCATTGACACACACGCGCACACCGGTGAGAATTCCGTTTCCGCACAAACCTTCGGTGACGCTCTCATCGGTGAGGTCGTTGATCGATACGCCTGGTTTGGCCGCCGCGTTGCGCATCCGTGTTCCTTTGCGCGTGTGGCCGAAACCGTGCGGAATGCTCACCACTCCGGGCATCATCTCATCGGTGACGTCGAGCGGAAGCGCGACGCTGCCGACTCGGCTCGTCACCGTCACCGCGCATCCGTGCTTCAGTCCCAGTCTGGATGCATCGCTCGGGTGCATCAACAGCGTGCAGCGCTCTGGCCCCTTGATCAGCGTGCGGCAATTGTGCATCCATGAATTGTTGGTACGAAGCTGGCGCCGTCCGATCAGAAGAAACGCGTCGGGGGCATCGTCGTGCTTCGTGAAAGCGCCGCCGTCCAATGCAGCCGCGAGTCGCAGCGCCTCGTTCTCGATGTCCTCGTGCATGAGACGAATCTTGCCGTCCTCGTGGCGCACCTGACGCTCGATGCCGCCTTCTTTCAGCGGTCCGAGGTCGATTCCAGACGGGACCGCTTCGATGTCCGCGAGTGACAATCCGTAGGGACCGCTGCCGAGCAGCATCGAGATGAAGAGATCCGGAGTGGTCGCGAAATGCGTCGCGGTAGGATTCTCGATCGGCGGACCACCGGCCGCTACCGAATCCAGGCTCCGTAGCCGGATCAGTTCGGCCGACAGGGCGGCAAGAATCTCCCATTCGCTCCAGCTACCGGGCTCGGGCTCGAAGACCGGGCGACAGAGCTTCGCGGTGTCGCGCACCGCGAGCTTGTGGAACACCAGGCTGTACTGCGTGTTCTCGAGCGGACTGCGCGGAGGCAGCAATACGTCGGCCAGGCGCGTGGTCTCGTTGAGCGCTGGATCGATGCTGACCATGAAGTCCAGCGACGCCATCGCGGACTCCAACCGCGCACCATTGGGCGTCGATAGCGCAGGGTTGCCGCCCATCGTCACCAGGGCGCGCACTTGTCCGCTGCCGGGCGTTTCGATTTCCTCCGACAGGCACGCCACCGGCAATTCGCCGCCGAATTCTGGCAGTCTGCGTATCCTCGACCGCCAACGCTTGTAGCTGCCCTTGCCCGAGTACGACGCCGCCGGCTGCGGAAACATCACGCCACCGGGCTTGTCCAGATTGCCGCTGACGACATTGAGTGCATCGCCCAGCCAGTTGGCCAGCGTGCCGTACTCCTGCACGCAGGTACCGATGCGCGTGTAGCACGCCGCGCTCGGCGCGGCGCAGAACTCGCGCGCGAGGCGTCGTATGTCGCCGGCCTGGATGCCGACGGCCGCGCTTACGCGCTCGGCCGCGAACGGCGCGACCATCGCCTGCAGCGCTTCGAGGCCGATGACGCGTCCCTCGGCAGCGCCAAGACTGCCCAGGCCTTCCTCGAACAACGTCGCCAGCAACGCCATCAGCAGCAGAGCATCGCTACCGGGCTTCACGAACAGGTGCTCGGAAGCGGCCTGCGCCGTTTCGCTGCGTCGCGGATCGATCACCACCACGCGCCCGCCGCGCTGACGGATCTCTCGCAGGCGCCACTTCATTCCCGGCGCGGTCATCAGACTGCCATTGGAAACCAGGGGATTGGCGCCGAGGACCAGCAGGTAGTCGCTGCGGTCGACGTCGGGGACAGGCACTGAAAGCTGAGCACCGAACATCAGGTACACGGCCAGCATCTTCGGAAACTGGTCGACCGAAGAGGCACTGAAGCGATTGTGCGTGCCGAGCATTCGCAGAAAGGCCGGCAGCGCGAGAAAGGCCGGCAGATTGTGGCCGGTCGGGTTGCCGATGTATGTGGCGAGCGCGTCCGGCCCGTGGCGCCGTTGCGCCTCGTGCAACCCCGCTGCGGCACGGGCGATGGCCTCGTCCCATGAGACCTCGCGCCAGGTTCCCTCACGACGGATCATCGGCCGCCGGATGCGGTCTTCATCCTCGTAGACGTCTTTCAGGGCGTAGGCCTTCGGGCAGATGTATCCCCGAGAGAGTGGATCGGCCTGGTCGGCTTCGATCGAAACTATGCGGCGGCCCTCGGTCTCGATCGTGATTCCGCAGGTCGCCTCGCAAAGGTTACAGGTTCGGTAGTGTCGCGGCATGCGCGGGATTCTTCCACGCACGGGGTCTCGGTGGAAGGCGCAGCCGGCGCCCGGCCAACGCGGAAACGACGCCGCGACGATTCCGGCGCGAGTCCCGCCAACCTGCGACCTCGAGCCCGGCGCCGACAGCAGACTGCGGTGCCCCCGTGGGAATCCGCGCAAACACACGGCGCGCACTTGCCAGGATGGCGATGTTTCTGTTTAGTGCCTCCCGTGCCCAAGCTCGTCACAGAAGGCGTCGCCGTCGAGGTCGAATCCTACTTCGTCCCCGAGCAGTCCGATGCGATCATCGATCGTTACGTCTTCGCCTACCGGGTCCGGATCAGCAACGGATCGGCCACGCCGGTGCAACTGATGCGGCGCCACTGGTTCATTAGCGAGGGCAACGGCAACATTCGCGAGGTGGAAGGCGAAGGCGTGGTGGGCGAGCAACCGATCATGGCCCCCGGTGAGTGCCACGAGTACACCAGCGGAGCCATCCTGCAGGGGCCGGTGGGAAGTATGCACGGCACCTACGAGATGCAGCGCGAGGACGGCAGCGTCTTTCAGGCCTCGATCCCCAAGTTCCGCCTGCAGATGCCGCGAACTCTGCACTGACAGCGCGCACGCGTCGCCGGGACGATCGCCGCCGGTAGCGACAGTCTCGTCAAGAACCGTCAACGCAGGGTAACGAACTCCTCGGCCGAGGAGGGATGGATGCCGACCGTCGCGTCGAAATCGCGCTTGGTGGCACCCATCTTCACGGCAACGGCGAAGCCTTGGATGATCTCCGGGGCATCCTTGCCGATCAGGTGACATCCGAGCACGCGTTCGTCGTCGGCCTTTACCACCAGTTTGACCCGCGTTACCGACGCACGCCCGGTCAGCGAGTGAAGCATCGGGCGAAAGCGCGCCTCGTACACTCGAATTCCATCGCTGCCGAAGCTGGCCGCGGCCTCTTCCTCGGTGAGTCCCACGGTGCCGATCGGCGGATCCGTGAACACCGCGGTGGGCACGTTCTGGTAGCTCATCGCGACGTTCTTGCCGCCGAATACGCGGTCGGCGAGCAGCCTCCCGGCCTGGATCGCCACCGGAGTCAGCGCCGCCCTGCCGGTGACGTCGCCGACCGCAAAGACGCCCGCGACCGAGGTCTCGCCATCTTCGCCGCAGACCACGTGACCGCTGGCGTCGAGTTCGACGCCGATTTCTTCGAGGCCCAGCCCTTCGGTATTGGGGCTGCGGCCGATCGCGTACAGCAGGCACTGGTCGGACGTCAGTTCGCTCGAACCCTCGACTCCGTCCAGATCCAGGACCACGCCCGCCGCGAGCCGGCGGATCGCGCGCACGACGGTGCGGGGGCGAACGTCGACGCCGCCCGCGCGCAGCGCAAGGTCCAGTTCACGACGAAGGTCACCGTCGAAACCGCGTAGCGGCAGATCGCCGCGCAGCAGCAGGTGCACGCGCGAGCCCATCGCCGCGAAGATGGACGCGAACTCGCAGGCGATATAGCCGCCGCCGACAATCGCCAACTCCTCGGGACGGCGTCGCAGTTCGAAGATGCCATCGCTGCTAATGGCGTGGTCGGCGCCTTCGACCGAGGGCAGGCGGGGACGGCCGCCGGTCGCGATCAGGACATTGCGGGTCGAGAGCAAGCGGCCGCCTGCGTCGACCTCGCCAGCAGCGCGAAGCCTGGCAGCGCCCCGAACAAGCTCGACGCCGGCCTCGGCCAACAAGCGCTCGTGGGTCGACTCGAGACCAGCGACGGCTCGATCCCGGCTATCGACGAAGCTCAGCCAATCGTGCGAAGCCGATCCGAAGCTCCAACCGTAACCGGTCGCGTCGCTCGCCAGATGGGCGAACTCCGCGGCGTACACCATCAATTTCTTTGGGACACAGCCGCGAATGACACAGGTGCCGCCGACCCTGCCCTGCTCGATGATCGCGACACGGGCACCGTAGGAAGCGGCGCGCTTGGCCGTCGCCAGGCCGCCGCTGCCGGCGCCGAGAACCACCAGATCGTAGTCGGATTCGTGCATGGCTACGACCTACTCAAAGCGCTGCGGCGGCACAACGAGAGCCGGACGCGCGCGCCGTTTCAGTGAACGGTGTCGTTCTGCGGCAGGTCGCAGTCGATGCAGTAGTAGCCGTTGCCGAGCAGCCGGTAGTCGTGGTCGAGACGCACGCTCAGAGTCACGACCCTCTCGAGCGAAGGCTTCTCGCCCGGCCCCAGAGGCTTGGTCGCCATGTCGATGTGAAGGGTCGCCTCGTCTTCGCCGGGGCCGCGCAGAATACGAACCAATCCAGGAAACTCTCTCACCGTCGACGGCAACACGCCGACCATTGGGAGCAAGGCTTCGAAGAATGCGGCAACGCCGCCGGTGCTGGCTGTCGGGGCCTCGACCCGCGGTGACTCTTCGGCCGGTTGCTGCGGCGGCGGAGGCGCTGCTTCGGCTTCGGCGACGAGAGAACCAGCTTCTTCGTGTTTCTTGTTCCACACCATGCCGGCCTAACTAAGCACGATGGGGTGCGTGACAACCCGGGGAGTTCGCCTCGGCGGGACCCCGCTCGCACTCTGCCCGAGGCCGAGCCGGAGTTTTTTGCCGGCGCGAAGAGCGGCGGCCCCGGCCGGGCCGCGGAGCGCCGCGGCCCGGCTCGCCGTGAATGTCCTAGAGAGCGACCGGGAGGCGCAACCGCTGCGAAATCATACACTTGCCACACGACCAAGGGCTCGATAGCCGCTTAGTCCAGGTAGGTCGAGAGGAACTCTGGAAGGTCCAAGACGCCTTCCGGGTGGGGCCCTGCCGGGCCCCACCCGTTAAGGCGCCCGGTTGCGCCGAAGGAGGCAAGAGGCGCGCGCTCAAGAGTGCCGCCGACGGGCCTCCCAGCCAATAGATGACCGCGAGGTTTCACCAACAAGCCCCGCAATGCGGCCATTTTGCGGGGCTTGAGCACCTCGCCACCACCCCTTGCGGCGCTGCCAATCCCGCCGGCCGGCCGATGGCTCCGCGCAAGGCCTTGAGTTGCAAAGGGAATCATCGGAGCACCCAAAACCCCTCGGAAGTCTCGGAGCAGACGCCATGACGCGCCCGAAACCATCACGAAATCAGCGGGTTACAGTCGGCGCTGGCGGGGAACCCAAGGCTCGCCGCGTTGCCTTTCCGGGGCGCGTCCGGCAGCAGGAGACCATGCGTGCTCTGCCCGATCCGCGAATCGAGACCGCCATCAACGCGTACTACGAATCGATCACTGCGCGCGATCACGCGCGCTGGCTCGATCTCTTCAGCGAGGACGCGGTGCTCCACGAACCGGTCGGCGCAACTCCGCTCGAAGGCAAAGCCTGCTTCGACGAAGCGTGGAAGATCTTCGACGCGCCGTTCGGACAACTCACGATGGAGGTGTGCGAGATCTTCCTTGCCGGAAGCGGTGCCGCGGTGAAGTGGATCGGTGAGGGAAGCGCGAGAGGGTCAACGCGCCGCCTGACATTCGCGGGAATCAGCGTGTTCGAACTCGACGACGCCGGCAAGATCCAGGCGGTGATGTCGTACTGGGATCCCGCCGACACGTTGATCCGTCTGGCCGATGTCGAGCGCGACGACGAAGACGAGGAGTTCCAGCCAGCCTAGACGGCGACGAAGCGATCGCCCTCGCTTCGCATCGCGCCAAGACGCACCAGCCTCTCGGCGTGCCGGCCCATCATCACCGCCTCGACCCCGGCCTGCCACGGAATCGACTCGTAGCGCTTGCGATAGACGATGCAGCGATCGGCGATCTCGGCCAGCGTGCGCGGCTCGCTGCAGAATGCGAGCAAGGCGTCGTCCCGCTCTTCGAGCACCGCGGCGTAGCGATCGACCGCGCCGCGCAGGTCTTCGCGAACGATGGCCGCCTCGTGGAAGCTGACGAAGGCCCTGACGTCCGGCAACTCGCGAAGGCGCGCCAACGACGCGATCGTGTCCTCCAGGCTGGCGTTGGCGTCGCCGTAATAGGGGCCGAAGCGGGTCAGGTCGAGGTCACCCGTGAAGACCACACCTTCGGGTTCGAAACGCAGGCACAGGTGACCGGCCGTGTGGCCGGGCATGTGCAGGAAGTGTACGCGGTGGCGGCCGAGATCGAGGACCTCTCCATCGGTAACCGCTCGAACGTCGCTGCGCGGCTGGTAGTTGAACTGCTCGACCATCAGCTTGGCCCAGTCGGTCCCGTAGGCGGCCAGCAGCGCCTCGAGTGAGACCATCGCCGGCGCGTCGGCCTCGTGGAGCAGCAGAGAGGCTTCGGGGAACAGGAAGTTGCCGGCGAAGTGGTCTTCGTGGGCGTGACTGTTGACGACCGTATCGACGCGGCAGCCGAGGGCATCGACCCCGGCCGCGACCACGTTGGTCGAAGGGTCGACCATCAACGTGAGGTCATCCTCCACCAGCACCGAGTTGCCGCTCGGATACTTGCCGTTCTTGGTGCCGAGCAACACGCTCAGCCCCTCGCCTCCCAATGACACCCTCTCGAACATCGCTCTCTCTCCTCGCTGCCTGTTGGCGGGCGCTCAGTCCCGCGAACGAGCCGATCCGACACGTCGCGACGGATACGCCTCGCACAGATCGTTGAACCCGCACCAGTCACACAACGAACCGGGAATCGGCGGGAAGACCGTGGCCGAGCGCGCAGCCGCGATGCGGGCCGACAGACGGCGCCTGACTTCTTCGGTCTGGTCGCGCCGAACGCGCTTGGCGTGAGCGGTGGCGGTGCGCAGGTACTCCAGCTCCAGCACGAGCTCGTCGGCGTCGGTCTGCGTGAACAGTGCCAGAGCGTAGGCGTCGAGCTGGTCGGCGTCCTTGCCCTCGAAGCGCGCGGGGACCCGAGCGCCGGTCTTGAAGTCGATGATGTGAAAGACGCCGTCTGCGTCACGGGCCAAGCGGTCGATGTAGCCCTGGAACGGAACGCCTGCGCCTAGATCGAGCTGGAAATGACGTTCCATCGCTACGGTCTCCAGGCCGTCGGCGACGAAACGGCGGCGATGGAAGTCGGCGAGCATCTCCGCACCCGAGCGCCGGTAGTGCTCGGTGGCCATGTCGGCACGGATGACACGTACGGCCGGCTTGCCGGCCGAATGGGCCTTGTCGAACTCGGTGCAATAGCGTCCCACCGCGGCCTCGACCGCGTGTTCGTGACCGGCCAGACGCTGGTTGTAGAGCCACTCCACGGTCGCGTGCACCTGCTGCCCCATGAAGGCTTCGATCGACTGAAAGGCCTCTCGAACTCCGTCGAGGTAGCGGTAGCGATAACGCCGCGGGCACTGCTCGAAGGTCGTCACACGCGAAAAGCTGAAGGTCTCGGGCTGCGCCATTCTCTGCTCTCTGATCTCTGGTCTCCGCCGCGGGGCGGCGCTCAGGCTACGTCGTCGGCCGCGAGCGTGGGACGGCTGGCCCTGGCCATCGCCTCGATCGCCCGTTCGGTACCGAACACTACCAGCACGTGCCCGCCTTCCAGACGAAGTTGCGGCGGCACTCCGACTTGGAGACGACCATCCTCACCGATGAGTCCGATCGCCAGCGCTCCGTAGCGCCGCATCAGCTCGCCGCTCGCCAGCGTCGCTCCCTCCAGCACCGAGCCGGCGCCTACCGAAATCTCCGCCACCGTCATGTGCTCGCGTCCCGAAGCGGCCACCAGGTCGTCCACGTCCACGACCACAGGCAAAGCCGGATTGAGTGCGAGTTCGACCATGCGGTGGCCGCCGATCGCATACGGCGCGACCACGCGGTCGGCACCGGCGCGGCGCAGCCTGCCTTCGCCGGACTCCTGCTCGCAGCGCGACACCACGAAGATCTTCGGATTGAGCTCCTTGGCCCCTCGCGCCGGACAGCGCACCACTCGGCTTGGCGACCCGAAGCAGGCAGTTGCAGCGCCGCCGCAGACTTCAGTCAGATGCGCGACGCTCGCACAGATGAGCCTGCACGCCGATGTCGCGGTTGCGGCCGATGATCGCGCTGGGTTGGAGAGATTGTGTCGTTACGTTGCGCGCCCGCCGCTGGCAACGGAGCGACTGACGCGACTGGACGACGGCCGCATTCTCTATCGAATGCGACGTCGGTGGCGCGACGGTACGTCACATCTTGTCTTCGAGCCCCAGGAGTTACTGGCTCGACTGGCCGCTTTGATTCCGCCGCCGCGCGCCCACCAGGTGCGCTACTTTGGATCCTGGCTCCGTGTGCTGGCTGGCGCGACCACGTGGTACCGGCGCTGGCGCAGCCGGCAGATGCCGGCGGTGATCCGGATCCGTGTTCACACCGACCGCAACGCGCACGGGCCAGCGCGTGGATACCGTGGGCCTGGCTGATTCGCCGGGTGTTCGCGGCTGACGCTTTGCGCTGCCCTCGCTGCGGTTCGCGCACGCGCATCATGGCCGCCATCCGTTCGCCAGATGCCGTCGCTGCTTTTCTTACTTGCGTCGGTCTGTCGGCGCCTCCGCCGCCGGTCGCACCGGCGCGCAAGTCAACTCACGCGGACGAGCCCGCGTAGCGTGGGCTCGGGGCCATTTCGGTCGAGTCGCAGTCTTCGATCAGGCGGGTTCCTGCCGGCGCCGATGCACCGGCCTACCCGCTTGCTGGCTTGTAGTTGGCGAAACCTTGAAATATCGGGGGACCCGTCGGTATTTGGTGGTCTGGCCGAGGGCTGGCGGCGCAGGCCGGGTCTGCGGTTGACATAAGACTGAGGCTTGTTTCGGACCCGGCCCACGACGGGAGGCGGCAAGTTCAGGCCAACGTGGCGCAGGCCGGGTCGGAAACAAGAGTATTGAACGAAGCCGCGACCGGATCAGCGCGAGGCTGCCGGTCTATGCACTTTGATCTGTCGCGAGCAGTGCACGGGAAGGCGTACCGGTGGTGCAAGATCGCGTGCAACAGTCGTGGCAAGGCCGCAGACGCGGTCGGCAAGCGAGAGGAACGAGGCGAAGACGTCCGAATCCGGCTGTGGTGCGTACACGCCGGCGTCGCGCTCGGAGATGCGCCCGACGTACATGGAAGACACACGAGCTGACGCGGCGTGTATCACGACGAGTCCATGGACGCCGGAGCGGGGACGG
>JACRCR010000230.1 GCA_016218925.1 Deltaproteobacteria bacterium | reverse complement strand
GATATTGGTCGCCAACCTGGCGGCCGGCAACAAGCTGGTGATCATGCGCAAGTGGGACGCCGGCCGCGCCCTCGAACTGATCGAACGCGAGCGAGTCTCGATCTTCGGCGGCGTGCCGGCGATGGTGTGGCAGGTGCTGACGCATCCGGATTTCAGTCTCCGCGATCTATCGAGCGTGCGCTCGATCGGCTACGGCGGCGCGCCCGCCGCGCCCGAGCTGGTGCGCAAGATCGAAGAGATGTTCCCCGGCCGCACGCCGAGCAACGGTTACGGAATGACCGAGACCTCCTCGGTCACGACGATGAACATGGGCGTCGATTACCTGCGCCATCCCGACAGCGTCGGCGTCCCGATCCCGGTCTGCGACCTCAAGGTGGTCGGCGAAGACTCGCGCACCCTGCCGAGCGGCGAGGTCGGCGAACTGTGGATCAAAGGTCCCAACGTGGTGGCGGGGTACTTCAACAAACCCGAAGACACCAAGGCGTCTTTCTCCGATGGCTGGGTTCATACCGGCGATCTGGCGCGCATCGACCAAGAAGGCTTCGTCTATCTGGTCGACCGCGCCAAGGACCTGCTGATCCGTGGCGGCGAGAACATCTCGTCGGTCGAAGTCGAAGCCGCGTTGTTCGAACACCCGGCGGTAACCGACGCCGCAGTGATCGGCATCCCCGATCAGGTTCTCGGCGAAGAAGTCGGTGCGGTGGTACACACCGCACCTGGCACGACGGTCAGCGAAGCCGAACTGCAACGCTT
Organism: Deltaproteobacteria bacterium; assembly: GCA_016218925.1. Lineage (GTDB taxonomy): Bacteria > Desulfobacterota > Binatia > UBA1149 > CAITLU01 > CAITLU01. The sequence goes on along the minus strand of JACRCR010000230.1, from coordinate 2,608 downwards.
CGTGGCCGAGCGGCTGGCCAGCTTCAAGGTGCCGGTGCGGGTGTGGTTCATGGACGCACCGCTGCCGCGCAACCCGGCCGGCAAGATCCTGAAGCGCGAGCTGCGCAAGCAGTTGCTCGGCGCCTAGGCACAATGCCAGTGACTCACGGCTTGGAAGTCGATGAGTTCGTTAGAAATCGTTGTGCTCTAGGTTGCTCATGTCCCGCTACGCGGGGCAGGTCGAGCAGAGGGTACGGTCGTGGTCGCCGAGTTGTCGGCGGTTCGCTCACGCGGCGAAGCGCACTACCTCCACCTCGGCGCCTCTACGGACGGAATCCCCGGCGAGCTTCAAGACGGCTGAGGTGGCCGCCTCGTCCAGAAAGTACTCGCTGCATTTGTCGCAAATGTCCGCCGGTACGTTGCGCAGAATGACCACCGCGCTGCCTCGAATCAGCGGCACCGTCGTGCGCCCCAGCGTCGTGTGTCCGTGCTTGCCGATGACGCATGTCATGGCTGCTTCCTCGTCCGCCCACCGGGGGTCCAGACAGCCGGGCCGGGCTCGTAGATTGTGATAACCACGCAACGTGGTCCGTCCACGGCCACGACGGCGTGCAGTAGCCTGCCGTTGACCGTGTCGCCCACCAGGCGGCTCGGGAAAGGAACGTCGTCGGGATAGTTCTCTATGGGTTCTCCGCTTTCGACGAGCCAGCGGATTTCGGTTTCGCGGATGCCCCGCTAAAATATGCGCCGAACCGCGTGTCCGGAGAACGAGATGTCGATACGATCTGCCACCGGAACTCTGGGTAGTCGGGAACTTCTCGACCATAGCGTCTATCTGGCGGCCCGTAAACGTACGTCGCGAGATGGCTCGATCACCACATCTTGCGAGGATTCATCGAAATGCCCCATTTTCTACTACCGGCCGCTCGAGCTACTCGCATTGCGCCTGGGAGCCTGACCCAAGACACGCTCGGGGCGCGCGTAACGCCGGTTCACGCCGCGGAGTGCGTCGCGCTCAGTCGCTGGAACGCCCGGTTCCAGCGACTGAGCGCGCCTTTTCCGCGACGCGAATCGTCGTCCCGGGCATCCACGGATGTCTTGGGTCAGACTCCTGGGCAGGCTGTAGACGGCGTCGGGAATATGGCGGCATGAAGGCCACGGTACTCTTCGCGTGTGTGCACAACGCCGGTCGCTCTCAGATGGCGGCGGGGTTCTTCAACGCAATCGCGGATCCGAACCTGGCGCGGGCGATCTCGGCTGGCACACAGCCGGCAGTGCGCGTTCACCCGGAAGTGGTCGATGCCATGCGAGAGGTCGGGATCGAGCTCGACGGCGTCTCGCCCACGCTGCTGACCGACGAACTCGCGGCCGGCGCGCAGTGGCTGGTCACGATGGGATGCGGCGAGACCTGCCCCGTGGTGCACGGACTACGCCGGCTGGAGTGGGACCTGCCCGATCCAAAGGGTGAGCCCCCGCAGCGCGTGCAGGCGATCCGCGACGAAATCCGGATACAGGTGGAGCGGCTGATCGCAGCGCAGGGATGGCGGCGCGGATCGGAGCAGGACGCGACGCGTCGCTTGCACGCAGGTTCGCGCGACCCCTTCGTTCCGGCAATGGCGTGTAGCGAGGCCGAGGGACTTCGCGAGATTGGGCGACCGGGACATCCGCCTGCGCGGCGTTGGTCAGTTTCTGCGGGAGGCCGAGGTGGCCGGTGTGGATCGCCAGTAGCTGCGCACCGCTGGCAGCGGTGTGGTCGATCATCGCCACCGGCGTGTGGCCCAGCCAGATGTACGCGCGCAGCACCTGAGGCGTAAGTACCGGCGTTGCGTACTCGGCGACCAGGTGCCCTGCCCGATCGTAGACGTACGAGCGCAACGAGGTCGTGACATCCAGTCCCACCAGATCCACCACACCGGGCATATGCGCCATTGTGCAAGAACGCGCGGAATGGGGATGTGTTTCATGAGGATCCTCCGGGGCAGTTGGCCTACTCGGTGCTGTCGCAGTTCGCCGCTAGATCGATCCGGTGTCGACTACTGTTGGCTCGTCGTTCGCCGCGTCAAGAAATGGGCGGCGGAAGCGGCCGCAGTGCAGGGCACTGCGTAAACCACCAAACCAAGGATTACGCGAGTCATCGCTCCGTCAAGTCCCTTTAGGTCGCCGGGAACGCTAGACACATCGTTGGCGACAAAGCCCGCGACCGCACCTTCCAGCGCTTCCGCAGCCGCCATCGACGCGCCCACGACGACCTTGAGGCGCGGCGCCAAGTAGGCCGAAACGAATGCCGCGCCAATCGGGAACAGTCCGAGCAACACCTGCGGCGTCACCCAAAAGAACGCCGTCTCCAAGAGGTCGAACGACCCACCGCCTGTCTGAAAAAGTTGTTGACAGCGCCGCACACATCGTACCGTGGTCGGCGCCGGCCGGCTGCCAGTGGTGGGAGCCCGAGGGACATGGCGGCTGAGTTTCCGTACAGTACGGGATCGCCACAAGCTGCGGGCCTCCGGACCCGGTGTGGTCGACCAGCGCCACCGGCGTGTTGCCGAGCCAGACGTACTCCATCATCACCTGCGCCGTGGCGGCGCCGGTGGCGTACTGCGCGAGCAGGTGCCCGGCAGGATCGTAGACG
>JACRCR010000227.1 GCA_016218925.1 Deltaproteobacteria bacterium | reverse complement strand
GGTGGGCGTAGCGATCCGCGGCAAGGTCGCAGTCGGTGCAGCGACGGCATCAGATGTGCCGGCAAGGATGACCGACAGACACGTTGCCGCGGCCAGCGCCGCGAGCGTGTTTGCGATCGAGGGGGAGATAATGGGTTGATCGACTTGTCGCATGATCGTGTTTCCCGTCCTGCGCCGATGGCGCGCTCCGTGCCCGCGAGTTCGATGCCTCGAAGGCTCTCGTTTGGTCTTGCGGCCCCGCACCTGACCGCCGCGAAGCTCGCGGCAGAGGCGAGGTTTTCGTTTGTCAGTCCGCGTCGATAATCTGTCGGGCCTATGAGCGATCTACAAGAGTTTCGCGAAGAAGTGCGCGCGTGGCTGGACGCCAACTGTCCGGCGTCGCTGCGCTGGGGCGCGGCGGTAGGCAACGAGGCGTTGGGCGACGGGCTCTACTGGGGCGGCAAGAAAGAACGCTCGGCCGCCACCGACGCAAAGCTGTGGCTCGACCGGATGGCGGCGAGAGGATGGACCGCTCCGACGTGGCCCAAGGCCTACGGCGGCGGGGGGCTTTCGAAGGAAGAGGCCAAGATCCTTGCCGAAGAGATGCGCCGGCTTCGCTGTAAGCCCGCTCTGGTCGGCTTCGGTCTGACGATGATCGGACCGCTGCTGCTGCAGTATGGGAATGAACAACAGAAGTCGCGTTTCCTGCCCGAGATCGTCCGGGGTGAGGTGCGCTGGTGCCAGGGCTACTCGGAGCCCGAAGCGGGTTCCGATCTGGCCGGCCTGCGCGCGAGGGCAGTGCGCGACGGCGACTTCTACGTCGTCAACGGCCAGAAGGTCTGGACCTCCTACGCCGACAAGTCCGACTGGATGTTCATGCTGGTGCGGACCGATCCGGACAAGCCCAAGCACGAAGGTATCAGTTTCATGCTGATCGACATGGACCAGCCGGGGGTGACCGTGAAGCCGATCAAGCTGATCAGCGGCCAGTCTCCGTTCTGTGAAACATTTCTCGAAGACGCGCGGGTGTCAGCCGAACACGTCGTGGGCGGGATCAACAACGGCTGGACGATGGCAAAGGCTCTGCTCGGCCACGAGCGCAGCATGATCAGCGAGGCCTTCAACGAGTCAGAGGACAAGAACGAGTTGGTCAGCGCCGCACGCCGGTATGTGGGCGTCGAATCGGGCGGCCGCGTGGCTGACGCGGCGCTGCGCGACCGCATCGCCCAACTGACGATGGACAAGCTCTGCCTCGAACTGACCCTGAAGCGTACCAAGGAGGCCGCCAAGCTCGGCCACCAGCCCGGCCCAGAGGCGTCGATCTTCAAGTACTACGCCACCGAACTGAACAAGGATCGCAGCGCGCTGCTGGTCGGTATCCTGGGACCTCAGGGACTCGGCTGGGAAGGCGAAGGTTTCGACGAGGACGAACTGGCGCACACTCGGGCTTGGTTGCGCGCGCGCGGCAACTCGATTGAAGGCGGGACCTCCGAAATTCAACTCAACATCATCGCCAAGCGAGTGCTCGGCCTGCCCGACTGAGGAAGCGAGACGCCATGGGACTGGTTCTTTCCGAAGACCAACAAATGCTCAAGAAGGCCGCGGCGGACTTCGTCAAGAAACAGTCGCCGATTTCGCGTGTGCGTGCGCTGCGCGACAGCGACGACTCCGTCGGGTTTTCGCGCGACCTGTGGAAGAAGATGGCCGAGCTCGGCTGGCCCGCCATAATGATTCCCGAAGAGGCGGGTGGGCTGGGTATGGGCTGCCTCGAGATGGCCTGCGTGATGGAAGAGTGCGGTCGCAGCCTGGTGCCGGAACCGTTGCTCTCGACGGCAGTGCTGGGAGCCGCCGCGGTGGTGCTCGGTGGCACCCAGGCCCACAAGGCCGACCTGCTGCCGCGTGTGGCGGACGGTTCGCTGCTGATGTCGCTGGCCTACCAGGAGCGCGAGGGGCGCTACGATCTGGCCCACTGCCGGACGCGTGCCGAGAAGAAGGGGAGCAGCTACGTCCTCAGCGGCGAGAAGACCCTGGTTCTGGACGGGCACGTCGCCGAGGTAATTGTCGTGGTGGCGCGCAGCGCCGGCGAGCACGGTGACCGCGACGGCATCTCGCTGTTCGTGGTCGAGCGCGGCGCTGCCGGCGTCGAAGTGGCACGCCAGAAGACCATGCACCTGCGTCAGGTCGCGATCCTGCGCATGAACGGCGTCGAAGTGTCGTCGGCGGCGATGCTGGGAACCGAGGGCAACGGGCTCGCGCTGCTCGAGGACGTCATCGACCGCGCCACCGCCGGGCTCTGCGCGGAGATGCTAGGCAACATGACGGCTACGTTCGAGATGACGCTCGACTATCTGAAGACGCGCAAACAGTACGGAGTGCCGATCGGCAGCTTCCAGGCGCTCAAGCACCGAGCGGCCAAGATGTTCGTCGAGCTCGAGCTGGCACGATCGTCGGTAATGGGGGCCTGTACCGCGCTGGATCACGGCGCCCCCGAGGCTCGCGCTCTCGTCAGCGTTGCCAAGGCACGCTGCTCGGACGCAGGCGCCATGATCGGCTACGAGGGACTGCAGATGCACGGCGGTATAGGGATGACCGACGAGCACGACGTGGGCTTCTTCCTGAAGCGACTGCGAGGCTCGGAAATGACGTTCGGCGATGCCGCGTACCACCGCAATCGGTTCGCTGCTCTGCAAGGCTTCTGAAGCCGCCTACTCGCCGACGTAACCGAGCGACTTGAGGCGCTCCATCGTGTCCTCGTCTATCTTGATCGAGGAGTGGCCGCCCGACGCGGCTTCGGCGCTTCGCTGTGCGCGCCACTGCTGGCCGAGCCAATCGCCCATGTTGGTCAGCGACGAGGTGACGGCGTCGCGCCTGGTGCTGCTCACGTCGTTGCGCTCGCGAGGATCGGCAGCGAGATCGTAGTACTCGATCGCGCCGCGGGTGGGATGCGTGATGCGGTTGAAATGGTGGATGGTCTTGTCGGCGGGGGTGCGGCGCGCCACCTGCAGATTGAATCCCTGTTTGTCGTAGAAGTCCGAGTAGACCGCGTCGCGCTGCGGGGGCGACCCCTCCAGGAAGTGCCGCACGCTGACGCCCTCGGTTTCGGGCGGGGTCGCGACCGCGGCGCTTTCCAGCAAGGTGGGAAGGACGTCGACCAGGCTCACCTGATCCTGGATCCGGACTCCGGCATGGGTCTTTCCCGGCAGTCGCAGCACGAACGGAACGCGGATCACTTCGTCGTAGACCGTGCGGTGGTGCCCCTTGTTGCCGTGTTCGAAGAATTCGTCGCCGTGGTCGGCGACGAGCAGCACGACGGTCTTCTCCAGCACGCCCAGCGCCTCGAGTTTGTCGAGAACGCGTCCGACGTGTTCGTCGGTAAAACGGATTTCCCCGTCGTAAAGTGCGCGGACGTGATCGAGATCGCGCCCGTTCATGCGCGCGTTGACGTCGCTGCGTTCGATGAAATTGCGGCCGTCCATCGTGCCGGTGTAGTCGGGGTCGAACATCGTGTCGTACGGAGCCGGAGGCACGTAGTCGTAGTGGATGTCGAAATAGTGGAGGAACAGAAAAAAGCGTTCGGTTGCGTGGGCGTCGAGCCACCCCAGCGCGTCGGCGTTGATTTCCGGCGAGAGAATCGCCGAGCGGGCCTCGCGAGGATCGGAGAAGCGTGCGCTCAGATCCCGATAGGTATCCATTCCGCGCTCGTAGCCGTAGTGACCCGCCAGATAGGGCCCGGAAGCGAATCCGGCGCTGGAAAATCCCGCAGCTTTGAAGATCTGCCCGAGGGTCGGGATCGAGGACGGCAGCACGCTGGTCTCGTCGATGACGCCGTGAGAGAGCTGATAGCGGCCGGTGAACATCGTGACGTGGGTGGGCAACGTCCACGAAGAGGTCGCGATGGCGTTGTCGAACACGACACCCTCGCGTGCCATCCGGTCGATCGCCGGCGCGGTGTCGCGCTGATAACCGTATGTCCGCAGATGGTCGGCGCGCAGACTGTCCAGCGAGATCAGCACGACATTGTAGGCCGCTGCGCCGTCGCCGCCGGCGGCACTTGCCGGCGAAGGCGCGGCAGCGACCGCGACGATCGCCGGTTGCTGCCACCAGCCCACGGCCGTGAGTCCCAGCAGCAGCCCCGCCGTGATCGTCCGCGCCGATCGCGAGATCTCCAGCATCGGAGCCAGCCGCAGCGCGGACAGCGTTCCCAGCGCCCACACGGCCATCGCCAGGACCGCGCCGTCCACGACCAGACCGCGCAACCGGTACAGGGTCTTGCCCAGACGCAGCCCGTCTTGCAGACCGAGGGTGGGGACAGCCACCGCCACGTGGACGATCAGCCCGAACACCGCCCACGCCATGACGTACTGGCGCACGCTGCGCACGCGCCGCTGCGTGGCCGCGGCCGCCGCTGCGCCGATCGCGCCGATGCCGAGCGCGACACAGAGCGAGGGCGCCAGCAGCGCCAGTGCGTACAGTAGTTTGTCTCCGACGGTGAGGCCGGCGAACCCATCGGGCAGGCCCGGCACCCACGACGGCAGGAAACCGGCCGCGAAGCGCAGTTTGCACAGAAAATCGAAGGTCTGGTTGGCGAAGTAAGCGTAGGGCGCCAGCAGGCGGTGGTGGAAGGCCGCGCTGATGGCGACGGCCTCGATCACCCAGGTTGCCAGCGTGAGCGCCAGCAGGCCGCCGAGACAGCGCAGGAAGTTCGAACGTGCGGACGACATGGAAGCTCTTTGTAGTCTCACTCGCGTTTGGACTCGACTCCCGCGCCGGCGCCGCGACGGTAGATCAAGATCTCGGGGTTCAGGCTCTGGATCAAGGTGCGCGGGATCCATGGGTCGACGTCGAAACGCGCGGCCTCGTGGTATCCGAGCGATCCGTCGGCCAGCGCGGCTAGAAAGTCGACGTTGGCCTGGCGCTGATACGTCATGACTACGCCGGCGGCGCTCTTCTTGCCCTCGACGAAGCCTCGCTCGGTGTCCCCGCTCTCGTGCCAGTCCTGCTTGTACTGCACCGATACGCCCGACAGCCCCGCCGAAGACAGCACCACGAAGTCGGGCATGCGCTCGCGAAAGGCTTCGCTCGTCCGCTGCTCGAAGGCTACGCTGTCGACGTTCACGCGGCCTGGGAAGCGCGGCAGGTAGGTGGGGTTCTGGTAGACTTCGATGCGCGCACCATCGGCCGCATGCGCTGCGATCCAGTTTTCGGCCTGATAACGCCCGTCGGCCTTCATCATTCGATTGACGTCCCATCCGTAGGCAAAAAGGTACAGCAGCAACAGTGCGGCCAGCGGCCGCCTCCAGCGCGCTGCAGTGCCGCCTTCGAGCAGGGTGCCGAGCGAGATTCCGGCGAATACCGTCGCTATGAGCGTCAACGGCATGACGTAGCGAAGGCTGAGCGAGAGCATCGCTCGCACGCTGACCACGTAGTAGGCGAGCGCGATCGACAGCAGCAACGCCGTCCAGGCGGGCGCCGCGCGCATCGCGATGACGACACCTGCGAGCGCCAGCAGCGAGGTCGGAACGCCCAGGCTCTGGAGCAGCCGAGTGCCAGCCATGCGCAGTTGGTCCAATTCGGCAGCGGCCCCGTGGGCCGTGCCGAGATCGATCGGGAAGTAGTAGGGTGCGTAGCGCAGAGCTATTTCGGGCGGCAGTGTCTGCGTCAAGAACCCGATGCGGTGGGTGAACCCCGAAGCATTGAAGAATACGTTGTTGGCCACGGCGATCGCGGCCGCGAAAGCGAGCGCGGCAGCGCATCCGCCGCGCAGCCAGCTCGCGGCCGGTCGTCGCTGCGCGAGGTAGACCCCGATCATGGCCGGAGGCAGTCCGACGAACACGCCGGCTACCAGTTCCTTGGTCGACAGCGACAGCGCCGCGCCGACGCCGAGAAGCATCCACCACACTCGCGTGTCCTGGCCTTCGAGAAGCCGCACCGCCGCCAGTAGCGCGACCATCATCCAGAAGAGGTAGGGCACCTCCACATTGGTGGTCTGAGCGTAGAACACCATCGGGTAGCACAGCGCCGTCGCGCAGGCTGCCGCCGCGGCTTTGCAGCGTCCGAAGCTTCGCACCACGCAGGCGTACACCAAGGTCACCACTCCGGCGCCCATCAGCGCGCTGATCAAGCGACCGATCCAGGCAAGGCGGCTAAGGGCGAGTTCGGGATCGGCGAAGCCGAACGGGTACTGGGACTCAAAGCCGTGCAGCTCACCGCTCACCCACGCCCAGAGCAAATAGGGAAGGTATGCGGCTGTGAGCAGGAAGGCGTGGAAGGGTGGGTACTTGAACCAGAACCAGCCGCTGTTCCAGCCTTCGGCGAGGAAGTTGTGATAGACGACCGCCAGCGGCGCGCTCGGCCGGATTGCGTCTGCGGCCCAGGTCTCGTCGCCAACCGGTAGCCCCCAGCGCAACGCCTGAACGAAGACCAACAGCGACGCTGCGTAGATCGACAGCGGCAGCATCAGGCCCGCCCGGTCGTTGTGCCAGGCGGACCGCACGTGCTCGAGGACGCGCGTCATCGGATGATCGGGATGGTCGCCATGGTGGGCACTGTCGGCTTACGCTCGGCTGGAGGGTCGGTTGACGGTCGCGTCGGAGATCGGGTCGCTCACGCTCGGATTCTTCGCTGCCGGGGCCCGCGACGGGTGCGGACGATGTGCCGTGCGTGGTTCTCTGTCAAGTCGGCGATCTCGCCCGCGCGACAGCGAAAACAGGCGTTTGGCCGGCGGCGACGAACGCCGGGGTTTTACTCACGAGGCTGCTCTCGCTACTCGGTCGACCCCATGGAACGAACACTTTTTTCCGAAGAACACCACCAGTTTCGCGACGCCGTGCGACGCTTTCTGCGCAGCGAGGTGACTCCGTTCCACGCTGATTGGGAGAAGCAGGGCGTCGTTCCGCGATCGATCTGGGAGAAGGCCGGCGAGGCCGGCTTCTTGTGCTCGTGGCTCCCTGAGGAGTACGGCGGGTCGGGGGCCGACTTCCTCTATTCGGTGGTGCTGATCGAGGAGATGGTCGCGGCCCGTGCTACCGGGCCGATGTTCTCGCTGCACAACGACATCGTGGTGCCCTACCTCTTCAGCTTCGGCAATGACGAGCAAAAGAAACGGTGGCTGCCCGGTTGTGCCAGCGGAGACAAGATCAGCGCGATCGCGATGACCGAGCCGGGCGCCGGCTCCGACCTGCAGGGCATCCAGACCACCGCGCGGCTGGAAGGTGACCACTACATCGTCAACGGACAGAAGACGTTCATCTCCAACGGCCAGCTCTGCGACCTGTGTATCGTCGTCGCAAAGACCGACACCCAGGCGGATCCGCCCTACACCGGAGTGTCGCTGATCGTAGTCGAGGCCGGCACCCCGGGCTTCGAACGCGGCCGCAACCTGGAGAAGATGGGCCTGAAGGCCCAGGACACCTCCGAGCTGAGCTTCAGTGACTGCGTGGTGCCGAAGGAAAATCTGCTCGGCGCCGAGGGCGCGGGTTTCTATTTCCTCATGCAGAAGCTGCAGCAGGAGCGGCTCGTGTGTGCGCTCGGCGCCCAGGCAGCCGCCGAACTCGTGCTCGCCGACGGAGTGCGCTACACGCAAGAGAGAAAGGCGTTCGGGCGTCCTCTTTCCAAGCTCCAGCACACCCAGTTCCGTCTGGCCGAGATGGCCACCGAGGTCGAACTCGGGCGTACTTTCATCGACCGGTTGATCGCCGAGCACGTGGCCGGATCCGGCATCGTCAAGGAGACCTCGATGGCCAAGTATTGGATCACCGAGATGCTCAAGCGCACCTGCGATCAGGTGCTGCAGTTCCACGGTGGATACGGCTACATGATGGAATATCCGATCGCGCGCGATTACCTGGACGCCCGCATCCAGACGATCTTCGCCGGCACCAGCGAGATCATGAAGGTCATCATCGCCAAACAGATGGGATTGTAGAGAAGCGCCTCAGGTGTGGCGGCGCAGCGCGGTGAGGATGTCGCGCGTCGCCCGCGACTTGTTGAGCGTGTAGAAGTGTATTCCGGGCGCGCCGCGGTCGAGAAGCTCGCGGCACTGGTCGATCGCGTACGCGACGCTGAGGCGCTCCACCGTCTCGCTGTCGTCGCGGTGCGGATCGAGGATTTCGTGCAGCGCGCGCGGAATCGCCGCGCCGCAGCGCTGGGTGAAGCGCTCGATCTGTCCGAGGTTCGTGATCGGCATGATTCCGGCCACGATCGGCACGGTGATGCCCGCCCCGCGCGCCCTTTGGACGAAATCGAAATACGACTCGTTGTCGAAGAAGAGCTGGGTGATCAGGAAGTCGACCCCAGCGTCGACCTTCTCGCGAAGGTGCAGCAGGTCGGCGTCGAATGACGGGGCCTCGACGTGCTTCTCGGGGTAGCACGCCGCAGCGACGCAGAAACCCCGCGCCTGTGATCGAAGCAGTTCGACGAGTTCAGTCGCGAAACGAAAGCCCTGCGGGTGGGCGACGAACCCCTCTTCGCCAACCGGCGGATCGCCCCGCAACGCGATTATGTTCTCGATGCCGGCGCTGTGCAGACGATCGAGCACGTCGACCAGCTCGTCGCGGCTCGACCCGACGCAGGTCAGGTGGGCCATCGCTTCGATCTCGACCTGCTGCTTGATGTAGGAAACCAGTTCGACGGTGCGCTCGCGGGTGCTGCCTCCCGCACCGTACGTGACCGAGACGAAGTCGGGTGCCAGCGGGCGCAGTTCGGCGATCGTCGTCAGCAGCGCGCGGTCTCCCGCTTCGGTCTTCGGTGGGAAGAACTCGAAGGAGAAGATCGGCGCGCCGCGCGCTAGCAGAGTCGTGATGCGCATGCGCGGCGGCAGGGATCCGCGGGCCGGATCCTCAGTTCTTGCGCTTGATCGATTCGATCACGATGTCGTCGACGGGGCGATCCGAGAATGCGCCTCCCTTGTTCGCCTTGGGCGCCGCGGCGATCGCGTCCACCACATCCATTCCGGAAACCACCTTTCCGAACACCGCATAGCCGTAGCCCTGCGGCGTCGAGTCCTTGTAGTCGAGGAAGGCGTTGTCTGCGTGATTGACGAAGAACTGCGAGGTCGCCGAGTCGACCACGCTGGTGCGCGCCATCGCGACGCTGCCGCGCGTGTTCTTGAGACCGTTGCCGGCTTCGTTCTTGACCGGTGGCTTGGTCGGTTTCTGGAGTCCCGCCGGCGTGAAGCCGCCGCCCTGGATCATGAAGTCCTTGATGATCCGGTGGAAGATCGTGCCGTCGTAGTGCCCGGTATCCACGTAGTCGAGGAAATTGCGCACGCTCAGCGGCGCCTTGGCCTCGTCGAGTTCGATTTCGACCGTCCCTTTCGTGGTCTTCATCACGACCACCGGATTCTTGGACGGCGACGCTCCCGGTGTCGCCGGTCCCCCGGACACCTGGGTCCCGTTGTCGCAGCCCACCGCCAGCGACGCGGCCAGCAGCACGGTCGCCAGCGAACGCCCGAGCGCGAACGCGCCGGCACGGTGGTGATCAGGAAAGGCGAAAGATCGCAGCATTGGGTCGAGCCTCCTCAGTCCCGCCTTCGGGCAGATCGTGCGTGGATAACACGGACCTCGCCGCCGCGAAAGTCTCGCGAGCGGGTTGCCTCACAGGCGGCGCAGCTTGCGTATGAGGCTGCCGAGGCGCCACACATCCTTCGGGCCTCCGCCGGTCAACATGCCGCCCAGGTTGGAGACGATGATGTGGCGTGCCCCTGCTTCCACCAGCGGCGCGATCTCGTCGCGTATCTGACTGGGGCTGCCGGCGTACATCGAGGTGAGCAGCAACTCGGCGGTCATCTCGCGTTGGGCGGTGTCGATATCTTCCTCGGTGATACGAGGCGGGACGATGTCGTAGAACCCACCGAACCCGTCGCCGAGAGGGTGGGTCTTTCCGATGACCTTCCACGCTGCGTCAGGAGCCAGCAGCGCCATCGCTGCGCCGAGCCGGCTGCGCAGCGCGAGGTCGACCATTTGGTCGCGACTTTCCCCGAGCGCGACCACCGCCATCTGACACGGGACGAAGTGGTCGATGTCGCGACCGGCGCTGGCCGCGGCGGCACGAATGGCGTCGAGGCGGGCGCGATATTCGCCGGGCGTGGCCTTCAGCGTCGGCAGCCAGCCGTCTCCGAAGCGTCCTGTGAGGTCGAGCATGCGCGGAGCGTGGGCGGCGATCCACACGCGCGGCGGCCTGCCGTTGTAAAACGGGAGATCGAAGATCGCATCGCGTAGTTGCCAGAAGCGACCGTCGTAGGTAACCGGCCGCCCGTCGCTCTCCCACAGCAGCCGCAGGATCGTCAGTGCTTCCTCCAGGCGCGAGACCTGCTTTCCCCACGGCAGCCCGTAGGGCTCGACGTTGAGTTTTTCTCCGTTGCCGATGCCGAGGATGGCGTGGCCTCTGGAAATGTGGTCGAGCGTCACGAACGACTGGGCGAGAGCCATCGGATGGTGCCGGTAGGCTTCGGTTACCGCGGTCCCCACGTCGACGCCGCGCATGCGGCAGGAGGCGATCGCGAGCACTTGCAGCGGATCGAACAGACCATCGGGAGAGTGGACCAGCTTCGCGACGCTGGTCACGTCGGTGTTCCAGACCCGGGCGGGTATGAAGCCCATGAAGTGGTCGGGCAGCCACAGCGACTCGGCACCGAGCAGACGCGCCACGCGCAAGCCGGCGTTGGTCAGCCAAAGCGGGTGGAGGCCGGCGTCCTGGTACCCGACGGTGATGCGTCCCATGTCCCTGCTCCTGACGGATTGCGCGAGTATCTTGCGCCGGCGGACGAATGCTCCGCCGATAGAGAGCCGGCGTTTTCATTCCATGCGGTCGCGGTGGATGCAAAGACCGAGCGCCGGCGCGTGTGATCGCTCGCGGCGTGGCAATCTTGACACCGGGCAGCGGCGCCCGTAGCGTTTCGCGCTTTCGAAACTGACCGCACGCGAGGAGTACGGATGAGCGATCGAGAGGTTCCGCAGGTTCGCATCGAAGACGTCGACGCAGTAGTCGGAGCTCTCGACGAAGTCGTTCGTGAGGCCATCGCCGCGGCAGCGCGCCGCACGAGCGGCGGCAAGACGATCGACGATCATCAGGTCCACAGCGAGCGCGTCGCTTACGTCGCGACCGAGGTGCTGGCGGCCAGAGCGCTCGCGCAGTACGCACGAGAGGCGGCTGGCGCCGGGGTCGACGCAGGACTCATGGTCGACCAGGCCGCGCTGTTCGCGGCCGAGATCACCGCCAGACTGCTCGGTCAGTTGGCGGCTTTCGGCGGCGAGTTCGATCTTCCCGCAGGGCTGGTCGAACGGACCATCGCCAGCGCAGAGTCGCGCTCCCGCGTGCAACTGTGCGCGCACGAGGCGAGGGTGCGGTCGATCGGCCGCCGCACTGCCGATAGCCGTGGTGCCAACAACATCTGGCTGCCCGAGGAAGACGCGGTGATGGTACGCGATTCGGTGCGTGCTTTCGCGGCGGCCGAGGTGGCGCCGCTCGCCGCGCACATTCACAGAACCGACGAACTGGTGCCGGATTCGCTGATCTCCGCGATGGCCGCGATGGGATATTTCGGCATGTCCGCACCGGAGCAGTACGGCGGCCTCGGCATGGGCAACCTCGCGATGCTGGTCACCACCGAGGAACTGTCGCGCGTATCGCTGGCCGCTGCCGGATCGCTCATCACGCGTCCGGAGATCCTCACCAAGGCGCTGCTCAAGGGCGGCACCGAAGAGCAGAAGCGCAAGTGGCTAGCGCCGGTCGCCGCGGGTGAGCTGATGGTTGGTATCGCGGTGACCGAACCCGACACCGGGTCTGATGTGGCGTCGGTCGCGTGCCGTGCCGAGCGAACTCGAATCGGCGGTCGTGAGGGCTGGCTGATCAACGGCGCGAAGGCGTGGTGCACGTTCGCGGGGCGCGCCAACGTGCTGGCGCTGCTGGCGCGTACCGATCCCGATCCGAAGTCGGGAGCGCGCGGGCTTTCGCTGTTCATCGTCGAGAAGGACGCGTTTTACGGACACGAGTTCGAGATGCGTCAGGGCGGTGGTGGCGTACTGCACGGCAAGGCCGACGCGACCCCCGGCTACCGCGGGATGCACTCCTACACGCTCTCGTTCGAGAACTTCTTCGTCGATGCCGACAACCTGATCGGAGGTGAGCAGGGACTCAACAGGGGCTTCTATCTTCAGATGAGCGGCTTTGCGGCCGGGCGCCTGCAAACTGGCGGTCGCGCGGCGGGGTTGGCGCAGGCGGCGCTCGAAGCCGCCGCCGGTTACGCACTCGACCGAAGGCAGTTCGGCAGTCCGCTGATAGGCTTCCAACTGACCCAGCACAAGCTCGGACGAATGGCCACGTATACCCAGGCTGCGCGTCAGATCAGCTATCTGGGGGCGCGCGCGATGGACGCCGACGAGACCATTTCGCTCGAGCCGGCGATGGCCAAGCTGCTGGCCTGCGATGTGGCGGTTGCCGTCACGCAGGAGGGGCAACTCCTCCATGGAGGTTGGGGCTATGCCGAGGAATATCCCATCTCGCGTTACGTCGTTGACGCCACCGTGCTTCCGATCTTCGAGGGCGTGAAGCCGATCCTGGAACTGAAGGTGATCGCGCGGCAGTTGCTCGGGGGCTGATCGGAAACGGCGGAGGTCCGCGCCCCGCCCGCGGCGGCTGCGCCTACGCATCCACGTACGCTCTTGTACGCGGGCGGCCCAAACGGTACCGCCCGTCTCGTCGAAATTTCAGAAAACGTTTGCTGTTTCGGCAAGTTCCGCTTCGCGACCGGAGTGGCCGCCGGTTTGCTTCGTCACTGCCGTGGACTGCGCTCGGCGGTCCCGGAGGAGGCGAGGTGAAGATGATGGGAAGACTCGGCAACAGCAGTGGCGCGGCAGCGCTGGCGGGTACGGATGGGACGACAACGACGAAGGGGCGAACTGCTACCCCGGGTCGTCGGGCGGGGTCGACAGGCGAGCGCTTCGCTCGCACTCGGGTGCGATCTTTCATGGCCGGCGGCAGTGAGGAGGCGCTCGAAGAGCCCGCGGTTTCGCGCACGCCCGAGAAGGCACTGATGCTCGCCGTGCTCGAGGACGCGATTGCCTGTTACGCCGGCCGTCTCAAGGCTCCCCGCGAGAACCCGACCATCCTGCGGCGTCAGGCGCAGCACTGGCTCGTCAGCGACGATTGGGAGTCTCCGTTCTCGTTCAACAACGTCTGTGAAGCGCTGGCCCTCGACCCGACCGCGCTGCGTTCGCGAATCCTGGTGGATCCCAGCTCCCGGCACTGACAGCCGGGGCCTCCTGCAGGGGGCAAAGCTTGCAAATCCGCCGGATCCCCGCTTACCTTCACGGCATTGATGCAAGAGCATCATTGCCCTGAGAGGCGGGATCGCGCGCATCTCCAGGATCCCTCGAGTCGAACCTTTACCGCTGTTGCGCTGGCGTGGCGGCGTTGGGGGGCGGCGGAGCGACCCGAGAGCCGCAGCGGAGTCGGGGAGTCGGCGATGGCAAGCGTCCACGAAGAGCAGGAGAGCGTCTTGGCTGAGGTCGCCCACGATCTCGCCAACCGGTTTCACCGATACTACTACTACAGCGACCTTGCTGTTGAGACGCTCGCGGACGTTCCCGCCGAGGTGCGCGAGTTGCTCGCAAAGGCGATGGAAACCGTCGAGGGCATCGAGGTCCTGACCCGCACGACCCTGTCTTTCCTACGGCGCATGGAACTGCGCACCATCCTGGTGCGCGCTGACGATGTCGTCGGCAGTCTTCGCCAGCATCTGGGCGAGCACGCGTTGGAATCGCGCTCATGCGCCCCGTCGGGGACCGCCATGATCGCGATCGACCCGCCGCGCTTCGGGGAAGTGCTGGCCACCTGCTGCAGGATATTGCTCGAACGCGCGGTTCCCGGGGCGCCACTGCGGTTGGAACTGACCGGCGACGGTTGCTTGGAGCTGCGCCTGTCGGTCGACGCTTCCTCGTCGATTCCGGCGACACCAGACCTCGCGCTCGCGTTGGCAACCAAGATCCTCGCCTTGCACGGGGGGGAACTGCTGATCCCTGCTACGTCGCAGGCGGGAATCGCGGCACTCACCGTCCGTCTACCTCTGGCAGCACAGGAGTAAGTCTTGATGACTCAACGAATTTTTGTGGTGGACGACGATCCGCTCATTTGCCGCCAACTCGAAGACCTGTTCCGCGAGCGGCACTATGACGTCGATACCGCTGGCAGTGCCAGCGAAGCATTGGCACTGCTCGAACAGTACGAATACGCGCTCGGCGTCGTGGATCTGAAGATCCCCGGTACCGACGGTCTCAGCCTGACGCGTCAAATCCACGAACGATGGAGCGACCTCGACATCATCATCATCACCGGCTACGCGTCGATAAAGGGAGCCGTGGAGGCTATCCGCCAGGGAGCCAGTGACTACATCACCAAGCCTTTCGAACGCGAAGAGATCCTGCTCGCGACCGAGAAAATCCTCGAAAAGCGCCGCCTGCTCGACGAAATAAGCTATCTACGCAGTCAACTGTCGGACCGCTATTCGTTCGCCAACATGGTCAGCCGTAACCCGGTGATGCACGAGGTCTTCCACAGCATCGAGTCGCTGGCACAGAACGACGCTACGGTGCTGGTATGGGGCGAGTCTGGCACGGGCAAGGAACTGGCGGCTCGCGCGATTCACTTCCAGGGGCGTCGCAAGAGCGGTCGCTTCGTCGCGATCAACTGTGCGGCGTTTCCCGATTCGTTGCTCGAAGCCGAGTTGTTCGGCCATGAACGCGGTGCGTTCACCGGCGCGGTTCAGGACCGGGTGGGGAAGATCGAACTGGCCAGCGGGGGGACGCTCTTCCTGGACGAAGTGGAGAGCATCTCGCTGCCGATGCAGCTCAAACTTCTTCGCGTCCTCGAACAGAGGGAGATCGAGAAGCTGGGCGGGAACCGCCTGGTCCGGGTCAACATTCGCGTCATCGCCGCGACGAACCGAGACCTCGAGGAGATGGTCGGCCGCGGCGCGATGCGCGAGGACTTCTACTATCGCGTCAACGTCGTGCCGCTGCTGATCCCGCCGCTGCGCGATCGGATCGAGGATGTCCCGCTGCTCGTGGCGGAGATGCTCAAGAACAACCCGCTGGCTCGTGAGCGTGGTATCAGCAGGGTGTCCAACCGAGCGCTTCAGGCGCTCATGTCGTATCCCTGGCCGGGCAACGTCCGCGAACTCGGCAATGTCATCGAGCGATCGATTCTCAAGACCAGCGGGCCGGTCATCAAGGAGGTCGATCTGCCGACTTCGGCGGCGGCTTCCACCGGAGCCGGCGGCGCGGTTCGGGGCCGCGAGTACGAGCTGCCGCTCAAGGAATTCTTGAAGCGGGCCGAGAAGGAGTATCTGGCGGCGGTGTTGCGCCGCGCGCGTGGCGGCATCGCCACCACCGCCAAGCATTCGATGATCGATGCCGCGACACTGCACCGCAAGATGAAGCAGCACGGCCTGAGGCGCGAGGAGTTCCGTCGGTCGGCGCGGGAGGCCGAGCGTCCCTGAAACCGCGCATCGAACGGTGGCTGCGGGGTTGGGATCGCGGCGCCGGCGTGCGATAACGTTCCCCGTCGCACCGTGAAGCGGCATGGCTGAGGCAGAGGATGTACGCACACTTTTACCACCTCTCCGAAAACCCCTTCAACCTGACTCCGGATCCCAAGTTCCATTACATCAACGAGTCCACGCGCGAGGCGTTGGCCTCGATGCTGTACGGGATCAAGTCGCGCAAGGGCTTCCTGACGCTGATCGGCGAGGCCGGTACCGGCAAGACCACGATGCTCAGACGCATCGTGGACGAGATCGAAGGCGAGACCCGGATCGTCTTCGTCTTCAACCCAGGGGTGAGTTTCGACGAGCTCCTCGAGTTCATCTGCATGGAACTCGGCATCAGAGCCGAGGCCAAGGGCCGCCTGAAGCTGCTGGAGCGACTCAACGCGTACCTGCTCGAGCAGCTGACCGAAGGACGCAACGTCGTGGTCATCATCGACGAGGCGCAGACTCTGGAGGACGCGGTCCTGGAGGAACTCCGGCTGCTGTCGAATCTGGAGACCTCGAAAGAAAAGATCCTGCAGATAGTCTTGAGCGGTCAGCCCGAACTCGAGGAGAAGCTACGCCGTCCTCACCTTCGGCAGCTGCGCCAGCGCGTAGGTGTTCGCGCTACGCTGCGTGCGATGCGGCCGGACGAGACGCGGGCCTACGTAGAGACCCGGCTCCGCAGCGCCGGCAGCGAGAAGGCGGAGTTGTTCACCGGTCCGGCGTTGTTGCGCTGCTGGCAGGCGTCGCAGGGGATCCCGCGCGTGATCAACGTCATCTGCGACAACGCCATGATGATCGCGTTCGCGGAAGGGAAGGACCGCATCTCCGCGTCTTTGATGAACGCCGCGATCCGTGACCTTGACGGCGAATCGCAGGTCCAGGCGATGATGCGCAGGGTGCGGGATCTGCTCGGCGGCCGTAGGGTCGGGGCTGGCGCAGCGGCGGCGGGAGTTCTGGTCGTTGCGTTCGCGCTGGGTCGGGGCTGGTCCGGGCCGGGTCTATGGATCGGCGAGACGTCGCAGCGCACTGCGCATGAGTCGGTCCGGGAGGCGGATCGCGGCGGCGCTACTGGCGCTACTGAGGGTGCGGCGGCAAGACCCGCGCCCGTGACCGAGTCGGCTCGCCAGCAACTCGATGCTTCGGCGACGTCGCGACGCGAGGCCAGACGCAGCGAACGAGTCGCGCGGGCGTCCCGTGCGCGCGACCCCGTCGCACCTTCGCGGCCTAGCGCCGCGCCGGTACCCGCACCCGTTGCGGCATCAGTAGCGGCGCCGGCGGCGCCAACGAGTGGGGTCGCAGCGCGAGAACTGCCGGTTCGTGCGCTCGACCCGGTGCAAGAGCCGGCCCCTGTTGCGGTCGCGCCGCCGCCGGCGGCAGCGCCCGTGCCGACACCGCCGCCGGTCGAAGTTGCGGCCGCGGCGCCGGCGATTCGAGAGACCTTCCCATCTGCGGCGGCGGTCGGGGTTCCGCGTTTCGAGGATCTGGACCCGTTGACTGACGAAGACGCGGCGGTTCAAGAGTCCGCTCCTTCCGGCGCTCTGCCCGACGTGATGACGGGGTCGGTGAGGCGAGCCGAGGAGCAGGCCCGTTCGGCGGCGGCGCGACTTTACGGCGAAGGAGCACCTGAGCCGGTCCGGGCTCTGCCTCCTCGAGGCGCGGGTGTGGCAGCCGCATCGGCGGCGGCGGTTGCCAGCAGGCCCGCGGCGTCCGCTGGCGCCGGCGCCGCGGAGGCTGGCTTGCGGTCGGTCGCGGAAGCGGAAGCAATGGCTGCGGCCGCGTTGCTGCCTCCTCCGACGTCGGAGCCAGCCGCTGCCGTCGCCGAGTCCGGGGGAATTTCCACGCCCCCCGAAGCACTTGTGCCTGCTGCGACGGCGCGTGGTCGAACCTCCGCTTCGCCCGGGCTCGCGCAAGGGCTGGAGTCGGTTGCGTCGCTCAGCGGCGGTGCGTCCAAACAGCCGCGGGCGTCGGGGCGACCGCCCATCGGGCGACAGATCCACGTCGGCCGGGGCGATACGGTCTGGGCGATCGCGATGCAGTACTACGGTACCGTCGACTCAGCCGTGTTGACGCAGATTTTTCGCTACAACGCCGGGATTTCGGATGCCCATCGGCTGGATCTGGGAAGCGAGGTGTTTCTTCCGTTTCTGAGTCCGGAGCAGATGGTCGCACCGGCAGCAGGGGGCGGCTACCAGGTGTTGCTGGCCGAAAGCACTGACCGCCGTGTGGTCGACCGCGCCGCCGCGTGGGCGTCTTCGGCCTTGCCGGGACGTGCGCTTCGCACCGCGACAAGGGGCAAGGGGACTCCGGTTCGCACCATCTACGCGGTCGGGTTCCCGTCGCGAGACGCGGCTATCGAATCGGCCCGCTATCTGCTCGGTCGTTCCTCGCGTTCTGCGGGAGACACCGGCACGGGACACCTTGTTGCCGCGCAATCCAGAGGCTAGGCTCGGTGGGGCTCGACCTCTCAGTGGAACGAGGGGGGGTGCAACGACTTGCTGGCAGTGTTAGGATGAGCGCTATTCAGCAGCGATGGCGCGGTGTGGCTCCGGCGTCGTTAGTGAATCGCGCCGCCCACCTCCATCAAGAGCGCCAAGGGCTCTTAGTATTGAGGATTTGTTGTAACTTTGGCTAAGATGCTCTATGCGACCAATGCGGATCCTGGGGGCTTAGAGTGAT
Source organism: Deltaproteobacteria bacterium (assembly GCA_016218925.1). GTDB lineage: Bacteria > Desulfobacterota > Binatia > UBA1149 > CAITLU01 > CAITLU01. Next base: position 34,535 of record JACRCR010000227.1, on the reverse strand, counting down.
AGGGTTTGCCCGGCTGGTCCGAGGGCAGGCTTCTTGGCGGCTGTCGGGGGGATCCGGGTTCGAAATTCATCGGAGCGGTTGCGATGCGGCCGGCGCGGTTTCTCTCGGGGTGCCGCGTGCACACAGGTGGTCTACCGAGCCGGGAACCGACTGAGCCACAGGGATTGTCCGACGAAGCGAATGCCGAGCGTTACAACCGATCAGAGGCATGGCCAGGGAGTATGGGGTTGGCGGTGGTCCGAGGTAACGAGGAAGCGGTAATGAAGCGCTTGCGAGCGCTTCGGCCAGAGGGCGGACGGGGTTCATGAAAGCACGATTACTTGTTCCGGTTCTGTCGGCACTGCTTTCGGTCGGCTGCTTCTCTACGCTCGGCGCTCCTCCCGCCGCAGACGCGCCTGGAGTCGCTGCACTGCAGATGGCCGCTGCTCCGGCGGCTAGCAGTACTCCGGCCTATCGAATCCAGAGCGGGGATCGTCTCGATATCCGTTCGATCTATCATGACGAATTCAACGGCGAGACGACGGTCGGTCCGGACGGACAGGCCAGCATCGTCGGGCTCGGCCAGTTCCAAGCCGTGGGTCTTACTTCGGATGAACTCGCGGCCGAGATCGTCCGCCGCGCTTCGATCACGCACCGCAACCCATCGGTGACGGTCCGGGTCAAGGAGTTCACCAGCTATCACGCCTACGTCGGCGGAGAGGTGAAGAAGCCCGGATATGTAGTCGTGAGCCCTGGGATGACCTCGCTTCGCGCCGTGATGGAGAGGGGCGGTTTCGCCTACAGCGCGCGCGCCGACAGCGTGCTCCACATCGCGTGGAATCCGCAGGGCGGGTATTCGGCTCAGCGCATCAATCTCGAACGAGTCCTGGAGACCGGCGATACCACTCAGGATCTGGCCCTCGGGCCGAACGATATGGTGTACGTTCCTGCCACCTGGATTACCAACGCGAATCTGTGGGTCCGTCAATGGATCATCGAACTGATTCCGATCCGCGAGCCCACCACTCGCATCACCGACTTCTGATCGGGCCGAGGGAAGGCGACCTATGGACCAGCGTTCTCTCTATCTCCTGAGGCAGGCTGTCACCGCGGTCTTCAAGCGGTGGCGCCTGGTCGCATTGGTATTCCTCGCGATCTTCCTCCCCTTCAACTTTTTCAACATGATCCGGCAGCCGGTGTTCAGCGCCAAGTCGAAGGTCCTGATCACGAAAGACCGTGGCTACGCCGAGGTCTCGCCGTTGGTGCGCGACGTGGCCGCCACGGATCTGCCCAATGAAATGGTCGTCAACTCTGAGATCCAGTTGATCCAGAGTCGCGATCTTTTGCGGCGTCTCAGTGACGAGTTGGCGAACCAGTCGCAGGCGGACCCCGAAGGCGCGTTCCCGGTCCCTGGGGTCAAGGCGCTTCAGCAGCAAGTGCAGGTGTTGCGCAAACCCCAGTCCAACGTGCTGGAGATCGCCTACCGCAGCAGTGACCCCGACTATGCCATTCGCATCGTCAACACGCTGGTCGGGCTCTACGCGCGCTACCATATCGAAGCGCACAAATCGCCGGGTGCGCTGACCTTCTTCGACAAGGAGACGCAGGCCGCGAAAGAGGCTTTCGTCCAGTCGGATCTGGAACTCGAGCGGTTCGACGCCGCGAACGGGCTGACCTCGATCGCCACCGAGGTCGAAAATCGCCTGCGCCAGCGCGCCCAACTCGAATCTGACCTGCGACGTACCGAGGCTCAGGTAACCGAGCTGACGACGAAGGTTGCAGCCGTCGAGGCCGAACTCGAGTACATTCCCGAGCAGGAAGCGACCGAAGTCGAGATCATTCCGAACCCGCTGCTGAGCTATTTGCGCCAGAACCTGGCCCGTCTCGAGATGGAGCGCGAGCGCCTGCTCCAACTCTACACTCCCCAGCACCGGCTGGTCATGGATGTAGAGAGCGAGATCGGCGGCCTCAAGTCGCAGATCGCGGGCCAGGAGGGCACGGTGGTCGGCCGCAAGAAGATGGCGGCGACCGGAGTCCGACGCCGCCTGGAAGAAGACCTGCTTGCGTCACAGGCGCAGGTCGGAGCTCTCGAAGCGCGTCGCACGCTGCTCGCGGAGCGGATCTCGGACTACGAGAACCAGATCCGGGTCCTGCACGGGAAGCACTACGAAATAATGCGTATGCGTCGCGAGCGCGAAGAGCACAAGAACACCTACAATGCGTTGCTCGACAAACTCAACACGATGAAGGTTTCTGAGGCCATGGATATGGCCGGGCTGTCAAACGTGTCGGTCATCGAGGCTGCAGCCGCTCCGCTCGACCGCGAGCCGGACTACAAGATGATCACGTTGGCCCTGACGACCTTCCTTGCCTTGCTGCTGAGCGTGAGCGCGGCGGTGGTGTTCGAGATGGTTAATCCGGTGATGAACAGCGATCTCGACGTGCGCCATCACCTCGGGTTGCCGGTTCTTGCCGCGATCCCGCTCAACGGCGGAAGCGGCGGGCCGGGTAACAACCTGCAAGGCAACGTTCAGGGCAATCTGCAGGGGAACCTCCAGGGGAACGTCGGCAACGGCTATCGGGTAGGGAACGCTCGCCGGCCGGGGAATCGACGCGGGAACAACGGAAACAACGGGAACGGCGGTCGTCGCTCCTGACGGACGGCGCGGGGAAGGTAATGAGCAAGACCTACGAAGCGCTGAAGAGAGCGGAAGCTCTGCGGGCTCAGGAGAGAGCGACCGAGACGTTCGATGTTCCTTATCCGACGCCGACGATTCCGCTGCATGGCGCCGACGACTACTACGAACTTCGCCGCTCGCTGCTCGGCTCGGCGGTCGGTGAGAGCGTACGCACCATTCTGGTGGTCAGTTCTCTTCACGGCGAAGGTTCCTCGAGCGTCGCCTGTCTGCTGGCACGCGCGATCGCCGAAGGCGGTCGCGCGCGCGCACTGCTGGTGGATCTCAACCTCAGGACCCCGGCGCTATGGCGGTTGATGAACGTGAGCGGGCAGACCGGTTTCATGAACGTCATCGCCGAAAACCGACGAGTCGACGAAGTCATCCAGCCGACGGACCTGGAAGGTGTCGCGATTGTCACCGCGGGAAGCGGGCGCGTGAGCGCGGTCGACGTCATCGATAATCCGAAGACCGCAGAGGTCGTCGCCAGCCTGTCGCGCTTGGCCGACGTGACGTTCATCGATGCTCCGCCGGTATCCCTCTACCCCGACGCCCGTGCTCTGGCTCCGCTGGTGGACGGAGTCATCCTCGTGGTGGAGGCGGACGTGACCCCGGTCAACGTGGCGTCGCGCTCGGCAGAGATCATCCGCGAAACCGGCGCCAATCTTCTCGGCGTCGTTCTGAACAAGACCAGGCCATACATCCCCGAGCGTATCGCGGCAGTGCTCGGCTGACAGGTCCAGCGCTAGACCATGGGCAACGCGATCAACCGCGCGGCGGACGCCAGCCGGGCCCAGGCTATCATTCTCATCGTCGGCCTGTTCGTCCTGATATCCGGCACGACGTTCGTTGCGGCCATCGGGCAGGGCGGCCCCTTCGTCCTGGCGTTTGCCGCCGTGCTTGGTGCGTACGCGGTCTTTCGCTACCCGTTCCTCGGCGTCTTCGCCTTTCTGATGACCTTCCTGGTTACGTATCCGGCACCGCTGCGAGGGTCCGGCAACTTCACCATCAACAATTTGCTGGGCCTCGTGCTGGTCCCGATGCTGCTGTTCGGGACGTTGCGCGAGGGCATCGGGTGGTTCTGGAGGACCCGCCCGTTGGTACCGTTGTTGATGACGCTCGTGATCCTGTTGTCGTCCGGAGTCGTCTACAACCGCTACGTCGGAGACGTGGAGGGGAGGGCGTCTATCGAAGAGCGCAGGGGCGTGAGCAAGGAACTGTACGGTCCGCGCAAGACCGGCGGCGAACTCCTCGTACGTACCCGTGATCCCCGGATCAAGATCGTCACTCGATACGTGTTTCTGCTCTTCTTCGTGTTCTTCGTCCGCACGCCACGGCAGCTCAAACTGGTGGTCGCGCTGCTGCTTTCTGTGCTGCTGCTGAGCTATCTCAACTTGAGCAGTGAGGCAGGGGAACTCGGTTGGGGAAGAGGAAGATTGCGCGTGGTCGGGGAGGCCGGGACCGGGCTTTATACCGGAACCAACCCGAACAAGCTGGCTTTCTACATTCTGCTGTGCGGGATCTTCCTCTGGTACCTGCGCACGCGCATCGTTTCGAACTGGCTGCGGCTGGTGTGGCTGGGGGCCTTTGCGACCTGCATGGTCAATCTATTGCTGACCGGATCGCGCAGCGGGTTCCTGAGTGAGTTGCTGTTTTTCGCCATCGTGATGCTCGAAGGAAGGATAACGTACCGCAAGCTCTTCGGACTCGCGGTGGCGGGCATGCTGCTGTTGGTACAGGTGGGGTACGACGTCAACGTGCTCGGGTCGTTCTTGCCGGAGGCCACCGCCGAGCGACTTTCGCGCATCACCGGCACTGGCGACATCCTGTCAGAAGGCCAGACGGTGGAGGGGTCGTTCCAGAAGCGTATCCGCAAGCTCGGCGAGACCGCGGGGATGATCCGTCTGGCGCCACTGCTGGGGGTGGGGCTCGAGAATTTCGAGACCGTTTCCCAGATTTACGATCCTACCGGCATCGGTGGCCCGCCTCACAATTCATATCTGTGGGCGGCGACCGAGGGTGGTCTCGTAACGCTCGGCCTGTACATCTTCTGCTTCTACTGGATGCTCAGGGAACTCTTCGGGATCTCACGAGACTATGCGGGGCGTTTCGGACCAGTCGATTTGCTCTGGATGGTCAACTCGCTGCGCACGTTGTTGGTCATGTTCCTGTTCTTCTCTTTCTTCGCGGACGTCTGGGTGCACATCTACTTTTATGTGATCGCCGGGTTGTCTATGGCGGTGATACGTCTGCATCGGACCTACGCGGAAACCGGACATGTTCCGGGCACGCAAATCGGTCCGCCGGGAGCAGCGGCCGCATGAGGCGAGTCGCCTATCTGTTCCCTCTCTTCCCTGTCATCAATCAGACGTTTACCTTGGCCGAGGTGATAGGGCTCCGGAGACGCGGATACGACATTCGGTTGTATTCGTTGCTCTCGCGTGTCGACGTGAGCCTGCAGCAGACCGAGGCGAGGGCCCTTCTGGCCAAGACGCATTACTGCCCGGGGTATAGGTCCTTGGCGCTGTGGGCTCCGTTCGTCCGCGGCCTCGTGCGCGACCCTGTGGGCGTTGCTGCGTTGTTTGCCACGGTGTGGCGGGCATGGCGCCAACACGTGCCAACTCGGCGCGGTGGCCCGGCGCCGGCGCCCGACACTTTCACGCTCGGCGAGTGGATCGACGTCCTCTATCGCGGCAACCGCTATTTCTACCTGATGAAGTCGTGGATGATGGTACCCCACGCGATGTACCTCGCGGAGGTCTTCGCACGCGAAGGCATCCCGCACGTTCATTGCCACTGGGCGACCTATCCGGCCACGGTAGGTATGCTGATCAAGCAGTGGGCGGGCATCCCGTTCAGCGTCACCGCGCACGCCTACGACATCCACATGATGCCGTGGATGCTGCCGGCCAAACTCGAAGCCGCCGATTTCTTCGTTACCTGCGCGGAGTACAACAGGCGTTACCTCGCCACGCTGTGCTCACCGGAGGCCGCGTCGCGCATCTTCCTGAACTACCACGGCACCGACCTGGATCGCTTCCAGCCCGGGGAACGCGTGCCGGGGGACGAGTTCCGTATCGTCAGCGTCGGCTGGTTCAAGGAGTACAAGGGATTCCACTTTGTCGTCGACGCGGTGGCGATGCTGAGGCGGCGTGGGATCAACGCCGTTTTTCATCTGGCCGGTGACGGACCGCAGCGTGGCTACCTGCAGGAGCAGGCCGGACGATTGGGGATCAGTGACCGCGTGGTCTTCCACGGGTATCTCGAGCACAGTCGGCTGGTGGGGCTCTACCGCGACTGTGACGCGTTCGCGATGGGCAGCATCGAGATGACCAATTTCGGACGCCAGGATGTCATTCCGAACGTCATCGCCGAGGCCATGGCGGTGGGGCTGCCGGTCGTCGCCACGCGAATGGGCGGAGTCACCGAGCTCGTCGACGATGGGGAGAGCGGGCTGTTGGGTCCACAGCGCGACGCCGAGGCTCTCGCCGATGCCCTGGCTCGTCTCGCCCGGGAGCCGGAGCTCGCGGCGCGCCTCAGGCAAGGGGGGCTTGCCAAGGTCCGCCGCATCTGGGACCGCAATAACAACCTCGACGAGTTGGCGCAGCTCTTCAACGAGCGTATCGAAGCACGGGATCATGAAATGTCCCGGGAGACGATGAGCGAGGCCTCGGGGGAAGCGTCGAACGACGCGCCTCGTGACGCCGCCGCGTGAGGCCCATGAATTCGACCAGAAGAACCGAGTTCCTCCCGTTCCATAGGCCGTCGATCGGGGACGCCGAGATCGCCGAAGTCGTCGATACGCTCAGATCGGGCTGGCTGACCATGGGGCCGAAGACCCAGCGCTTCGAAGAAAAATTTGCCGCCTACGTGGGTAGCCGGCACGCCATTGCGGTCAACTCCTGCACCGCAGCCCTGCACCTGCTGTTCGAGGCGATCGGCCTGGGGCCCGGCGACGAAGTCATCACGACTCCGTACACCTTCACGGCGACGGTGGCCTCGGTGTTGTACACGGGCGCGACGCCGGTGCTGGTCGACACCCTGGCTGGGTACCCCAACATAGACCCGCAGGCCGTCGCGACGCGGGTCAGCGACCGCACCAAAGCCATCGTCCCGGTCCACTTTGCGGGCATGCCCTGCGACATGGACCGCCTGGGCGAACTCGCCGCCGGCTGCGGCGCCTCTTTGATCGACGACGCCGCCCATGCGCTGCCGGCCAGGTACAAAGGACGGATGATCGGGAGCATCGGGCGGGCGTCCGCCTTCAGTTTCTACGCCGGCAAGAACATGACCACCGGCGAGGGCGGCATGATCACGACCGACGACTCGGCTCTGGCCGACGCCCTGAGGATCCGCCGCCTCCACGGGATTTCGCGCGATGCCTGGAAGCGTTACACGGCAGAAGGCTCGTGGTACTACGAAGTCGAGGCGCTCGGCTTCAAGTACAACATGACCGACATCAACGCGTCCCTGGGGCTTCATCAACTCGACCGGCTGGGCGAGTTCCAGAAGCGTCGTCACGAACTGATCGCTCTCTATGAGGAGAATCTCGCGCAGGTTCCTGGGATAGTCACGCCAGAGGTACCTTCGGATGTGGAGTCGGCCTGGCACCTGTACGTCGTACGGCTCGATCCGAAGCGGCTGCGGACGACGCGAAATGAGGTGATCGAACTGCTGAAGGCGGACAATATCGGTACCAGCGTTCACTTCATCCCGGCGCCGCTGCACCCGCTCTACCAGCAGCGACTCGGCTGCCGGAAAGAGGATTTCCCCAACGCGGTCGGTCTGTACGAGCAATCGATCTCGTTGCCGCTGTTTCCGGCGATGGCCGACGATGACGTACTGAGCGTATGTCGCAGCCTCGAGCGCATCGTTGCGGAGAACCAGCGATGACCCAGGGGCAGGCCGGCGCCAAACGGCTGTTCGATTTTGCCACCGCGCTGGTCGGCCTGATCGTGCTCGCGCCGGTGTTCCTGCTGCTCGCGGTGCTCATCAAGCTCGACTCACGCGGGACTGTCTTCTTCCGGCAGGAGCGGGCGGCCGTTGGAGGCGGTACCTTCCGCATTTTCAAGTTCCGGACGATGATAGTGGGGGCGTATCGCAGCGGTGCCCGTCTGACCGTCCGGCGCGACCCGCGTATCACCAAGGTGGGGCACATCTTGCGCTGGACCAAGCTCGACGAACTGCCCCAGCTTCTGAACGTGCTGGTGGGCGACATGTCGTTCGTCGGCCCGCGTCCGGAGGATCCCTATTTCACCAATTTCTACAGCCCGGAGCAGCGCGAGGTGCTTTCGGCCAAGCCGGGCGTCATAGGCCCGAGCCAGGTCGAGGGGCGCGACGAGGTCGAGAAGTACCCCGAAGACTGCGAGAACGTCGAGGAGTTCTACATCCACCACATCCTTCCCGTGAAGCTGCAGCGCGACCTCCACTACGTTCGCAACGCGACCTTCGGGAGCGACATCCGCTTCTTGATCGCCGGGTTCGTCGCGGTCCTGGCCAGCCAGTTCAAGACCGGGTTCCTGGCGCGCAACAGCTACCGACTGGCCGCCCTGGCGGTGGACATGGTGCTGATGGTGGTGTCCTACGTGGGCGCCAATCTGATCAAGTTCGACTGGCGTCTGGGGGCCGACGAGTGGGCCTATATCGGAAAGGCCCTGATCTGGGTGATGGCGGTCAGGCCAGTGGTTTTCATCTATTACGGCCTGTATCAGCGCACCGCCCGCTGGATCGGACGCCGAGACATGGCGGCCATAGTAAAGGCCGTCAGCACCAGCTCGGCGCTGGTGGTGGCAGGCACCTATTTCAGCCTCCAGCACCACTCGAGAGCGGTCTTTCTGATTGATTGGATCTTGCTGCTTTTCCTCGTGGGCGGTGCCCGCTATATAGCCAGCTCGATTCTGAGCGGCGCGGCCCGAGGCGAGGAGAAGGGTCCGTTCGTGAAGGTGCTGGTGGCGGGTTCGGGCCATGGCGGGGAGGCGATTCTTCGCTCTCTGCTGGAGGATCCCAAGTCGCGGTTCATGCCCGTTGGCATCATCGACCACGAGCCGCATCGGTGGGGTGCGCTCATTCACGGTGTTCGCGTGATGGGCGGGGCGACTGACATTGCCATGGCGGCGAGTACGCACGGCGTCGAGATGGTTCTCGTCTCGCTTGCGGATCTCGACCCGGTGGTGGTCCGAGAGATCGCCGAGGCGTGCGACAAGCTGCTGTTGGAGTACCGCCTGGTTCCCGCATTGTCCGATCTGCTTGCGCAGGCGACGAGCGAGCCGGTAAAGAAGATAATTCTCTCCTCGCAGGCGAGAATATGACGGAAAAATGCATCAGGCCCGGCGACACGGTGCTCGTGACCGGAGGGGCGGGGTATGTCGGCTCCCATCTGGTAGGCATGCTCTTGGAGCGCGGCTATCGAGTGCGCGTGCTGGAGAACTTTCTCTACGGCGCGAACGGCCTGCGCGACCTGCGCAGACATCCGGGTCTCGAGCTCCAATACGGGGACATCTGCAACATCCGCGACATGATCCGCGTCACGCGCGGGGCGCGCGCCGTGATCGCGCTGGCGGCTCTGGTCGGCGATCCCGCGTGCGAACTCGATCATGACGAGACGATGGCGATCAACATCGAATCCACCAAACTGCTTTGCCATGCGGTCAAGCATTACCCGGAAGTCGACCGGGTCGTGTTTGCGTCGTCGTGCAGCGTCTACGGCGCGACCGAAGGCCTGATGCTGAACGAAGGCTCGAGGCTGAACCCGGTTTCCTTCTACGCGCGTAGTCGGATCGTGTCCGAGAGTATCCTCAGGCGTGAACTCGACGGACGCTCCGTGGTGACGCTCAGGCTCGGGACGGTGTTCGGAGCTTCACCCAGACCGCGCCTGGACCTGATGGTCAACACCATGACCTGCCGTGCCGTCCAGGACCGCCTCATCACCGTGATGGACGGTGACGCATGGCGTCCCCACGTGCACGTACGCGACGTCGCCGAAGCCTTCATGCTGGCTGCGGAGGCTCCCGACGAGCAGGTGACCGGGGAAACGTTCAACGTCGGCGCCAACGAGAACAATCTCACCATTACCCGTACTGCGGAACTGGTCGCGGCAAGGGTTCCGGGAACGCGCCTCGAGTTCGCCGATCGCGTCGACGATCTGCGAAGCTACCGTGTCAGCTTCGACAAGATCCGTCACGTGCTCGGATTCACCCCGACGCACACCATCGAGAACGGCGTCGACGAGATCAAGGCCCTGATCGAGAGGGGGTCCATCAACTGGACCGACGCGCGGTACTCCAACGTGAAGTGGTTGCAGGCCAACGGCTTCGGCGGCGAGGGCCGCGGATTCCTGGAAGAAGCTCGAGAGACCATCGGCGAAGTCGCCTGACGACTCCACTTCCCCGCGGACGAGACAGGACACAGCCACCATGCGTGAGCACGGAACGCTCAGAATTCTCCACTTCGGCCTGGGCGAGATCGGAATCGGGATCGCGCGCGAGACGGCGCGCACCGCGCGCCTGCACAGCGTCGCCGCGGTCGACCTGGATTCCTCCAAGGTCGGACGGCCGCTCGGTTCACTGTGCGGGAGCGGTTCCTCGGATGTGATCGTGCGAGCCTCGCTGATGGAGGCTCTCGCCGATGCGGGCTCGGTCGACGTCGCGTTCCATTGTGCGGGTTCTCACCTGAAAGACATCGAGGCCGGCCTGCTGGATCTGATCGAGGCGGGATGCAATGTCGTGACTACCGCCGAAGAGGTCATCTTTCCCTACGTCGGCCATCCCGACGCCGCCGAGCGGCTCGATGCCGCTGCCCGCCGCAAGGGAGTCACGCTGTACGCCGCCGGCGTCAACCCGGGCTTTCTGCTCGACCGGCTGCCGGTCTACCTCTCGTCGATGACCCTTGCGCCGAGATCGGTGCGCGCTGTGCGAATGGTCGACCTGTCGCGGCGTCGCGCTGCACTCCGACGCAAGATGGGAGTTGGCGAGGATGCCGCGTCGGTCAGCGAACGAACGCGACGCTTTGCGATCGGGCATGCGGGTTTCACCGAGTCGGTGCAGTACGTCGCGCGCGCGTTGGGGTGGGCAATCGGTCCGGTCGAGCAGGCGCTAGAGCCGGTGGTTGCCGACCGCCGCGTGGAACGCGCTGGAGAAATCGTCGAACCCGGAGCCGTGCTCGGATTGGCCCATACTGCGCACGCCGAGAGCGCGGACGGGCATGAGATCAATTTTTCGCTGACGATGCGTCTGGACTGCAGCGAGCCATTCGACGAGATCGAGATCGCAGGGCAGCCGCCGATTCTGGTGCGCTTCCCTCTGGGCCTGCACGGAGACTTGGCCACGCTGGCAAGCGCCGTCAACGCAGCCTCGTTCGTCGCCACCGCGCCTCCCGGACTGATCAGCCAACTGGCAACGCCGACCGCCTGAGGGCGAGCGCGGCATACTCCAACCGAGACGAATCAGCATGACGACCAACGCTCAGAAACCGCCTGGACGAAAAGACGACAAGCTGAGGGTCGGGGTAGTGGGCTGTGGCACCATCGCGCTGGCCCACCTGCCGTACATTCAGAAAGCCGGAGGTGACCTGGTCGCGCTGACGGATTTCTCGATCCGGCAGTCGAGCGAACTTGCCGATCGGTTTGGCGTGCAGCGCGTGTACCGCGCGGTCGAAGACATGCTCGAACAGGAGCGGCTCGACGTCGTCCACGTTCTGACGCCTCCCAAATCGCATGCGACCGTGGCGGTGGCGGCGCTGAGTCGCGGGATCGCCACTCTGGTCGAGAAACCCATGGCGCTGGACCTGCGGGAGGTGGTCGCGATGGCTGCGGCCGCCAAGCATTCGGGAGCTCTCCTCACCGTCGACCACAACCGCCTCTTCGATCCACCGATGCTCGAAGCGCGGCGTCTGTGGGAGAGCGGGGAACTCGGCGAACTGGTGGCGATCGAGAGCTTCCAGGCAGGCCGCGCGAGTGATCGTGCCTGGCTCAGTGAGGTCGCCGGCGGAGGCCTCGGCGATCTGGTGCCGCATCCGCTCTATCTCCAGTTGTACTTTCTCGGCGAGGTCGAGGATCTTCACGCCACGGCCTTCTCGCTGTCGGGAGGAACGGCTCCCGAGGAACTGCGTGTGCTGATGAGGGGGCAGGGCAGGACCGGGGTTTTGACCATCTCGATGAACGCCGCACCCGGGATGAACACGCTCAAGCTTTGCGGGACCAAGATGACGGTCGAGGTCAACCTCAACAACATGACCCTCGTGAGGCGTCGCGACTACAAGGTCCCGAAGATCATCGCCAAACCGTTGCCCAACCTGGACGAGGCCTGGCAACTGGTTCGCCAGACTACGCAGAACACGATCGATTTCGTGCGTGGCCGCATCCGCTATTATCCGGGGATGGGCGAGTTGATATCGCGCTTCTACGAGGCCGTGCGACACGGCACCCCGCCGCCGGTGAGCATCGAGGAGGCTGCCTCGGTGGTCGACGTGACCACTCGCATCTGGAACGACCTCGCCGCCTCTTCGCAGGCCGCGCAGAGTCGCGCGGTGGAGGCCTGAGGTGCGCGCCTTCGTCACCGGTGGAACCGGATTCCTGGGGCGGCGCGTGGTGCGGCGTCTGATCGAACGCGGCGACGAGGTCCTCGCGCTCGCTCGCGAGGGCAGCCGCAGTGAAGATCTCGTTGCCGCGGGCGCTACGGTCGTCTTCGGAGATCTCGCCGACGTAGGTCCGATCCTCGACCGCGTCGCCGAGTGCGACGTGGTCTATCACGTCGGCGCGCGCGTGCAGTCGCACGGACAGTGGGACGAGTTCTTCCGCGTCAACGTCGAGGCGACGCAGCGTCTGATGGATGCGGCGCTGGCGGGGAGGGCCGAGCGTTTCGTGCACGTCAGCTCGCTCGGCATCTTCGAGATCGATCGCGACGGCCTGACCATCACCGACACCAGTGACTACGACCGGCGGCCCACGATGAGGGGCTTCTACACGCGCTCGAAGATCGACGCGGACCGGCTGGCCTGCGCGGCGGTGCGTTCGGGGAAGAACGTCGTGGTGGTACGGCCCGGGCTGCTCTACGGTCCCGATCATCCGCAGCAATCGGTGTTCCTGGGTCGCGTCAAGAAGTTCCTGCGTCCCGATCTTCTGGTCGTCGTCAGCACCCCGCGCTATCTGCTGCCGCTGACGTACATCGAGAACGCCGCGGACGCGGTGGTCCTGGCCGGCGTTACCGAAGGCATAGACGGGTCGATCTTCAACGTCATCGACGACCCGACTCTGACGCAGGGAGAGTATTTCCGAACGCTCGGCCAGGTCCGCTCGCGTCCGTTGCGCGTGGTGTACGTGCCGGTCGCCCTGCTGGCTCCTGCCGTCAAGGCGGTGGATGCGTTGCATCGCCTCGTCAAGCGTCGCCCCTGGTCGGTCGCCTATCAACTGTTGCGCTCCGAGCGAAGTACCCGTTACGCGACCGACGCGGCCGCTGCGAGGCTGGGATGGAAGCCTCGGGTGGGGCTGCGCGAGGCCCTCGAGGAGTCGCTGCGGAAGCCGGCGTGAACGTCGTCTTTCTCGAGGCTTCTTCGGGCAGCGTGGTCGGCGGGTCGCTTTCCGGCATGCTCGAGTTGCTGCGTGGACTGGATCGTCGTCGGATTTCGCCGTTCGTGGTGCTCTACGAGCACAAGCCGTCGACCGCGGACCTGGTCGCGCAGGGCGTTCCCGTCCGGGTGTTCGACAAGCGCCGCCTCCCCAAGCAGCACGGCCTGGAACACAGCGCTTCGTACGCGAAGGCCAAGCAGATCGGTGCGGTCGGTGCACTGATGCGCGGCGCCCGCGCGCTGGCGACCTTTCTGGTCGAGACCGTTCCGGCCGCCCTGCGCCTGGCCAGGCTCGTGCGCGAGGCGCGGCCGGATCTGATCTACGTCTGCAACGGATTTCGTGGCAACGCCGACGCCATAGTGGCCGCGCGTATCCTCCGAGTACCTTGCGTGGTGCACGCCAAGGGTTTCGACAAGTTCACTTTTGTCGAGCGGATGTTGTCGCGTCGCGTGGCACTGTGCGTGTCGATGACGAAAGCGATCGAGCACCATTGCCGGCGCGGGGGCATGCGGCCCGGCGCTTTCACGGTGGTGTACGATGGTCTCGACCTGGGGGCCTTCAGGCCCGCGCGTGGCGCAGGCGAGGTGCGGGAGGAATTGGCGGTCGCGGCCGACGCCGAGGTGGTCGGGGTCGTCGGCAACATTCAACAGTGGAAAGGCCAGCGGGTGCTCGTCGACGCGATCGACCTGCTGCGCGAGCGTCGCCCGCGCTTGGTGGCCTGGTTGGTCGGCGGGGTTCATCGCAGCGGGCTCGCCTATGCCGAAGCGCTGCGCGCCCATCTGCGCGAGCGTGGGCTGGAGCGCCGGGTGTGGCTGACCGGTTCGCGCAACGACGTCCCCGATCTCATGGCGGCGATGGATATCGTCGTCCACACCTCGGTGCGCGGCGAGCCGTTCGGCAGGGTCATCATCGAGGCGATGGCGGTGGGCCGTCCGGTCATCGCCACCCGCGCCGGCGGAGTTCCCGAGTTCGTCCACGAAGGCCGGGATGCGTTGCTCACCACACCTGGCGATGCGGCCGAACTGGCGACGGCGATCGATCGACTGCTCGGCGATGCCGGCGAACGTGCGCGTCTGGCGGCAGCCGCGCTGGAGTCGGTGCAGCGTTTCCGTCTGGATCGCCACGTCGAGACCATGTGCGCGCTGTTCGAGGGGGTTGCCGCGGGGCGGCGAGGACGTGATCTCGTCGGGGCAGTCGAGGGCGCCGCGTGAACGCGACCACGATTCGGCTACACGGCGTCACCTTGCGGCTGGAGTCGCAGATCTCGGCCTTCATCGAATACGCGAACGTCGCGCTCGAGCCGTACCGTGTCGAGGACGCTGGCGAGGTCGACGTCGTCAGTCGTCTCGAATGGGTGGATGGACCGCCGGCCGGCAGCCTGCCGGAAGCCTTCGCCGGTGCGACCTGGCAGCACCGGCCCGACCGCGATCTCTACCTCGGTGAGAGATGCGGCTACTGGCTGCGCATCGACGATTTCACCGATCTTCACCTTGCCATCCGTTTCGACGACGGGCATCTAGAGTTGACCGGTCGCTACTACTTTTCGCTGGCGCGATCGCCGCGATGGGATCGCTTCCAGCGCTGGAGGTACCGCAAGAGTCTGCCAACGCTGCGCGGGCGTCGTTTCTCGACGTTGCTCTACTATCTCTTCTACCATCCGGTGCTGTGGCATCTGAGCCGCCTCGAAGGCCTTCACGTGCTGCACGCAGGAGCGGTGGCCACGCGAGGTGGCGCGGTCGTGCTCGCGGGGATGCCGGGCTGCGGCAAGTCGACACTGTCGGTGGCGATGCTCGGCGACCCCGCCTGCCGCATGCTCTCGGACAATCTCGTTTTGCACGACGGCGCGCGCGTGTGGGCGTGTCCGGAGCTGCTGCTACTCGACGAGCGAAGCCGCCGCCTGGCCGGCGCGGGGGCGCAGCGACTGGTGGCCACCGGCGAGCGCCGGGTTTTTGCCCGCGACGCGCACCGGCTCGCGGACGTCGAATTGCAGCCGCAGCCGGTGGCCGCGTTGTTCCATGTCGAGAGGGCCGTTGCGTCGGCGGTGCGCGAACTGGACGCGGCCGAGAGTTGCGCGCGCCTGCACACGGCCAACGTGATGGCCAAGGAAGTACGGCGCATCGCCATCATGAACGAAGTTCTCGACACCGTGGCAGGAACCCGCAGACCGGACGAAGCCGAGGCGCTGCGCCGCCTGGCCGGCGCAGCCGGCAACTACGAAGTTCGCGTCGCGGACGAAGCTGATCTCGCGCAGCTGGCGCGCCGTGAAATACTCGGCCGGGTAACCGGTGCGCCGGCGCGGGGATCGCGATGAGCGCAGCCAAGGCGAAGCGCCAGGGCTCGTCGCTCTTCAAACTGGTGGAGGACTTCGGCGGCACACTGGCAACGGTGTTCTTCAAGCTCGGCCTCGGCATCTTCATCGGAATCATCACCGCACGCACCCTGGGGCCGGCCAACCGCGGTATCTTCTCCGTGGTCACTGCGTTTCCCGCGTCGCTGACGACCCTCACCAAGTTCGGCCAGGCCCAGTCGACGATCTATTTCATCAAGCGTGAGCGTGAAGACGTGGTGCGGGTGGCATCGACCGCGGTGATCTTCGGGCTCGTCGCTGGCACGATCTTGATCGTCGCAACCTACCTGCTGCGTGATCAGATCGTCGGCTCGATGCTCAAGGGGGTGCCGCTGTGGGCTCTCTTGGCGGTGCTGCCGATGATCCCGACCCTGCTGGTCGAGAGCTACTTGTACGGGGTACTCCAGGCAACCGATGGCTTTCGCGTCTACAACGCGCGACTCATCGGCGAGTCCATCCTGACGCTGATCGGCATGGCAGTGGTGTTGCTGTGGCTCGGGTACAGCCTGCCGGGGGCACTTGCCGTGGCCGTCACGCTGCGTGTGGTGATGGTTTCGTGGGTGCTGTGGACGGTACAGCGTCAGCACGGTCTGCACGCGCAGTTCGACTTCCCGCTCTTTCGTCGCATGCTGCGCTACGGGCTCAAGTCGCACCTGCAGATAATCGCGTCTCACTTCAACTTCAAGGCGGGGGTGTACCTGTGTGCGTACTACCTCACGCCGTCCGAGGTAGCGTTTTACGCGATCGGCGCTCATCTGGCCGAGCGAATGATGCAGGTGCCGCAGTCGCTGGGGCTCGCGATGTTTCCGCGACTTGCGGGGAGCAGCGAGGAGCGCGTCCACGCGATGACGGCGGCGGCCTGCCGGCAGACGCTCGCGATAACGGTGGTCATGGCTCTGGCGCTGAGTCTGCTTGGCCGCTTCGCGATCATCACTCTGTATGGTGAGCGCTACGCTCCGGCGGCCGTGCCACTGGTCTACATCGCGTGGGGAATCGTGATGATGTCGCAGTACGTGCTGCTGTCGAGGGACTTCACCGCCCGCGATCGTCAGGTGATCAACGTGATCGCCGCGTACGTGGCATTGCTCGGTAACGTCGGTCTGAATGTCGTGCTGATCCCGCGTCTCGGCATCGAGGGGGCGGCGATCGGGACGGCGACTTCGTACTCGGTGGCGGCTCTGCTGTTGTACGTCTTCTTCGTCAGGGAGTCCGGGCTTCCGTGGTATGAATCGCTGGCTCCGCGCGCGAGCGATTTCGAGCTGTGGAAGAGGGTGGGGCGCGAGGGCCTGGGCCGGGTGCGTGATGCCCGTGCCAGGGGCAAGGCGGGCAAGTCCACCAGGAACGGCAAGGGCGGTCAGAACGGGCAAGACCCCCAGGACGCCGGGGACGTCGACGGATCGCCGCTGGAGTGAGCCATGTCACCATGGCGAGTGAGCTCCGGGATTTTCCTCGACTCCGCCCCTTGCGGCGCATCGTCAATGTGGCACTCTGAGCGGGCAGCGACTCCGTTGCGATCGAGTATGCAGTCGCGATACCGCTCTTCCTGCTTGTCTCGCCGTAGCATCGGCGTCTTCGCGCGCGTGATGCTGGCGCAGTTCGGTGCGATGGTGCTGATACTGGGGCTTGGCGAGCGCGTCTTCGCAGTCGACGTGAGTTGCGGCACTGGAGAGGGAGACGGATTCGGTTGGTCGGTCGATGCCGGCGCCGACCTCGACGGGGACGGGACGGTCGATATCGCGGTTGGCGCGCCATGTGCGAGCGTCGGCGGTCTGGCCAAGGTTGGACGCGTGCGGGTATTCTCCGGCGTGACCGGCCGGCGTCTGCTCTCGCTGACCGGAGAGCTCGAACAACAACAGTTCGGCGCTGCGGTGGCGCTGGTTCCCGACGTCAATGGAGACGGCAAGGCCGAACTCGCGATCGGTTCCTCCACGTTCGACGTGCCCAAGGAAGAGGGCGGCACGATCAAGCAGGCCGGCAAGCTCGAACTGTTCTCCTCTGTCGCAGGCGTCAGCTGGACCTTCTCGGGTACCACGCAAGATGCGACCGTGGGAGAGTCCGTGACCGCGATCGCGGACGTAAACGGGGACGGCAAGGCCGACCTGATCGTTGGCGGCAGCGGCGTGAGGGTTACCGGCGAACGGCGCGGCGCGGCGTTCATACTGTCTGGCGCTTCAGGCGCGCTGCTGGGCCGTAACGACGGCGAGAACGAGTTCGACTATTGGGCCAGCGCGCTGGGAGTCATCGGCGATGTCGACACGGACGGACACCCCGATCTGGTCGTCGCGGCCAACGTTGCGCACCTGCCGTGGCCGGCTGCGGCGCCGCCGGCCATTGTAGCCGGAGGTACGCGGCCCGGTCTGACCATCGTGCCTGCGGCGGACGAGACGACGACGACTTCTACGACGACCACCACCACGACTACGACGACGGTCTCGGTGACCACCACCACCGTTCCGAAGAACCATGGGCGGGTCAAGATCCTCTCGGGCGTGGCGCCTTTCGCCGAACTCGCTCGCATGGAAGGTGAGGTCAACGATCGTCTGGGGCGTGCGGTCGCTTCCACGTCCGATCTGTCCGGCGACTCTGTCGAGGATCTGTGGGTCGGGGCGATCGGAAAGGATGTCGGGGCCAAGGTCAAGGCGGGAGTCGTTGCGCTGTACACCTCGGCCGGGTCCTTGGTGCGCACTCTCGAGGAGCCTTCACCTCAGGCTGGCGCGGCGTTCGGTACGGCGGTCGTGGTTCCCGGTTCAGTCGACGGTGATGGCGTCGACGATGTCGTTGCGTCGGCTCCACTCGCCACTGTGCAGGGCAAGCTCGAGGGAGGAAGGGTTCACGCCTTCAGCGGACTGGGCGGGGGACTGCTGTGGTCGCGCAGTGGCGCCAGCGCGAGCGCGCGGCTCGGTCAGTCGTTGGCCGGTGGCTTCGATTACGATGGCGACGGCATCGGCGACGTTGCGGCGGGCGCTCCTGGCGACGCGCCTGCCGGCAGACGCGGGGCGGGTGCCGTTTACGTCTTGTCAGGTGTCGACGGTCACACGCTGGCACGCCTGGCCGGACGCCGCGGACGTGAGACCCGGCTGTTCGTCGCGGGTCTCGGAGCTTCGCGGCGCACGCTGGTACGGAGCTTCGATCCGTTCGGGCATGTGCGCGAAGTCAACATCGCGCCGCTGCGCCGAAACAAGGGCGCCTCGGCGACGCTCGCGATCGTCGACGATACCGCCGCTGGCGAGCCGGAGGCGATGTTGCTGGCGGTCGGAAGCGGTCGCGGAGCGACCAGCCCGGAAGTTGTCGTGTACCG
This sequence comes from Deltaproteobacteria bacterium, assembly GCA_016218925.1. GTDB lineage: Bacteria > Desulfobacterota > Binatia > UBA1149 > CAITLU01 > CAITLU01. The sequence continues at coordinate 15,675 of JACRCR010000227.1, read as the reverse complement.
CGCCGGGAGTGGTCGTTCGCGCTTGTCGCGGTTCCTGCCAGGGCCGGTCGGTTACGCCGGTGGCATCAACATCGCCGGCGGCAATCTCTCGAGCCAGGACGGCGAGGAAATCGCGGCGGCGCCGGCCGACGCTGCGGGCGCGAGCACCGACGTCTACATCTACTACCGCAACTTCACGGATGATCACGGCCGCAGTACCTGGGCGCAGATCCACACGTTCCCGCTCTTTGCGGCCGGCGACACGGTCGGGGGTCGGACCGTCAACGCGGTGGGCGTGAATCTGGCGGCGGGGAATCTGACCGACGCTACTGGCGACGAATTGGTGGCGGGGCCTATCGTCGGATCGCCCGCGGTGCGGGTGTTCACTCGCGGTGGCGGTCTGATCGACCAGTGGCTGGCCTATCCTCCCGAAGGTACCGCGGGAGTGCCAAACGTCGGTACGATGGTGGCGGTCGGCGACCTCGACGGCGGCGGCACGTCGGAGATCGTTACCGCGCCGGCCAGCGGTCAACTCTGGATAAGGGCGTGGACGGCCAATGGAACTCCGCTCGAGGTGAATGGCAAGGAAGTCAGCTTCCTCTTCACGCAGTACGGGCCCGACTACACCGGCGGAGTTCGCCTGGCCGTTGCCGATGTCGATCTGGACGGGCGAGGAGAGATCATCGTCGCTCCTGGGCCCGGCCTGGTTGCGCCGATCCTGGCTTTCGAGGCGGACGCGAAGCCGACGCCGGTCACTGGCTGGGTTCCGTTCATGCCGTTCGGACCCAGCACCAGGTCCGGACTCATGCTCGCCGCCACCGATTCCTTCCTCCGCCGTTAGCGCGCTGGCCCCGTTTCGTCCTTCTGGTACTGTCTACGGCTGCGTTCCAGCAGGGTCTGTCCTCGCGACCTTGCCTCTCGCGGAGATCACCGGTGGCACTGTCGGCTGGGCGGGCAACAGACCCGCGACGCATTGCGTACGTGATCGCGTCGATGATCACCGGCGGCACCCAGACCCATCTTCTCCAGGTCTTGCGGTTCCTCGATCGCAGCCGCTTCGCACCGAGTCTGTTCGTGCTTCGGGACGCCGGGAACCTGCTGGGCCAGGCCCGCTCGCTGGACCTGCCGGTACGCACTTTCGGAATGAGCGGGACATTGCGAGACCCACGCGATCTCAGAGGGTTGGCGAGCATGACTACGGCGCTGCGTGAGCTTCGCCCGCAGCTCGTCCACGGCTACCTGTTGCGGGGCAATTTCTACGCGGCGGTGGCTGGTCGGCTGGCCGCCGTTCCGGCTGTTGTTACCAGCAAGCGGGGTCTGCACCGCCCCTCAGGCGCCGCCGAGCGGCTGGCGGTGAGGGTTTCAAACTCGCTGTCGCACGCCGTGACCGGCAATTCCCAGCAGGTCTTGCGATTCACGCGCGAGGTCGAGGGGAAGATCCGGGCCCCGTTGGTGATGATTCCCAGCGGCATAGACGCAGCTCGTTTTGACCCGCAGGCGGTCGGTGTGGAGGCCGGCCGGCGGTTGCGCGCAGAACTCGGAATCGGCAACGCACCGCTGGTTGGAACCGCGATAACCTTTCGGCCCAAGAAGGGGTTCCGCCTGCTGTTTGAAGCGATGGCCGAACTCTTGAAGAGTGTCCCCGATGCCCATCTGGCCGTTGCCGGCGAGTCTGAGATGGCGCCGGAGCCAGCGGCGCTGGTGGAGCAGCTCGGCCTGGCCGCGCGGGTTCACCTGCTCGGCCGTCGAGCCGACATGCCCGCGGTGCTGTCCGCGCTGGACGTCTTCGTGCTCCCGTCGCAGAGCGAGGGCATGTCCAACGCCGTTCTGGAGGCTATGGCGATGCAGCTTCCCGTGGTCGCCACCGCCGTGGGCGGTACGCCTGAAGTGATCGAGGAGGGCCGCAGCGGGTTCTTGACCGAGGCCCGCGATGCGGTCTCGATGGCCGCGCGAGTGGCGGCGTTGCTGCGCGACCCGCAACTTCGCGTCGGGGTGGGCGCCTGCGCGAGAGAGCGCATTCTGGCCACATATTGCGCGCCGGCGATGGTGAGGCAGATGGAAGAGTTGTACGCGCGGCTGCTCGATGGAAAAAACCACTGACGACACCCTCGTCGATACCTAGTTCGAAGGATGACCAGCACAATCATGACTACTGCTACGCGATCGTCGCAGATCCCTGCGCGAGCCGTCTACGACCGATTCCCCCTCAGCAGTCTCGCGGACCTCGCGCGCTCGGCCACGATGGTTTTGTCGCTGGGGCTGGCGGTGCTGATCGCTGCCGGTTGCGGCGAGCAGCGCCGTGACTCGGGTCCTGCGCCCTCGCGCAGGGTCGTGCTGCTGGGCTTCGACGGCGTGGACCCGGACTTGGTCGAACAATGGCGTGACAAGCTGCCGAACATCTCCAAGATGATGGACGCGGGCACCTTCCGGCGCCTGCAGACAACCACGCCGCCGGCTTCGTGCACCGCCTGGTCCTCCTTCACCACCGGACTGAACCCCGGTGGTCACGGCATCTTCGACTTCATCCTGCGCGACCCCAAGACGTACCTGCCCGATCGTACCGGAGCGGTCAGTCATCCGGCCGAGTACCGCTTCGGCATGTTCCTGAAGAAGCCCGAGACCTTCACCTCGACGATGTCCGGTCAAGCTTTCTGGACGGTCGCCGATCGAGCCGGCAAACGCTCGGTGGTGCTGCGGGTGCCGTGCATCTATCCGCTCGAAGAGCTGGAGCACGGTTACGAGCAGGGCGGCCTGGGCGTTCCCGACATGCGCGGCAGCGAGGGGACGTTCCACTACTGGTCGAGCGACCTTTCGCCGCGTGACGCGGCCGACCCCGATCTCGGCGGCAAGGTGTTGTCGCTCGCCAACGCCAAGAAAGTCGAGACCGTCATCGAAGGGCCCACCAACCCGCTGTCGGAATCGCACGAGCGGCTCACCGTTGCGCTTAAACTCGAGGCGGCCGGCAAGGACGCGCTGAACATCGAAGTCGCTGGCCGCAGCGAGACCGTCGAGGTCGGGCGCTGGAGCGACTGGTTCCGCATCGGTTTCCAGGTGACGCCGCTGTCGACCCTTCACGGCATGGCGCGCTTTCGCGTTCTGGAAGTGGAACCGAACCTGCGTCTCTATCTTTCCCCGATCAACCACGACCCCGCCGACCCTGCCATCGTGCTCACGCAGCCGCCTTCGTATTCGAAGGAACTCCAGCGCGCGGTCGGAGACTTCAAGACCGTGGGATGGAATCACGAGACCTGGGGGCTCAACGAGGAACGTATCGACGAAGAAGCCTTCATGCAGGACATCTGGAGCACGTTCCGCGAGACCGAAGCGATCACGATGCACGAGCTCGAGGACAAGAAGACCGAACTGCTGATCTCGGTTTTCGTCGAGACCGACCGCACGGCCCACATGATGTACCGGTTGATGGATCCCGAGCATCCGGCCTACGATCAGGCGTTGGCGGCCAGGTACGGCGATTCGATCCAGAAGACCTATCAGCGCATGGACGAGATCGTCGGCAAGGTTGTGGCCAAACTCGGCCTGAACGACGTCCTGCTGATCATCAGCGATCACGGCTTCCACAGTTGGCGCCGCGGCTTCAACGTGAACTCGTGGTTGATCGAGCAAGGATTCATGACGCTGAAGGGCGGCGCCAAGTCGACCGAGCGCAAGTTCCTGCAGGACGTCGACTGGTCGAAGACCCAGGCCTACGCGCTCGGCGTCGGCGGGATCTACATCAACCAGCAGGGACGCGAAGGCAAAGGTATCGTCAAGGCCGGCAAGGAGGCCGAACGGGTGGCCGCGGACATCGCGTCGAGGCTGCGCAAGGTGGTAGATCCGAAGACCAGTCGTCCGGTAGTCTCGGAGGTCTACCTTGCCAAAGACACATGGAAGGGTGGGCGTCTGGCGGACGGCCAGGACATGCAGATCGGGATGGTGCCCGGTTATCGTGTTTCTTCGGCAACGCCGCTCGGTGGTGCGCCGGAGGGACTCTTCGAAGACAACAAGAAGAAGTGGAGCGGCGACCACGCTACCTCGCAGACTTCGGTGACCGAGGGCATCCTGCTGAGCAACCTGAAGGTCGGTCCGAAGAGCGCCGAAGATAGTCCGTCGATCCTCGACTTGGCGCCGACCATCCTGACCCTGCTCGGCGTCCCGGTTCCGCCGCAATACGACGGACGCGCACTCGCGGTCACGACCGCGACCGGAGGCCAGTAGCATCATGGGGGCGTTGCGTAAGATTCTCGCGGGAGTGCTCGGCGGTTTCGTCGGTGGTGCTCTGGTCGGGCTCGGTGAAGCGGTCGTCATCGCGGTATGGGGCGGCGCCGAGGACTTCGGTGTCTTTCTGTTCGGCGCGGTGGCGTATGGATTGATCGGCGCAGTGCTAGGCGGCGGGGCGGCACTGGCGAGCGTCGTGCTGCCGTTTCTAGCGCGCGACGGCGCGGCCGCTGCCGGCCTGGGCGGCGGCGCGGTAGCGGCGCTGCTCGCGCTGGCGGTGGTGCGCTTCCGTATCATCCGCGATCTGTTCGCGGAAAATCTGCCCATTTCGAGTCAGACCGGCATCGCGGTGCATCTTGGCCTGCTGGCCGGCGCCATCCTCGTCTTCGTGCTGGTGCGATGGATCGTGGCGGGCTGGGGCCGCAGCCGCATGGGCGTGGTGTCGACGCTCATCGCGGCGGTGGTGCTGGTGGTGATCGGCGCCGTCACCTCCGCGGTGCTCAACGCCACGGCAATTCCGACTCCGGCGCCGCCATCGCCCGGAACGGCAACGGGGCCGAACGCGATCCTGATCATCGCCGACACGCTGCGCGCCGATCACGTCGGAGCTTACGGTTCGACGGCCACGAAGACTCCAGGCATCGACCGGCTGGCCAAGGACGGCGTGGTTTTCGAGAAAGCCTTCGCGCAATCTTCGTGGACGCGGCCATCGGTGGCGACGATCCTGACCTCGCTGTATCCGGCTTCGCACAAGGTCATGTACAAGACCGACCTGCTCCCCGACGGCGTGACCACCATTGCGGAAACGATGCGCGAAGCCGGCTACCGCACGGTGGGCTACGTGACCAACATCAATGTCGCGCCGTCCTTTCATTTCGACCAGGGCTTTCAAGAATACTACTACCTGGCTCCGGAATTCTTCTTCGGTGCAGGCGATTCGGCTGCGAAGCTGATCTTCTATAGCGGCATGCGTCTGTTGCGCGAGCGTTTCTTCGCGAAGCAGAAGTTCGTGCAGAACTACTACCAGGACGCCCAGACCGTCAACGGTGCGGCGCTGCCGTGGGTTGACCGCAACTCCAAGCAACCGTTCTTCACGCTGATCCATTACATGGACCCCCACGACCCCTACTTCGAGATCCCGTACAATGGCGTTGCGGTCGCGCGTGTCGATACGCCCAACCCCGATCCTTCGCAGCGCGATCGTCTCGAGAGGCTCTACGCGAGCAACGTCGAGTACATGGACCGCTTCATCGGCAACCTGATCGAAGCTCTCAAGGCGGCGGGAGTCTACGACGATACGATGATCGCGCTGGTCGCAGATCACGGGGAGGAGTTCTACGAGCACCAGGGCTGGTGGCACGGCACCACGCTGTACGACGAGGAAACCCACGTGCCTTTCGTGGTCAAGCTGCCTAAGAACGCGAAGGCGGGGACGCGCGTGAAGTCGGCGGCCCAGCTCCTCGACGTCGCGCCGACGATGGTCGCAGCGTGCGGAGTGGTAGTTCCCGAGTGTTTCCAGGGCCGCGACGTCTTCTCGGACGCGAAGGCACCGTCGGCGCTCTACGCCGAGGAAGACCACGAAGGCAACGTACTCGAGTCGGTGCGCACGGATCGCTGGAAGCTGATTCTCGCCAACGAGGGGAATCCGCGAGGATTGGCGCCGCTCGAACTCTACGACGTGCAGGCCGACCCAAGCGAGAGCCGCAACCTTGCAAGCGAGCAGCCCGAGGTGATCGCCGGCTTGAAGGAAGACCTCGAACACCTGCGCGCGCTCGCCAAGTCGGGAGCGGTGACGGGCCAGAGCGGCGCACTCGACAACGCCTCCAAAGAGAGACTGAACGCGCTCGGCTACGTCAACTAGCGATGCTGCTCGTCGTCGCCTGGGACGGCGCATGCTTCGAGGTGATCGACGACTTCGTAGCCGCGGGCGACATGCCGGCGCTCGCGGCTCTGCTCGCACGCGGGCGCGCCTGGCGCGTGCGCTCGACGGTTCCGCCGGTGACGTTTCCGGCGTGGACGACCTTCATGACCGGCGCGGGTCCCGCTCGCCACGGCATCACCGATTTCGCAGTGCGCGCCGAGGGCGCCTACCGGGTGCGCTTCGTGAACTCGACCTATCGGCGTCTGCCGACCATCTGGAGTTTGCTGGCGGCGGCCGGCAAACGGGTCGGCGTATACGCGATGCCGGCTACCTATCCAGCCGAGAAGACCTGCGCGTTGCAAGTGTGCGGCTTCGACACACCGCTCGGCGCCAGCGGTGCCGAAGGTTTCTGCCATCCTCCCGCGCTGGCCGCGCGGCTCCGGACGATCTACGGATCGCTCGCCATCGAGGGCGTGCCCCAGGGTCGCATCGACGAAGGGTGGCACGAGCGTGCCGCAGCGCGGCTTCTGGCCACGATCGACCTGCGCACGACCATTGTCTGCGATCTCCTGGCCGAGCAGTGCTTCGACGTGTTCGCGGTGCACTACATGGAGTCCGACACCGTTGCCCATCATTTCTGGCAGTTCCACGACCAAGGCGCTCCGCGCGCGCGGCGCGGCCCGCGCGGGACCATTGGCGACGTCTACCGCGCGCTGGACGGCGCGCTGGGGCGGCTGGTCGCGAGCGTCGGTGACGACGCCGACGTGATGCTGGTTTCCGATCACGGCAGCGGCGGATCGTCGGACCGAGCGATCTTCTGGAACCGATGGCTTGCCGAACGCGGCTGGTTGCGTTTCGAGTCCGACCGCGGCGGTGCTGGTGCGCGGGCGTTGCGCCGCGCCGCGCTGCGCTTGATACCGCCGCCGCTGCAGGCGCGCCTGTTCGGCCGGCTGCCCGGCGCGGCATCCCGCTTGGAGTCCAGAGCGCGTTTCGCGGGCATCGAATGGGCGCACACGCGCGCGTTCAGCGACGAACTGCCGTACTACCCATCGTTGTGGCTCAACGTGAGGGGACGCGAGCCGGCGGGGGTCCTGGAGCCGGGCGACGTCGGTGCGGCTCTGCGCGACCTGGAGGCGGAGGCAAAGGAGTTGCTTGATCCGTTCGACGGCGGTCCGGTAGTGAGTGCGGTGCGGCGGCGCGACGAGCTCTTCGACGGCCCTTTCGCGGCGCTGGCCCCGGATCTGATCTTCGAGCTGAGGGAGCCGGGCGGCTACTCGTACTGCGCCGGTTCCAGCGCGGGCGGCGCCGAAGCCAGCGCGCTGCGGCGCCTGTCGGAGCGCGAGATGCGCGGCGCCAAAGGCGCGAGCACCAGCGGTTCTCATCGCGACTTCGGACTGATGGTGATTGGCGGCCCGACCGCTGAGGTGAGCGCCGCCGTGGGCGCTGCGCAGCCGCGGGGCGGCTGTAGCCTGGCTGATGCCGGCGTGACCGCGCTTGCGCTGGGAGGGGTCGGCGCGACGCCGGCGATGGACGGGCGCTCGGTGGTCGCCGGCGCGGCTGGTGGCGCGCCGCTTGTGGCCGATGTTGCGAGCGCCTCGACCGACACCGGTGTTCCCTGCGCTTACGGCGCACGTGAGGAGGCCGAACTCGAGGAGCGTCTTCGAGCGCTCGGGTATCTGCCATGACCCGCAGCTTTCGCATCGCGCTGGTGGCGGCATGTCCGTTTCCGTCCGCGCAGGGATCGCAGGTCTTCGTCGCGCAGCTGGCCGAGCACCTTGCCGGCGCGGGTCACCATGTGCATCTGCTCACGTACGGGCAGGGATTCGAGGTCTTTGGCAAAGGCTACCACCACCATCGCACACCGCGCCTTCCCGGTGACGACACCGCGCGCTCCGGGCCGACGATGCTCAAGCCGGTTCTCGACCTGATGCTGGCGCGCGCGTTGGTCAGCCTCTGCCGCCGCGAGCGAATCGAGATCGTCCACGCGCACAACTACGAAGCCGCAGCCGCGGCGATCGCCGCGCGCGTCGTGACTTCGGTCCCGGTTCTGTACCACAGCCACAATCTGCTGGGCGATGAACTCGAAACCTACTTCGAAGGCCGCCTGGCCAAGCGCCTGGCGGCGCTGGCGGGCGCGGCTCTGGACCGCACGATTCCGCCCCGTGCCGATCGCACCGTAGCGCTGTGCCGGTACAGCGCAGAACGGCTCACACGGGCCGGCTGCAATCCCGAGCAGCTTGCGGTGATCCCGCCTGCGGTCGACGACGACGGGCCGCTGTTCGCGGGCGCTGCCGAGCGAATGGCGCTGGGTCTGGAGCCGGACGACTTCGTGGTCGGCTATTGCGGCAACCTCGATGCCTACCAGAACCTCGAGGTTCTGGCGCAAGCCTTCGCGATCGCCGCCTCCGGCGAAGCCGCGCCGCCGGCCAGCGGCCGCCTCAGGCTGCTGCTGGCCTCGCACCGGCTCGATCCGGCTCTAGGTGCCCGTCTGGGCCGCATCGCCGGGTCGGCCGCTTCGGGGCGGGTGCGGACCCTCGAGGTGCACGGCTACGCCGAGGCCCGCGCGGCAATTGCCGCAAGTGACCTGCTGGCGCTACCGCGACGATTGGGTTCCGGCTATCCTATCAAGCTTCTGAATTCGATGAGCGCGGCCAAGGCGGTGGTGACCGCCGGCTGCGGCGCGAAGGTTCTCCGCGACGGGGTCGACGGGATCGTGGTGCGTGACGATGATCCTGCGGCGATGGCGGCGGCCATCACGTCGTGCGCGGCGCGACCCGACAGGGGTCGGGGTCTCGGCGAGGCCGCACGGCGGAGTTTTCTGGCGACGGCGACCTGGCAAAAGGTGTTGCCGCAGATCGAGGAGTTGTACCGCCGCCTGGTCTGCCCGAAGCGGTGGTCGGAGATGACCGCAGGCGATGCTTCTCGAGGTTCAACGAGCCCAGGCGCCTGATGAAGCGCACGAGCAGACGGATGTCATACAAGCGTGAGCGGATCATGAGGCAGGCGGGAGAACGCAGGTGAGCGAGGCAGGCGCGCGGCCGCGAGTGTCGGTCGTAATTCCGATCTTCAACGAAGAGGAAACGCTGGAGACCTTGTACCGGCGCCTTCACGACGTACTCGAGGTCATCGCCGAGCCCTACGAGGTGATCTTCGTCAACGACGGCAGCCGCGACGGTTCCGAGCGCCTGCTTCGCGAGTTCCACCGCCGTACGCCGGCGTTCAAGACGATCAACTTTTCGCGCAACTTCGGCCACCAAGTCGCCGTGACATGCGGGCTCGATCACGCGGTTGGTGACGCCATCATCGCGATGGACGGAGATCTGCAAGATCCGCCGGAGGTGCTCCCGGGTCTGGTTGCGCGCTGGCGTGAGGGCTACGAGGTCGTCTACGCGGTGCGCCAGGCGCGCAAGGAGAACGTCTTCAAGCGCGCGGCTTACAAGAGTTTCTACTGGATACTGAACCGGGTCTCGTACCTCGACATACCGCTCGATTCCGGGGATTTTTCCCTCATCGACAGGCGCGTCGTCGAGGTGTTGCGTGCGATGCCGGAGCGCAACCGCTTCGTGCGTGGACTGCGAACCTGGGCGGGGTTCCGACAGATCGGCTACGAGTATGCTCGTGAGGCGCGCTTCGCCGGCGAGTCCAAGTACAGTCTTGGCAAGCTGCTCAAGCTCGCCTTCGACGGATTGGTTTCCTACTCCTACGTACCGCTGCGGCTCGTCAGCAACGTCGGCCTGCTCGTTTCCGCCAGCGCGCTCGGGTACATGGGATACCTGCTGCTGGCGCGCCTGCTCGGCGACGTGACGATCCGCGGCTGGACGTCGACGGTGGTGATTCAGCTTTTTCTGGGGGGCGTACAACTGCTCTCGCTCGGCGTGATCGGCGAGTACGTCGGTCGCATTTTCGAGGAAGTGAAACAGAGACCTCATTACATCGTCCGGGATCGTGTCGGCTTCGCCGACACGGACGGCGTCGGTCGCGGCGCGGCGGTCTAGGAGTCCGTTGAAGCGCCAGGACCGGGCCCGAGAAGCCAAACCATGAAACGCCGTCTTGTAGATCTGGCCGTAGCGGCCGTGACTCTTGGAGTCGTGCAGGCGCTGACCGAGACCGTCGTGGCGGCGGTGCTGTATCGGGACTTCCTGCTTGCGCCGTACCGATTCTTCACCGTGCAGAGCTACGACGCCTTCACGAAACTGTGGTTCGCGCTCGGCGACGGTGCGGCGGTGCCGTCGTTGCTTTCGCATTTTCTCGGCCAGGGAGTGACGGCCAAGCTCACGCTGGCGCCGCAGTTGGTCGCGATCAACCTGGCCGTGGCGGTGGTACTTGCCCTGGTACTCACCCCGCTCGCCGGCCTCTTCGGTATCGGCCGCGGCGGGGCCACCGGCGCGCGCGAGCGGGGCGCTTCGCGCGGTCTGGTCCGCGCGCTGGTCGTGGTCGCAGCGGTCGCGCTGACGGTGCATGTGGCGGCGTTCGCGTTTTCGTTCCAGCCGCCCGAAGACCGCACGATCGTCAAGGTAGCCAAGGCGCTGGCGCGAAGTGCGATCCAGGACGGTGCTCTGTCTGCGGTCGCGGTGCTGGCGGTCTCGGCGGCCGGTGCGCGTTTGCTGCTGGCCAGGCAAGCGCTTCGCGGTGCGGCGATCGCGGCTGCGCTCGCGCTCGGCGGCTGGCCGCTGCTGGCGCGTGTTTGCGAGTCCGCTACCGCGCTCGCCGCCGCCGAGCGGCGCACGGACGATGGCGATGCTGGATCGGCCGCGGCGGCCCCGGCCAACGGCTACAACGTCATCCTGGTATCCATCGATAGCCTGCGTGCCGATCATCTCGGCGCCTATGGCTACCCGCGCGCGACCTCGCCGACGATCGACGCACTGGCCGGTCGGGGCGTGCGCTTCGGCAACTGCCAGAGCACGACGTCGTGGACCTTGCCTGCCCACGTTTCCTTGCTGACGGGCCGCTCGCTGCTGGGTCACGGCGTGGTAGCGGACGATCGCCGCTTGAGCGACAGCGTGCCTACCCTGGCGGAGGCGTTCGCCGGCGCCGGGTATGCCACGCACGCGATCGTGTCGGCGCCGTACGTCAATTCGCGCTTCGGTTTCGCGCGCGGTTTCGACGAATACGACGACACGACCGTGTACTTCGAGACCAACGAAGACTCTTACCACAGCATCACCGCTCCGAAGGTGCAGGCGGCCGCGGCGAGCTGGCTCGAGGGACATCGCCAGAGGCCGTTCTTTCTCTTTCTGCACTACTGGGACGTGCACTACGACTACGCTCCGGGGTCCGGCTACGACACCATGTTCGACCCCGATTACGAGGGCTCGATAACCGGGGACAACTACTACTTCGATCCGAAGATCCGTGCGGGCATGAACCCGCGCGACCTCGAGCACCTCGTCGCTCTGTACGACGGCGAGATCCGCCTGGTCGACGATCATCTGGCCAGGCTGCGCGCCGAACTGGGGCGCCTCGGCGTTGCCGACCGCACTATCCTCGTGGTGGTCGGCGATCACGGCGACGAGTTCTTCGAACATGGGAACAAGGGTCATCACCGCACGCTGTACCAGGAGGTGCTGTGGGTTCCGCTGGTCATCGACGTGCCCGGACTCAGGCCGGCCACTGCGGTGGTGGAGGACGAGACCAGCATCATTGACGTTGCGCCGACGGTGCTGTCGCTGACCGGCATAGCGGTCCCCAAAGGAGTAGAGGGGCGCGATCTTTCGGACGCGTTTGTGGGTAAGCCGGCGGGCACCAGGCGCGACCCGCAGCGTGCCGTGTTCGCCGAGCTCTACCGCAAGGGAACGCTCAACGTGCAGGTAGCCGAGCTCGCCGCGCGCCGCAAGGTGATACAGCATTTCAACTCGCGGCGACTGTCGACGTTCGATCTGGCCGCCGATCCCGGCGAGCAGCGCAGCTTGGCGCCACGCGGAGAGGTCGCAGCCCCGATGGTGGCGGCGCTGCGTGAATGGCTCGATGGACGCTGGGGTCTCTTCGACCGCCGCGTCCGAACCGAAGGCGTCAGTGCGGTGGTGCTCGACGCGAAGACCGCGGAGACCCTGAGGTCTCTGGGCTACCTGCAGTAGGAAACGTGAGTCGCCGTCTTTTCTTCGCGCTGGTTGCGGTCGGGTTGGGCTGGCGTCTGTGGATGCTGACCCACTACGGGCTGGTCAGCGGCGGAGAGGTCGACGTCTATCTGGCGGACGAAGGGGTTGTCGGCCTGATGGGCAAGCACATCGCGGAGGGACGCGCGCTGCCGGTGTTCTTCTACGGCCAGTCCTACCTCGGTGCTCTCGAAGCCTACTGCGCGGCCGCTTCGTTCGCGGTGTTCGGGTACGGCTTCCTCGCACTGCGGCTGGTGACCTTCGGGTTCTCGATCGCCACAGGAGTGCTGTTGTACCGTTTTGCGCACCGATTCTATTCGGTGTCCGCTGCGCGCTGGTCTACCGCGCTGGTCGCGGTTGCACCGATGTACTTCCTGCAATGGAATCTCAAGGCCCGTGGCGGATTCGTCGAGCACGTGGTGCTGGTGCTGGCGGTGATGCTGCTGTTCTGGCGCTTCTACCTTTACCACCAGCGCGACCGAGCCACCGCGTTCGGGCTCGGCCTGGTGTCGGGCATCGCGCTGTGGGTGAACCAGTTGGTCGCCGCCTACCTCGTGGCGATGGGATTGCTGCTGGTGCTGCGACGCGAAGACCGGCGCGGCTGGCGTCACGCCGCCGCCGGCCTCGCGCTCGGTTCGTGTCTGCTGCTCGGTTACAACATCGTTCACCCGCTGGCCACGGTGCGCAGTCTTGCACGCAAAGCCCTGGTGATGAACCGCGTCGAGGTCGAGGAACGCGATCACAACTGGGCGGTCCGAGGCCTGGCGGCGAGAGTAGAAGCGCTCGGCGACGGGCTCGACAAGCTCGGCATCGTGTTTGGCGTTCCGCCCGGAGCCGATGTCGAGCGTCTGGGAATGAGCCAGGATTCGCGCACCGGCGGCCCGCTGGCACCGCTTCGCCGCGTGCTCTTCTTCGTTCCGCTGGGAGTTTTCGGTGCCGGGCTGTGGGCCGCGCGCCCGCGCCGGGGCCGGGCGGGCTGGGACGTGATCGGCTCGGACCAACTGCTGGGGCTTTTCGCGCTCGTCACGTTCGTGGTCGGTTACGTCAGTCCTCGCTACATGCTACCGGCCTACCCGCTGGGCGCTCTGATGGCCGGGGTACTGGCCGCACGGGCCCAGGGGGCTCCGGGCCGCGTGCTACGCGCCGGTATTGCCGGCGCCCTGCTGCTCAACCTGGCGAGCTGGGTGGACGCAGCGTCGCTGCCGGCGGCCGCCGACGAAGGACGCGGCCGCCAGTTGCTGGCTTTTCTCGAAGGCAGGGGCATCGGCGCCTGCTACAGCGCTTCGCCTCTCTACCACCTGTCCTTCGCGAGCGCCGAGCGGGTGGTCTTCGCGCCGCTGCAAAAGGATCGCTATCCGGCCTACGACGCCGCCGTGGAGACCGCAGACTCCATCTGCTACGTGTTCCGCGACGATCAGACCACCAAGCGCCAACATCTCGCCCTGCTCGGGTTGCTCGAAGGCCGTCGGGTGCGCTACGCCGAGCAGCGGGTAGGTCCATATCGTGTGCTGTACGACTTCGAGCCCAGGCGTGCGATCCGCGCGGCCGATGTCGATGCCGTGCGCGGTGCGCAGGTGGTGAACGCAGAGCCGCCGGATGATCCCGAGGCGGAGTAGGGCAATTGGACGAGAGCAGAGCAGAGCGGAGCAGAGCGGAGCAGAGCGGAGCAGAGCGGAGCAGAGAATGATCAACAAACTCGAAGAGAAGATCGCGAGCGGAAAGGCCCACGCTGGCGTCGTAGGCCTCGGCTACGTGGGGCTGCCGCTGGCGGTGGAACTGGCCGCCTCGGGGATGCGCGTTACCGGGATCGACGTTTCGAATTCGAAAGTCGCGGCGGTCAACCAGGGTCGTTCCTACATCCTCGATGTTCCGTCGGCGCGGGTCGCGGAGCTGGTCGGCAAGGGGCTGCTAGATGCCACCGCGGATTTCGCGGCCGTGGCCGGCCTCGACACCATCAACGTCTGCGTTCCGACTCCGCTGCGCAAGACCCGTGAGCCGGATCTTTCGTTCGTGATCGACGCGGTCGATGCCCTGGCGGCACACATGCGACCGGGGCAGCTCCTGATACTCGAGAGCACCACCTATCCGGGAACCACCGAAGAAATAGTGTTGCCGCGTCTGAGAGCGGCGGGTCTCGAGCCGGGCAAGGATGTCGAGGTCGCCTTCTCGCCCGAGCGCACCGATCCGGGGAACAAGCAGTTCGCGCCGCGCAGCATTCCCAAAGTGGTCGGAGGTCACACGCCCGGCGCCAGCGCTGCCGCGCGTGCGCTCTACAGCCGCTGCATCGACACCGTCGTGATGGTCAGTTCGACGCGCGTGGCCGAGATGGTCAAGCTGCTCGAGAACACGTTTCGCAGCGTCAACATCGCGCTGGTGAACGAACTGGCGATGATGTGCGATCACTTCGGCATGGACGTGTGGGAGGTGATCGACGCCGCAGCTACCAAGCCGTTCGGCTTCATGCCGTTCTACCCGGGCCCCGGACTGGGCGGCCACTGCATCCCGGTCGACCCCCATTACCTGACCTGGAAGGCGCGGGCCGAGGGATTCGAGCCTCGCTTCATCGAATTGGCGGCACAGATCAACGCCGAAAAGCCGGAGTTCGTCGTTGCCAAGGTTGCCGACGCGCTCAACGACCGCTGCAAGTCGTTGCGCGGCTCGAAGGTCCTCTCGCTGGGCGTGGCGTACAAGCGTGACGTCGACGACGTACGCGAATCTCCCGCGCTCGACGTGATGGCGCTGTTGCTCGACAAAGGGGCCGAGATCTCGTTCTCCGATCCGTTCGTCGCCCAGATCCAGCTGCGCGGGCGCACGCTGCGTTCGGTGGCCCTGGACCGGGCGACAATCGCGGGCGCCGATGCCGTGCTGCTGCTGACCGACCACAGTGCTTTCGACCGCGTGGCGATAGCCGCCGCTGCGTCGCTGGTGATCGACACGCGCAACGCTTTCAAGGGGATCGCCGGGGACCACATCCGGCGCATATGAGCCGAAGATGGCCGACAAAGACAGACACCGCGACGCGCGGCTGCGGGTGGGACTCGTCATCGGTCAGCTCACCTACGGCGGGGCCGAGAGCCAGCTCTATGAACTCGCGCGCGGATTGGCGAGAGGGCGTGAAGGCCAGCGTGGTCGCGAATCGGCGTGTGATGTCGTCGTCTACTGCCTATCGTCCAAGGACGAGCCCTACGGAGCGCGTTTGCGCGCGGCCGGCGTGCGGGTGCGAACTTTCGAGGCTCGCGGAAGTTTCGACTTCGGCCGTGTGGTCGCGCTGGCGCGCGCGCTGCGCGAGGACCGCATCGAAGTGGTTCATGCTTTCCTGTTTCTCGCCAGTGCCTACACCTATCTGGCCACGCGGCTGAGTGCCCGAATCGCCTTGGTGACCTCGGCCCGCAACTGCAAGCCCGAGCCGCATCCGTTGCGGCGTCTGCTAATGCGCCGCGCGCTGGCGGCGTCGCGTCGCGTGGTCTGCAACTCGCGCGAGATGGAGCGGTACGCGGTGGCTCACTACGGCGCACCGCCTTCGCG
>JACRCR010000046.1 GCA_016218925.1 Deltaproteobacteria bacterium | reverse complement strand
GTTGGCGATGATGAAGTGGTTGCAGCCGGCCACGGCCAGCGGCGCCGCCAGCGCGAGCACGTCGTCGACGCTCCCCATGTAGAACAGACGGTCGAGCAGTTC
Source organism: Deltaproteobacteria bacterium (assembly GCA_016218925.1). Lineage (GTDB taxonomy): Bacteria > Desulfobacterota > Binatia > UBA1149 > CAITLU01 > CAITLU01. Next base: position 10,474 of record JACRCR010000046.1, on the reverse strand, counting down.
GGGGCTCAGTTGATCCAGCGCGCGGTCGATCTGCTCGGGCGTGACGCGCGACGGAACGATGTCGAGGAAGCCCATGAAGCCCGCGCCCATCGGGTGTTGCAGGCCGCACTGGGTCCAGATGTCGGGGGGCAGCCCGCACGCCATGTAAGCGACGTACTCGTTCTTCAAGGCCTTGCCGAGAACCTGCTGGCGGCTCCTACCCATCGCCAGCAGCAGGGTCTGACCGGCAGTGAAACCTTGCATGGAGCGTCCCGCCTCGGCTGCACCTTGGTCGATCAGTGCGAGACGCTGCGCGTACTCGGTTCCGCCAATCTTCTGTCCCGGCAGCCAGCCGTCGCAGTAGCGCCCGCACATGCGCAGCATGCGAGGGAAATGTGCGCCCATGAACAGGCGCGGCGGCCGGCCCGCATACAGAGGCAGATCGAAGACCGCGTCGCGAAGCTGCCAGTACTTTCCTTCGAACGTGATCGGTCTGCCCGCGCTTTGCCACAGCAGATGGATGATCTTCAGGGCCTCTTCCAGGCGCGCCACGCGCTCCGTACATGGAAGGCCGTACGGCTCGGTGTTTTCGCGCAGGCCGTTGCCGATGCCGAGCACGGCGCGGCCCTTGGAGATGTGGTCGAGAGTGACGAAGGTCTGGGCCAGCGACATCGGATGGCGCCGGATCGGTTCGGTAACCGAGGTACCGATCCACGGCTTGCGCAGCTTCAGCGCCACCCACGTCAGGATCGGTACCGGATCGAACAGTGCATCCATCGAGTGGATGGTGCGCGCGGCGGGCACCACTTCGGGCGTCCACAGCCATTTCGGCGCGAAGCCCATGAAGTGGTCGGGAACCCAGATCGCGTCGGCGCCCAGCACGCGGGCGACCCGGACCGAGGCCTTGGTGATCACCAGCGGATGCAGGCAACCGTCTTGATAGCCGACAGTGATCTTGCCCATGCGGATTCAGGCGCTACGGTCTGCGAGCCGGGTCGATCGCGTACGCAGCGCGTGGTTGGCCCTCACAGCATGCCACCGTTGACCGAAAGTACCTGGCCGGTGATGTAGGCAGCGCCCTGCGAGCACAAGAACGCGACCGCTGCGGCGACCTCGCCGGGATGGCCGAGCCGGCGCATCGGAATCAGCTTGAGGAGCTCTTCGAGCGGCGCTCCTGCGATCATGTCGGTTTCGATCAGGCCCGGCGCGACGCAGTTGACCGTTATGGCACGCTTGGCAAGTTCTTGCGCCACCGACTTGGCGGCCGCGATGACGCCGGCCTTGGAGGCAGCGTAGTTGGCCTGACCGCGGTTGCCGGCGATCCCCGCGATCGACGAGATGGCGACGATGCGTCCGCCGGCGCGGGCCCGCACCATCGGCATCACCAGCGGTTGCACGACGTTGTAGAAGCCGTCGAGGTTGGTGCGGATCACGCTGTCCCAGGCTTCGGGTTTCATCACCGGCAGCGGCGCGTCGGCGTGGATGCCGGCGTTGCAGATGACTCCCCAGAACGGACCGTGGGCGTCCAGGTCGGCGCCCAGCGCGGCCGCCGTGGCCGCGCGATCGGCGACGTCGAAACACAGCAGCCGCGGGCGCTCGCCGGTAGCCGTTTCGATCGTGGCCGCCACGGTCTCGGCTGCGTCGCGGCGGCTGCGGTAGTGCAGCGCGACGTCGAACCCATCCATCGCCAACGCGCTCGCGATGGCGCCGCCGATGCCGCCGCTGGCGCCGGTTACCAGCATGCGTCGTTTGGCCGTGTGTTCAGGCATTCGTCGGGAGCTCCTCATGCCGCGCGTCGATGCCGCAGTGGCGCCACGGGCGCGGGCCTCGCGTCCGTGGCATCGACACCGATTGGTTTCGGCTCATCGCCGCCGAAGGTAGCACGCCGTCACCAGCGACCCAATGCGAGCGGACGGCGGTGCTTCGATGTCGCTTGTCACAACCTGACCCGCGGCGGTGCGAAGCGTCTTTGCCGCAAGTGGCACTTCGAACCGGCGCCGGCCACCTTCGACGGTTCGCTCGTCCAAGGTCGACCGACTGGAAAGAGGCCGAAGGACTGCGTATTCTCCAGCCGCGGCGACCAAGCCCATCGGGTGGCGCCGGGCACGATCGATCGAAGGCGTACGGGTGTTATCAGCAAGAGTTGATCCGGCAAGACCTCGAATGAGCCTGAGAATCGACGCCAGCGCCATCGCCGACCATCTGCCGGGCGAGCCGCCGCGATCCGGCGTAAGCGGAGCGGCGCTCGCCGGCCGTATCGCTCGCCGCCTGGCCGCGCTCGCGGTTCTCCACGCTCTGGCGTTGCCGCTGTGGGCACTGTATTTCCCGCTCGCATTCGTCTTCGGACGGCCGCCCAACGTTCCACGTGGGGCGCAGATCGCGCGCTACCTGCGCCGTGCGTGGACCGAAATGCCGCCGCCGCCCGGCCTCTCGTTCGGGCAGCGTCTGTGGCTCACGCTCACGGTGCTGCGCAAAGCCGGCATGATCCCGTTCGTGGCGCTGGCCTGGTGGCTCGACGAGCTTCTCTACGGCCGCGAGCTCGATGCCATCGACGTTCGTGCTCCGCTCTTCGAGATCAGTGCCGGTCGCAGCGGCAGCACGCAACTCGCACGCTATCTCGAAGATGACCCGACTCTGGTCGCGCCGGGCTTTTTGCAGTCGCTCTTCCCGTACCTGTGGCTGTGGCGCCTGGTGCCGAGGACGATCGGACGTTTCGTCACGACGGAGCAGGTGCGCGAAAGATTCGAGCGTATGCTGCCGGAGGAGTTCCACGAGCGACACGAAGGCGACCCGTTCCGCACCGACACCTTCGAGGTCGCGCTCTATCTTGCCCACCTCAACGCCCTGAGCCTCTTTTACGGTCCGGACATGGCCGACGAGGAGTTCTCGTTCTGCCGGCTGCTGCCCACCAACCGCGGCCAGTGGGAGGAAGACTTCGTCGCGCTGCTCGAGCGCATCGGTCGCAAGCGGCTCCTGGAAGCGGGTCCCGCCGCCGATGGCAGTCCCCGACGTTTGTTCACGAAGGGGCACTTCCTTTGCGCCGCCCCCGCGCTTGCGCGTCGCTTTCCCGACGCCCGCTTCCTCACCGTGATTCGCGATCCCGCCAAGCGTCTGCAGAGCGGCATCAACTACCTGCGCGCCAATCCGATCGACGAGACCTTGGGTGCTCCACCGTGGCCTTGGCTGGCCGAGGCGATGATCCGCTCGGAGCCGGAATACTGCGAGGTAGAGCGGGCCTGGTACACCGCGCCGGAGGGTCCCCGCCGCTGTGTGATCCGTTTCGACGACTATGTACGCGACCTCCCGGGCACGATGGAACGCGTCTACGCCGCGTGCATGGAAGGCCCGGTGCCGAGCAGCGTCCCGCGCGAACATCCTGAGCGGCGACGGCACGCGTACCTGCTCGACCGCTCGCTGGCGCAAGTCGGAATCGACGCCGCCGCACTCGACGCAGAACTGTCGGAGTACCGAGAGTGGTGTCGAGGATAGGGGTCCGCGAAGAATGCCCGCTCACGGCTGAAATCTGCGCCGCCGCGGCCCCGAGCGGCCCTCGGCGGAAGAGTTCCCGTCTCGATCGCTCTTGGCCGCAAAGCCGCGGGCGGCGACAAGGCGCAACGAGGAGCCATGCCTGGCAGGGGCGAGGCAGTCCAACCCCGGGGGCGTTCGGATGCTGGCGATTGCCGTTTGCGTCGGCGGCGAGCGCCTAGATCTCGGCGTGGTCGCCCCAAACACTCTGCGAATAGTCGGTCGCGGCATCTGGGTTGAGCGGCTGCGCGGCCGTGAAACTGAATCCGTGGTCGGTCGACCGGGCGAAGAGAATGCCCTCGTCGTATCTGATCGTTCCGTACATCGAATCCCTGGAATTCCAGGCGACGATCCAGGTACCGGCATCGTCGGTTGCAAGCGCAGGGTTATGATCCGACCGCTCCGGCTCTTCCAACGCCGCGTCTGCGGCAACGGGTAGCGGCAGTTCGAACGCCGGCATGTCCAACGAGAGCGCCGGGCTGTTTCCGGCGCCAACAAGCATCAGAGTTGTTGCAACGAAGCGGAAGGCTGGTCCTGGTTTCTTCTCGCGGATCCCTCCTTGCGGACGGATGGCGTCGCGCGATCCTTCCCTGTCTCGTCGTGGCGGACCATTCGGGTCGCCCTCGGATCGGAAGCTGGCTCGGGTCGTGCCGCCAGACCGCTGGCGGATTTCAGCGCGGCACATTCCGGGCGTTGGCCAGTCGTGTCTCGGCACGAAGGCGCCTCTCGCGCCCCGACGATCGACTCCGTGCGAGGCTGAAGGAAGGCTCGTGTCCGGTATTCCGCCTGCTTGTTTGCGTCCTGGCCCGCAGGCTTGCTCCCGGACGCGTGTGGCGGCGCGCATCGTGTGAGCTGCGTCACGCAGGCAAGGCGCCAACGCCGAGCGCGGCTCTCTGGTAACGCCGCTTGGCCGGGTCGGCGACGCCCGTCGTCGCGACGCCCGGGTGGATGTGACGCCGGTCGCCCGCTGCTCTTGAGTCACCGATGCCGAGGGTGGAAGCTTCACCCATGAAGCCGAGATCCAGTCAGTATGTCACCACGAGAGAGGAGCCCGTGGCTGCGCCGCCATTTCGCCGACTGCGCGGCTACGCTTTTGACCCGAGCCTCTCTCAGCAGGTCGATACCGCGTTGGTCAACGAGGTAGTGTTCAAGGTTCCCTGGGAGGAATCCGCCGAGCGCCTGCGCACGACGGATTCGGAAACGGAGACTTTCGAGGGCGGTGAAGCGGACGAAGGACTCAGCAAGGGACCGGTGGGAGAATACCTCGAAGTCATCGACTACGATCCGGCCAGCCGCTGTTTCTATGCGCCTATCAATCTCGATTCGCCGCTCGTACTGGCGCAGGACGGACTCGCGCCCACCGAGGGCAACCCGCAATTTCACCAGCAGATGGTCTACGCGGTTGCCATGACGACGATCAGAAACTTCGAACGCGCTCTGGGGCGCTACGCCTTCTGGGCACCCCACATTGCCCGCTCCGACGAGCCGAATGGTCGATCCGGTGTCAGGAGCGATTTCGTACGGCGTCTGCGGATCTATCCGCACGCGCTTCGCGAGGCCAACGCCTACTATAGCCCTACCAAGAAGGCGCTATTGTTCGGATACTTCGTCGCACCCCCGTCCACAGGTGCCGACGGACATTTTCCTGGAGGCACAGTCTTCACGTGTCTCTCTCACGATGTCATCGCGCACGAAACGACTCATGCGCTGCTCGACGGGTTACACAGGCGATACACCGAGCCGACCAATCCTGATTCCCTGGCGTTTCACGAAGCGATCGCGGACATCGTCGCCCTCTTTCAGCACTTCAGCTTTCCGGAGGTACTACGCCATCAAATCTCTCGCACACGGGGCGACCTGGCCAGCGAGAACGAACTCGGGAAACTGGCGCGACAATTCGGTCGAGGGGTGGGGCTCCATGGCGCCCTGCGAGACGCGATCGGCGAGGTCGATCCTGTAACCAAACAGTGGAGACCTCGGCAGCCCGATCCCGAGGACTACCAACGCAAAGAGGAACCTCACGAGCGAGGTGCCATTCTTGTCGCGGCGATCTTCGATGCTTTCTTGGCGATTTATCGCGCGCGCGTTGCGGATCTGTACCGCATAGCGACGAGCGGGACCGGCGTGTTACCCCAAGGCGCGATTCACCCCGACCTGGTCAACCGACTTGCGGAGGAGGCCGCGCGGTCAGCGCAGCATGTGCTCAACATGTGCGTACGTGCGTTGGACTACACTCCGCCTGTCGATATCACTTTCGGGGACTATCTCCGCGCCATCATCACTGCGGACTCCGACTTGGTTCCGGACGATGACCTCGGATACCGGGTCGCGTTTATCGAGGCCTTCCGCCGTCGTGGCATCTACCCTCGCGATGTGCGGACCTTGTCGATCGACAGCCTGCGCTGGCCGGTGGTCCGAAGCACTACCTACGCCAGAAAGGATATGAAGTTCGCGGAGGAATTGCGCGAGTATATGAGCGAGCTGAAAAATCTCGGCACCTCGCGGCGAGCCTACTATGGGGCATCGAGGGATTTGGCAGCGAAGCTGCAGCGGTGGATTCACAGTAGAGACAGTGCTTGGGGCGTATACCTGGAGGAGGCTACTTCGCAGGCGTTGCGGTTCCAGGGGTCGCTTCCCGGCTTGGAGGCGAAAGACGGGGTGGCGGTGTTCGAGATCCACAGCGTACGCCCCGCCCAACGAGTCGGCCCCGACGGAGACACGTTGAATCATGCAGTCGTATCGATTACGCAGAAACGCAGGAATGCGGTCAGCGAGAGCGTGCACTTTCGTGGTGGAGCCACATTGATTTTCAACCTCGACACCGGTCGGTTGCAGTATGCCATCGTCAAAGGGATAGCCGATGACGCACGCTTGCGCCGCCAGCAGGAGTTCGTGACGGGCATCCGCGACGGGAGCCTCAGAGCCACCTACTTCGGAGGTATGCGCGACGCCCAAGAGCCGTTCGCCATGCTGCATCGTGCAGCTGAGCAAGCAGTATGAGTGCGGCCATCGGAGCGTCAGTCCGGATGTACCGGCAGGGCCTGGGCGATTGCTTTCTGGTGACCTTCCGCCAGGGCATGAAGCAGGCGCAGATACTGATCGATTGTGGCGTGGTGCTGGGCGCTCCAAAGGGCCAGGAGCGTACCGCCGAGGTCGTCGAGAGGCTGGCCGAGGACTGCGGAGGTTGGCTCGACGTCGTGGTCGTCACCCACGAGCATTGGGACCACGTCTCCGGCTTCAAGACTGCGCGCGAGATCTTCGAGGAGAAAATCGACATCGGCGAGATCTGGATGGCGTGGACGGAGGATCCGGAAGACCGTCTGGCCGCCGCCATCCGCCGCGAGCGTGGCGAGCGTGTCAAGAAGCTCGGCGCGGCGCTCAGGCAGTGGCAGGCGGTAGCGCACGAAGCCGTCAGACCGGACGATCGCGACGACTGGCGTTCGGCGCTCGCCCGCGCGGCTACGGAATCCCTGCTGGATTTTTTCGGCCCGGGAGACTTGAGTGCAAAGGGAGACAAGACTCGGGAAGCGCTATCCTTCCTGAAAGACCACGCGGCTCCCAAGAAATATCTCAGCCCAGGCGACGAGGGGAGCCTCCCGCGGGTGGGTGGAGTTCGTGTCTATGTGCTCGGACCACCGCGTGACCGGGAGGCGATCAAGAAGGACCTGCCGTCCAAACGAGACCCGGAAACGTACGAAGAGGGAATGCGCCTTTCTGCATCTGCGTCCTTCCTGGCAGCCGCAGCCGCTACGTCGGGTTCCGAGGACGGCGAGGATGAGCGATACAAGCCATTCGATGCGTTCTTTCGCGTTTCCCCGGAGGAAGCGCAGACTGACCATTTTTTCGTGTCCCGCTACGGATTCAATGCGGGAAGCCGCACTGACGCCCCTGACTCAGCGCCGATCTGGCGACGGATCGAGGAGGACTGGCTGGCACTGACGAGCGAGTTGGCGTTGATGCTCGATAGCGACACCAACAACACGAGCTTGGTTCTGGCATTCGAACTCGGCGAAGGCGGAGACGTACTGCTATTCGCGGCGGATGCTCAGGTCGGCAACTGGATGTCCTGGGACAGTGCGGAGTTCGACCGAGATGGGATCGACGCAGCAGATCTCCTCTCGCGGACGGTTTTCTACAAGGTTGGCCACCATGCCAGCCACAACGCGACCCTTCGCGAGAAGGGTTTGGAGCGGATGAAAAGCCGGCGCCTGTCCGCTTTCATTCCTGTCCATCAAACGACGGCCAACAAGATCGGTTGGAGCAAGATGCCTTTCGGCCCGCTGCTCGAGCGTTTGCAGGAGAAGTGCCGGCACCGGATCGTGCGGCTCGACCGTGGTGTTGATGACGAAGCGAGCCAAGCCTTCACGCGTTCGATCGAGGAACACGATCTGTTCTTCGAAATCAAGCTCGGCGCTAAGTAGCGCGACAGACCGCTACACCCCACGATCGACCAGAAGTTTCCCGGCTTTCATCACGCCCACGATCCGCTCTGGCTGCTCCAGCACGGTGATGTCGGCGAGCGGATCGCCATCAACCAGCAGCAGGTCGGCGCGCGCGCCTTCGGCGACCACGCCGAGAGTCGCTTCCTCGCCGAGGATCCGCGCGTTCGTAACGGTCGCCGAGCGCAGGATTTCGGCGGAACTGAGCACTTCGCTGCGAATGCGCAGTTCGCGGCTCTGCTGATCGTGGGTTTCGCCGAGCAGGTCGGTGCCGAAGCCGATCTGGACTCCGGCCGCCTTGGCTATCTCGACCGATGCGAGGCCGGCTTGCAGCACTTCCTTTACCTTGCGCTGGTTCTCGGCCGGGAAGCCGAGTGCGCCGCCGATCTCATCGATCACGAAATAAGTGACCAGCGTCGGTACCAGGAACGCGCCGAGTGCGGCCATCTTCTCGGCGGTGGTGCGATCGATCAGGTTGCCGTGCTCGATGGTGCGCACGCCGGCATCGACCGCGCGGGTGATCGCCTCGGGCGTATAGGCGTGCGCCATCGCATAGGTGCGCCACGAGGCCGCCTCTTCGACGATCGCACGCATTTCATCGGGCGAGTACTGCACGTTCCAGACCGGATCCGACGGCGAAGCCACGCCGCCGGACGCCATGATCTTGACCTGCCTGGCGCCGCGGCGAAGTTCTTCGCGGGCCGCGCGGCGCACGGCCGGGACGCCGTCGGCCACGTGCGAGAAGCCGCTGCTGTGAATCGTGCACGCGCACATCGGCGCCGCGTCGGCGCGCGGGCGGAAGTCGCCGTGGCCTCCGGTCTGGCTCAGCACCCGGCCGCTGTAGAAGATGCGCGGCCCCTCGATCAACCCTTGTTCGACCGCTTCGGCCAGCCCGTAGTCGGAGCCGCCGGCGTCGCGCACGGTGGTGAAACCGCGCGATAGCATGCGGCGCAGGATCTCGGCTGCTTCCAGTGCGACCAGGCTGGCCGGTTTGGCGGCCATCGCGGCAAGGTTGATGGTCGTGATCGAGGCGTGGACGTGCGCGTCTATCAGCCCCGGCATCAGAACGCGGCCGCGCCCTTCGACGACGCGGGCGTTGCCGGCGTGGATCGGCCTCTCGCTCAGCTCGGCGACGGCCTGGCCGTCCACGCGCACCGAGCCCTCGCGGTAGCTGCCGGCGGCGGTATCGAGGATGCGACAGTCGTTGAAGATGATGGTGGCCATGGGTTTGGTGCTCCGTTGCGTGGGGTCGCATCCTTGTTGCCGGAGCGGCCCTCATGCAAACCGGCGCGCGCACCGCGACGCCTGGATCGCTCGGGCGGCGGCGTGGCAGGCGGCCATGCGCGCGCCGGCGTGAGGCCGGCGCGAACCGAACTGTTCGTGAGGTTTGCGGTGCGCCAAGACCCCGCCCGCGCCCGGTGGCGGGGTGGGGTCTTGGCGCACCGGCTGTCAGTTGAGGTGTGCTAGCGCGACTCCGCTCGAATAATTCGCGTCGTCGCTCAGGTTGCTGCACGAAAAGCCTCCGGCGCCGTCGCCGATGCAGACGCGACTGGGTTGTCCGTAGTTCGCGAAGACGGCATCGAGGTCGCCGTCGCCGTTGGTATCCGCCAATGCGACCCCATCGCTCTTGCGCGCTTCACCGACAATGTCGCTGCAAGAAAAAGCGCCGGCGCCGTCACCCAGGCAGACGCTGTTGCCCTCGTTGCGGTAGTTCGCGACGACGACATCGAGGTCGCCGTCGCGGTCCACGTCACCCAGCGCGACGGCGAGGCTGAATTTCGCGTCGGTGCCGACGTCGCCGCACCCGGAGAAACCGCCGGCTCCGTTGCCGAAGCAGACGCGGTTGACACCGCCGTTTGTGGCGTAGGTGTCGTTCGCGAACACGGCGTCGAGATCGCCGTCGCCGTTCATGTCGCCCAGCGCGACATCACTGAAGCGGAACACGTCGCTGCCGACGTCGCTGCACGAAAATGCGCCGGCTCCGTCCCCGATGCAGGCACGGCTCGCCTGGTCGTAATTCGCGAACACGGCATCGAGATCGCCGTCGCCGTTCAGGTCGCCCAGTTCGACCCCGTAGCTGTCGTACGTGTCGGTGGCGACGTCGCTGCACGCGGAAAACCCGCCGATCCCGTCACCGAAACAAGCGCGGTTGAGTCCGCCGTTGGTGCCGTAGAGGTCGTTCGCGAAGACCGCGTCGAGGAATCCGTCGCCGTTCAGATCGCCGAGCGCGACATCCGTGGCGTCATTCACATCCGCACTGACGTCGTTGCACGAGAAGTCGCCGTCTCCGTCATTGAGGCAGACGCGGTTGGGTGCTCCGTAGTTCGCGAAGACCGCATCGAGGTCCGCGTCGGCGTCCAGATCGCCCAGTGCGACGCGGTAGCTGTCCCTCGAGACGACCGTGACGTCGACCTCGCTGCAGTCGCTCCCGAGCCCCTGCGGCAGGCATACGCGGTTGGAAAGCCCCGATTCGGCAAAGATCGCGTCCATCTGCCGGCAAGGCTGCACCTGGCCGGTGCCGTCGTAGTAGC
>JACRCR010000229.1 GCA_016218925.1 Deltaproteobacteria bacterium | reverse complement strand
CCGCCGCTGCGTCTCAAGGGCGATGCCAGAGCGCGTGCGATCGCGGAACTGACGCAGCGTTATACCACCGCGATCGAAGCGGCGGTTCGGCGCTATCCCGAGCAGTGGAACTGGGCGCACCGGCGTTGGAAGACCAGACCGCCGGCCGAATCGAGCAACGCTGCCGGCGAGGTCCCGTAGTCACGCACTCGCCGCGCGCGAGTCTTTTTGACAAATCGCACAATTGGGTTTCTGCGCACAATTCAGCACTAGCGTCTGAGCACTTTCGGGCGCGCGGATTTTGTTGCGGTCGATGTACGAGCGTACACTTCGTTGATTGCAACGCAGTCGCAGTCGCGCGGGCGAGTGCGGCGACGCGTTTCCAGGAGCCCCGGCATGTCGCAACCCTCCAGCTCTCCTCCCTCCAAACGGCTCGAAGTCGTCGACACCGTGGTGATCCGTTTCGCCGGCGATTCCGGCGACGGCATGCAGGTGACGGGGAGCAAGTTTTCCACCGAGTCGGCGCTGGCGGGTAACGACATCGCCACGCTCCCCGACTATCCCGCCGAGATTCGCGCACCGGCTGGCACGCTGGCCGGCGTCAGCGGATTTCAACTGCACTTCTCGAGCAAGAAGGTGCTGACTCCGGGCGACGCACCCGGCGTGCTGGTGGCGATGAATCCGGCCGCGCTCCGAGCCAACGTCGGCGATCTGGTGGCCGGCGGCATATTGATCCTGGACGGTGACGCGTTCTCGAAATCGAACCTCGCCAAGGCCGGCTACGCCGACCATCCGGCCAAGACCGGAGAACTGGCGCGCTGGCGGGTGTTCGAGATCCCGATGACGCGCCTGACCACGAAGGCGTTGTCAGACATGGACCTGCCGCAGCGTTCGATGGTGCGCTGCAGGAACTTCTTCGCGCTCGGACTGTGTAGCTGGCTCTACCAGCGGTCCACCGAGGAGACCCAGCGCTGGATCGCGGCGCGCTTCAAGAAAACCCCGGCACTGGTCGAAGCCAACACGCGCGTGCTGAAGGCGGGCTGGAACTTCGGTGATACCACCGAACTGTTCGGTACCAGGTACGAAGTGAGACCCGCTTCGATCGCGCCCGGTCTCTACACCAGCATCACCGGCAACCAGGCCACCGCGTGGGGGCTGATGGCCGGCGCTGCCAAGGCCGGTCTGCAACTGGTTTACGGTTCGTACCCGATCACTCCGGCTAGCGAAATCCTGCACGAACTTTGCGCGCACAAGCAGTTTGGCGTGGTGACGTTCCAGGCCGAGGACGAGATCGCGGCGATCGGTGCGGCGATCGGTGCGTCGTTCGGCGGCGCCATCGGCGTGACGGCATCGAGCGGTCCGGGGCTGGCGCTGAAGACCGAAGCGATCGGTCTTGCGGTGATGACCGAACTTCCGTTGGTCGTCGTCAACGTACAGCGTGGCGGTCCCAGCACCGGGCTTCCGACCAAGACCGAGCAGGCCGATTTGTTGCAGGCCGTGTACGGTCGCAATGGCGAGTGTCCGGTCGCGGTGATCGCCGCTTCGACTCCGACCGATTGTTTCGATGCCGCGATGGAAGCGGTGCAGACGGCGGTGAAGTACATGACGCCGGTGATCCTGCTCACCGATGGCTATCTGGCCAACGGCGCGCAACCCTGGAAGATTCCGAACTTTGCCGACCTCGCCGGCGAGCCAGCGAGTTTCAGGACCCAGGCGGAGGGCTTCCAGCCCTACCTGCGCGACCCCGACACACTGGCGCGTCCGTGGGCGAAACCGGGCACGCCGGGACTCGAACACCGCATCGGCGGAATCGAGAAGGACTACGACAGCGGCAACATCAGCTACGCGCCCGCCAATCACGAGCGCATGGTCAGGGTGCGGGCGCAGAAGGTCGCACGGATTGCCGACTCTCTGGCGGCCACCGAGGTCACCGGCAGCGAACTCGGCGAGGCAGTCGTGGTCGGCTGGGGTTCGACGTTCGGAGCGATCGAAGAGGCCGTCGAACGCCTCAACGCCGAAGGGCTCGCGATCGGTCACGTCCATCTGCGCTGGCTCAGTCCGCTGCCGAAGGATCTCGGCAAGGTCCTGCGACGGTTCCGCACCGTGATCGTCGCAGAACTCAACCTGGGACAACTCGTGCGCCTGCTGCGCGATCAACTCACGATCGACGCCACTGCGATCAACAAGGTCGAAGGCCTGCCGTTCACCGCGGCGCAGCTCACCGAGACGATTCGCGCCGTGACCGCGCAGCGGCGCCGGGAGGAACGACGATGAGCCTGGCCGAGACTCCCTCCGGCGCACGCGACGATGGCGAACTCGGCGACGCAGCCAAGCTCACGCGCAAGGATTTCGAGAGCGACCAGGATGTACGCTGGTGTCCGGGCTGCGGCGACTACGCCATTCTGGCGCAGGTACAGAAGCTGATGCCCGAACTCGCGGTTGCGCGCGAGAACACGGTGTTCGTCTCGGGTATCGGCTGTTCGAGTCGGTTCCCGTACTACATGAACACCTACGGCTTCCACGGCATCCACGGCCGCGCGCCGGCGCTGGCTACCGGGCTCAAGCTGGCGCGGCCCGAACTGTCAGTGTGGATCGTGACCGGAGACGGAGACGGACTGAGCATCGGCGGCAACCACCTGATTCACCTGCTGCGCCGCAACCTCGACGTCAACGTCCTGCTGTTCAACAACGAGATCTACGGACTGACCAAGGGGCAGTACTCGCCGACCTCGCGTCAGGGCCTGGTGACCAAGTCGAGCCCGCTCGGGGTCGTCGATCCGCCGTTCGATGTGGCCTCGCTGGCGCTCGGCGCCGGCGCGACCTTCATAGCGCGGACGGTCGACGTCGAGTCGAGGCACATGCTCGAGGTGCTGCGTCGCGCGGCCTTGCACAAGGGGACCTCATTCGTCGAGATCGTGCAGAACTGCCCGGTGTTCAACGATGGCGTGCATGAGGAGCTGACCGACCGCGCGATCAAGAACGACCACCAGTTGCTGCTCGAGCACGGCAAACCGTTGCTGTTCGGCGAGGGCTTGCGCAAGGGCATCCGGCTGCGCGCAGACCTGTCGCCGGAAGTGGTTTCGCTCGACGAGGTCGACATCGGGCAGATCGCACTGCACGACGAGACCAGTCCGGTGATGACCCAGCTTCTTGCGCGGCTGGGTCGCCAGGGTCTGCCGATGCCGCTCGGAGTGCTCCGGTGCGTTGCCGGTGTGCCGCGCTATGAGCAGGCCGTGCGAGCCCAGGTGGTCGAGGCGCGCGCTGCCAAAGGCGCCGGCGACTTCGATGCGCTATTCCGAAGCGGGGAGACCTGGACGGTGGGCTGATCTGGCGGCCACGGATCGTCAAATCGCCGGCAACCGGCGCGGCGATGGATTCGTGACGCGCTCTGTGCTGAATCTGTCGGCGGCCCGGCCGTGGAAGAAGATCGCCGAGACTCCTGGATCGAAGTTCTCTCGCACGTGGTCGCGGGGCTGCGTTCGAGCGAGACCTTTTCCGACCTCGCAACCCACGCCCGCGAGGCGCTGGCGGAGTTGCGCGCGCAAGGCATAGACGAAACAGGCGGGCCGCAGTGGGCGGCGCGGGGCGCGGGCAGGTCGGGCGCGGATTTCGGCGAGGACAGCGACGAGGCCGACGCACCGGGCGAGGCCGGCGAGGCCGGCGGCGGCGGTGACCATCCCGAGGTTCTGGCTGAGCGGCTCGAGGCGCTCCGTGCCTCGGTCGAAGAACTCACCGATCTGCTCGATGCGGGACTGGAACGCCTCGAGACGGTCGAGATGCAACTCGGTGACCCCGACGAGAATCTCGATGCTCAGGTCAGCGTCGCGGTCGAGCGCTGCCAGAGCCGCCTGGCGGCGATCGAGCACCGCCTGGGCGCAGTCGCCTCGATATTGCGCGAGGGACCGGCCGGAGCGGCGCGAGGCGCGGGCTTCGGCCGCACGATCGAGGCCCAACGCGGCGCGCAGCGCTTGCAGGTCCTGGTCGTCGACGGCCACAGCGAAAGGCGCTGCGACGTCTGCTTAGCGCTGGAGAACCAGGGGCTTCGCTGTATTGCCGTCGCCGATAGCGCCGGAGCCGCAGCTCGATCTCGGATGCTGCGACCCGACGTAGTCCTGATCGATGCCGACACCGCTCCCGAAGAGGTCGCGGCGCTGGCAGCAGTGCTGGCCGAGTCCGACGCCGTGACGGCAGCGGCAGCGCCGGTGATGGTGATGACGGCGCAGCGTCCGGGCCGGCCAGGCGTCGCGACGCTGCGCGAGACCTTCGGCAACTGGCCGCTGGTATTTCGAGATGAAGGAGAAGCCGCGTTTGCCGCGGCCGTGACGGAGCACGCGCAACGCCAGGATGTGCGTGCTGCCCCTGAGACTGCCCCCACGGAGGAAACCACCCGACATGCTTTCGATGCTGAGTTCCACGTCCAATCCGATGATTCGAACGACGCCGCCTGCGACGCCGCGTCGGAATAGCACGGCGCGCCGCGCATCGCCGCGTGTCCTGGCCGTGGTGGCCGGCGCACTGGCGCTGGCGGCGGGGCCGTCGGTCGCACCGGCGTTTGCCCAGGACATGGCGCAGCTCGATCCGCTGGCCAAGAACTACACGCTCGGTGGTTTCCGCTACGAAGGACCCGATGCCGACGGTTGGCGTCAGGTCGCCAACGCGGCCGATAGTCTTCAACTCGTCTACGTCGAGCAGTTGGAGGAGGGAAAATTCAACACCCGCTGTCACGTCATCATCGAGATCGACAACGTCGCGCCGGAGTTCGGCAAGCCCGAGGCGGCCGGGCTTGCCGAGGCGGGTCGCAGACAGCAGATGGAGAAAGCCAAAGACAAGCTCGCGGCGGTCTCGCCGATCGCGGCGGTGCCGGGAGTCGTGGACACCTACACCTATCGCTTCCTGGTCCATGGTCCGGCCGATCTCGGCAAGGACTTCTACCAGGTCTATTACGTGGTGCTGTCGCCGGACAAGTCACAGTACGTGGTGATGCAGGTGAACGTTCTCGACCAGGACTACGAGAACCAGCTTTACTTCCAGCAGTTCTACGCGACGCTGGCCAAACTGAAGTACCAGACTCCGGCCGGCGACGGCGGTGCCAAAGATGCGGCCAGCGATGCGGGCAAGCCGGCGGCCGGCGACACCGCAAAGGACGCGGCCAAGACCGCGCCCGCGGATTTACCGAAAGCTTCGACGCCGCCGAAGTGAAGACCCGGCCCTTCGTCGCCGCCGATGAAGAGACCAAGGAGAAACGGGCAAATGATAGAGACCGAAGTTCGCGACGGGCTGGGCTGGGTGACGCTCAACCGCCCCGAGGTGCGCAACGCCCTCTCGGGCGAACTGATGGAAGCGATCGGCAAAGCGGTCGACAGCCACGGCGCCGATCCCGCGGTGAGGGCGCTGGTGATCACCGGCGCCGGCAAGGCGTTCTGCGCGGGTGCCGACCTTCGTTCGATGAGCACGGCGCGCGAGGCCGGTGCCGACGACAATCGCAGCGACGCTCACCGGATGGGCTCGCTGTTTCACCGCGTCGCCGCATGTCCCAAGCCGGTGGTCGCGCGCGTGAACGGTCCCGCGATCGGCGGCGGGGTAGGCTTGATGGCCGCGTGCGACATCGTGGTGGCCGGCGAGACGACTCGGTTTCAGTTCTCCGAAGTCCGGCTGGGGATCGTGCCGGCGGTGATCTCTCCGTTCTGCATCCGACGTCTGGGTGCGACGGTGGCAAAGCGCCTGTTCATGACCGGCGAGCCGATCGATGCGCGTCAGGCTCTGGCGTACGGACTGGTCGACATCGTCGCCGCCGATGGCGAACTCGACGCTGCGGTTGGGCGCGTCAGCGACGATCTGCGCAAGGCCGGTCCGACGGCGCTCATCGCCGCCAAAGAACTGGTCGACACAGTGTGCCGGCTCGGTATCGACGGGGCGCTCGACTACACGGCCGAGGTGATTGCGCGCCTGAGGGTTTCCGATGAGGCTGCCGAGGGTTTCTGTGCGTTCCTCGAGAAGCGACCGCCGAAGTGGGCGGTCGGCCCGGAGAGAACATGACAGCGAGCAAAGCCCGCAATGCCCACCTGCGTAGCTGCGTGGTGCTGGTCGACGACGAACCCAGCATACGCGAGACGATCGGGTTCATTCTCGACGCCGAAGGCATCGAGGTTGCGACCGCGCCCGATGGCGTCGAGGGCCTTTCGAAGATCCGCAATCTGCGACCCAAGGTGGTGCTTCTGGACGTGATGATGCCGCGGATGGACGGCTACGAGGTATGCAGGGCGATCCGGCAGGATGCCAACCTGCTCGGGACCTACGTGATCATCCTGACCGCCAAAGGCCAGAAGTCCGATGAGGCCAAGGCGATCGAGGTAGGGGCGGACCTCTACCTGTCCAAGCCGTTCGACGATGAGGTCGTGCTCAAAGTGATCCGCGAGGTGTTCGACGGCCTGCCGTTCGCGAACTGATTCCGGATCAGCCTTCCGCCTGTTGCGGGCACATCTCCGCGACCATGCGCGCGGCGGCTTCCACGTCGCCCTCGATTTCGATCTTCTCGCTGGCCAGAGCCAGCCTTCCATCGAGACTGCCGTCCGCGATCGCGACCAGATCGGAGGCGTCGAGTTTGATCGTCACGTCAGCGGCTTCGGTATCTGTAGGCGTCCAGGTGACACCGTGGGGGGTGACCTGCAGCAGGATCGAGCCGGCGCTGGGGCCGGTCAGCCGGAACAGGTAGCGCGTGGAGCGCGTCGCCGACGCGGCCCCTTGCAGGGCGAATGCGTCGAAGATCTGACGAAGGCGTTCGACGAGAGACGAAGAAGAGCTAGCAGCAGCGGTACCCATCGGTGGTTCTTAAACCGGGCCTGCCGTGCGGGCAAGTGTCGCGGCAGACGGCCACGGTCGGGATCGGCGCGGCCGTGGTGTGGCAAGGCGGTGTTCGTCGGCCTCGGGCGGCGGGTTGCCTCGGGGATGCCGGTTGCTACGATGCACAAATGATTCGCACCAAGACCGCCGCCATTCCTGTTCCAGCGTTCACTCTGCTCGGCTCGCTCGTCGTCTCGCTCTGTGTCGTGGCCACCGCCGCGTGGGCGGCGGCCGAGCCCGCCAACGAGGCCCCGCAGGGCGCCGGTGCCGCCGCGCCTGCCGCCAGCTCGCCGAGTGCGCCGGCGGCAGCGCCGAGCGCGCCTTCCGCGGCCGGCGTTGTGCCGAGCCCGCCCGCGGGCGCGCTGGCGCCCGACTCCAGCCCGGACAAGATCGTGACCGCGTACCTCGAAGCGATGCAAGGACAGCGGTTCGCCGAGTCCTACGGCTACGTTTCCAAGACCCTCAAAGCCGGCAAAAGCCAGGAGGAATGGGCCAAGGAACAGCAGTACATCGTCCAGATGGGCGAAGTGAAGATCTTCGGCTTCAAGGTTTTTCCCGCTGCGATCCAAACCGATGGAACGGCCCGAGTCCCCAACATTCTCAAGTCCCAGGACAAGTATCTCAACCAGCTCGGCCTGGACGAGTACGAACTCTATGAACTCGTCAAGGAGGATGGGCAGTGGAAGATCGACCAGCAGACCCTGGTCGAAGGCGCCGACCGCGGCGAGTACTTTCCCGAAGACGCTGTGCAGCCTTGAGGGCGGCCGTTTCGCGCGTTTGTTGACTTGAGGTGATCGGGCCGGTAATCAGGGCCCCTGTTTGCGGGCGCCGGTTCCTCGCTGCGAGGAGACTGTTTCGCCCGTATTTTTAGTCAGTTGGGAGTTCCTATGAAACGTGATGGCCGATCGGGCCGCTTGTGCGCCCTAACTCTCCGCCGCGCGGTGATGCCGTTGGCGGCTCTCGGACTGCTGTCGGCTTGCCACTCGGAGGCCGTCTGGGAGCCGATGGCAACCCAGACAATCTACCTGTCGGATCGGTTCTACGATCTGGCGCTGCTCGGACCGAAGCAGGCCTTGGTCGCCGGCTATGACGGTAAACTTCTGAGAACCGACGACGCAGGCATGAGCTGGAAGCGTGTCGAGACCGGAACCCGCAATGCGCTGTACAGCGTCGACTTCGCCGCGGACAAGAAGACCGGGTACATGGTCGGTCAGGCCGCCGAGATCTTGAAGACCACCGATGGCGGCCAGACGTGGACCGAGCAGGGTGGGCAAGTCTATCTGAGCGATGACTGCCGGGCAGCGGGTGGCGACCCCGATGCCACCGCGGAATCGAACAAGTGTCCGCTCGCGCCGCTGTTCGCGATCAGCGTGATCGACGCCAACATCGCCGTTGCGATCGGGGACCGCTCCACACTGGCCAGGACCACCGACGGCGGCAAGACCTGGAAGACCTCGACGCTGAAGTCTCCGCTCGCCGCCGGCACCGACGAGAACTCGATGATCGCCTTCGAGGATCCGGTTCTCTACGACGTGCTGTTCCTCGACGCCCGGACCGGGTTCGTGGTCGGCGAGTTCGGCAAGATCTTCAAGACCACCGATGGTGGCGACACCTGGGTCGAGAAGGAAGCCACACTGGTTGGTGGCGACTACTTCGACATCCAGGAACTTCCGACTTTCTTCGACATCGACTTCCGCAACGGGACCGAGGGTATTGCGGTCGGTCTGGACGGGCGCATTGCGCGCAGCAGTGACGGCGGCGAGACCTGGGCCTGGGCTGCGAACAACGTCGAGGCCTACGATGCGCCCTTCTACGCTGCCGATCTGCTGCCGAACGGAGCCGTGTGGGTGGTGGGCGCGTCGGGACAGGTAGTATCGGCGACCGCCGGCAAGGATCTCGGCCAGGGCACCTTCGGTACCCAGGTTACCAATTGGATCCGCGACATCGAGTTCTACGACGACCAGAACGGATGGGCCGTCGGCGGGTTCGGGTTCATCATGAACACCAACGACGGTGGCAAGACCTGGTTCCGACGTATCGGATAGTCGCCGCCGGTGTCGGACGCGGGGAAGGCAACGCTGAGCGAATCCTTCGGCCGCGGGTTTGAAACGACGAAGGCCGGGTCTGCCCAGCGCAGCCCGGCCTTTCGTTTGTGGACCTGCGCCGGCGACGGCATTATCTGGCGTCGCGACGCCGCCGGTCGCACAGTTGCCGCGTGATCCACGCCGAACACCTAACCAAAGACTACGGTCTTTTCCGCGCCGTCGACGACGTCTCGTTTCGGGTGCAGCCCGGAGAGATCGTCGGACTGCTCGGACCCAACGGTTCGGGCAAGACGACGATCATGCGCATGCTGACCGGCTTCTTCGCGCCGACCTCGGGTAGCTGCAGCATCGCCGGCATCGACATCGCCGGCGATCCGCGCCAGGCGCGCCGGATGATCGGCTACCTGCCGGAGCGCGTGGCGCTCTATCCGGACATGTCGGTGCAGGGCTTTCTCGCTTTCATCGCCAAAGTGCGCGGCGTGGAGGGGCGCGTACAGGGGGCGGTCGACGAGGCGATGGAGGTGTGCGGCCTCACGTCGATGGCCAAGCGTCAGATCGGAAAACTCTCGAAGGGCTATCGCCAGCGCGTGGGGATCGCTCAGGCGATCATCCACCAGCCACGAGTTCTGATACTGGACGAACCAACGGTGGGACTCGACCCGCGCCAGATCGTCGACATCCGCAGCCTGATCCGCACCTTGTCCGGATTGGCCACGGTGCTGCTCTCCACCCACATCCTGCCCGAGGTCAGCGTGACGTGCGGTCGCGTGCTGATTCTGGACAAGGGGCAGGTGATCGCTGAGGACTCGGTTGAAGGGCTCACCGAGAAGACCGCCGGCCGTGGCGAGACGCTGGTGCGCGTGAGCGGGGCCGAGCCGGACATCCTCGCCGCGGTACGCTCGACCGCCGGAGTAGAGGAGGTCGAAGTTCTGGAGCGATCCAGGGGCGGCGTGCTGGCTCTGGCGGTTCGCTCGGCGCGCGGCGGCGCAGTGCGCTCGCATCTGGTGCGCGCGCTGGTCGACGGCGGCTGGTCGGTGCACGAGGTCAGCCCGCGCCTGATGAGCCTCGAGGAGCTTTTCGTCGACATCCTCGAACGCGCCGGACGCGGGGAGCACCGGCCGTGATGGGCGCAATCCGCCCCTTCTGCGCGCTGCTGGCAAAGGAACTGCGAGGCTTCTTCGCCTCGCCGCTGGTCTATTTCGTCGGCGCGGTGTTCCTGGCGCTGTCGGGGTACTACTTCTACACCAACCTCAACGCGTTCATCACGTTCGGTTTCGGCGAGAGCATCGTCGAGCACCTGTGGCAGCGCCTGTATGCCGACATCGTTCGAGTGGTGATCACGGTGATTCCGCTGGTAACGATGGGGGTCTTCGCCGAGGAGAAGCACCTGGGCACGGTGGAGCTTCTCTACACCACACCGCTGCGCGACTTCGAGATCTTCGCGGCCAAGTTCCTCGCCTGCATGGCGGTGTTCGTCGTCATCGTCGGCTCGACCGTGCTGTATCCGGTGTTGATCTACCGTATCGAGCCGTTCGATTCTTCCTCGCTGGCAAGCGTCTACCTCGGGCTGCTGCTGCTGATCGGCGCGATGGTGTCGGTCGGCATTTTCCTGTCATCGCTCACCGAAACCCAGCTCATCGCCGCGATGTTCACCTACGGTGCGGTGCTGCTGCTGTGGAATCTGAGCTGGAACGAGGCGGCGGTGCCCGGCGACCTGCTGGGGATCGTCACCCAGCTGTGCGCTTTCGATCACTTCGAGCCGTTCGGTCGCGGCGTCATCGACATGAAAGACGTCTGCTATTTCGTCGCCATCATCACGCTGATGGGGTGGCTGACGATGCGCTCGATGGAGTCGCGACAGTGGCGGGGGCGGCGGTGATCTCGCGCAACTTCCGCAAGTGGCTGCAACTGGGCGTCGCTACCGTCGGCGTCACCTCGCTGCTCGGTACGCTGGTGGCGCTGAGCTATATTCACAACGTTCGATGGGACCTGAGCCCGGGCAACCGGTTCACGCTGTCGGATCACGCCAGGCAGGTGCTGGGCAGGGTTCACCAGCCAGTCAAGGTTCTGGCCTTCATCCGCACGGAAGATCCGCGCAACCTCTACATCAAGGATCTGCTCTGGCAGGTCGCGCGCGAGTGCCCGTCGCTGACCTACGACGTGGTCGACGTCAACCGCCACCCCGCGCTCGCCGCCCAGTACGGCGTCAGCAGCTACGGCGCGGCGGTGGTCGAGAGCGGCGGCAAGAGGTCCGATTTCAGCAATCCGAGCGAGTCGCTGCTGATGTCGGCGATCCTGCGCGTGATCCAGGAGTCCAAGCACGTCTACGTGCTGACCGGTCACGGCGAATGCGCGATCACCGATTCCGATCGCCACAACGGATGCTCGCTGCTGCGCGAAGCGCTGACGATGGACTCCTACAAGGTCGACGCTTTGACCTTGCTTGCGGGGGCCGAGATCCCGGCCGACGCCGGGGTGTTGCTGGTTCCGGGACCGAGGAGCGACTTTCTCGAAGGCGAGACCGCCGTGCTTGCGCGCTGGCTGGAGCGCGGCGGCAAGATGCTCGCGCTGGTCGATCCGTTCAGAGCCCCGCGCCTGGTCAGTCTGCTCGGCGCCTACGGTATCGAGGTCGGCGCCAACGTCGTACTGGACCTGGACAACCGGCTGTCGGGAGGTGAGGCGTTCTCGGTCGCGATCGGCGACTTGAACAGCCAGCACCTGGTCAGTTCCACGCTCGAGTCGCCGCCGCTCTTCTCGCTTGCGGCGGTGGTGGCAGCGCGCGCCGACGACAGCAAGGGGCGTCGCGTGACGACCTTGCTGAAGACCGGCCCGCGAAGCTGGGCCAGCTACGACCCGCGGATTCTGGAAGGGGCCGACATCGGCTTCGTGGCCGGCCGCGATGTCAACGGTCCGCTGCCGGTCGGCGTCGAGAGCGTACAGCCGGCCGGGGCCGGTGCCGAACCCGGCGCGGAAACCCGCATTCTCGCATTCGGCGACTCCGATTTCGCGACCAACCGTTTTCTCGACTACCTGGGGAACAAGGACCTGCTGGTCAATTCGGTGAACTGGCTGGCGCGCGAGGATCAGCTGATCAGCAATCGCCCTCAGCAACAGGTGCCGGGAAAGAACCAGTTCTTCATCAGCCAGAGCGACGGAGAGTCGGTGTTCTGGTCTGCCGTGGTGGTGCAGCCGGGCCTGTTCCTGCTGGTGGCGGTGGGGCTGTTTGCGTGGCGGAGGTTCGGGCCGTGAGTTGGCCGCGCATTGCACTCTACTACGCGCTGGCCATCGGCCTGGCCATATACCTGCAAGGCGAACTGCGGCGCCTGCATCCAGCAATCGCCGCGCCTGTCGCCACTACGCTGCCTTTTCTCGAAGCGGTGCCCGAGCGCATCGACCGGCTGCGGGCCGAAAGCGACGATCTCGCGATCGAGTTTCAGCGGCGCGAAGGGCGCTGGGTGGTGGCCGAGCCGCAGGGCGTCGTCTCTCCCAGCGACATAGTCGACGCGGTGCTCGAGAGTCTGACCTCGCTTCCTCCGATCGAGATCGTCGCCGACAGCGCCGAACACGGCCAGTACGGACTGAACCCACCGCGCATCCGTGTGCGTATCGAGGCCGGCGGCGAGATCCTTTCGACCATCGCGTTTGGAGGACTCAATCCGACCCGCACTGCGGTCTATGCCAAGAAGTCGGGCAAGGAAGAGATTTATCTGCTGGGCCTGAACTCGCGTTACTATCTCGACCTGGTTTTCGAGAACGTGCGCCGCCAGCTCGCCTCGGCGGGCGCCGCCGTGGCGCCGGCCGCCGGAGTCGAGCAACGCGACGCCGAACAGGTACCGCGCGCGGCCGAGCCGGTACCGGCACCGGCGCCCAAGCCGACGGTTCCCGTGCGAAAGGCGCCAGGCCGCGTCAGGCACAAGTAGCGGCGACGCGAAGACGCGAGCGCGTCGCGACCAGGACCATCGTCGTATGGATTTCGGATTCAGCCAGGAACAGGAGCAGCTCCGTCAGACCGTCAAGAGTTATCTCTCCAGCGAGCTTCCGCTGACGTTCGCGCGCGCGATGATGGACGACGAGAGGGGCTTTACCGATGAGAAGTGGCGCGACCTGGCCGGGCTCGGCTGGCTGGGGCTGACGATTCCGGAGCGCTTTGGGGGAAGTGGGCTGGGTTTGCTGGATCTGGCGATCGTCATCGAAGCGACCGGTGCGGTGGTGATGCCGGGACCTTTCCTCTCGACGGTGGGCCTTGGCGTGCCCGCTCTGTGCGCGACCGCCACCCAGCAGCAGGCGGCGGCGTGGCTGCCGCGGATCGCCGACGGAACCAGCCGCGTCACCGCCGCGATAGCCGAGAGGGCGGCGCGCTGGAGTGCCGATGGCATCGAGGCCACTGCCGGGCGCGACGGCGCCCTGTATGTACTCGACGGGCGCAAGCTGTTCGTTCCCGATGCCCGCTGTGCCGACGTGTTGGTGGTGCCGGTGCGGCTCGGCGGCGAGCTGGGGTTCTTCTGCGTCGAGCGCGGCAGTGCCGGACTCACCATAGAGCCGATGAACACGGTCGACCGTACGCGCAAGCTCGACGTGGTGACGCTACGAGGCGTGCGCGTCGAGTCCGGCGCGCTGCTTGGGGGGCGGGCGCAGGGCGCTGCCGTGCTCGACGGCGTCATCGATGCAGCCAAGGTCGTGATCGCGGCCGAGATGGCCGGCGCGGCCGACGCCGCGCTGGCGATGACGGTCGAATACACGGCGATGCGACGACAATTCGGGCGCGCCATCGCCACATTCCAGTCGATCCAGCACCGCTGCGCCGACATGAAGGTCGATGTCGAGAACGCCAGGTCGCTGGTCTATTACGCGGCCTGGTCGGCCGACAGCGGCGCGCCCGACCGGCGGCTGGCGGCGGCGATGGCCAAGGCGTATGCGAGCCAGGCCTGTCCGCGCGTGGTAGCCGACGCGGTGCAACTGCACGGCGGAATCGGCTTTACCTGGGAGCACGACCTGCACATGTTCTTCAAACGCGTCAAAGCCGACGAACAATGCTACGGCGACGCCGTAGCCAACCGCGAACTCGTCGCCTCGTTTCTGGAGCTCGTTCCATGACCTCATCGCAGTCCACCGGGCAACGTCCTACCAATCCGACCGTAGTGATCACAGGCGGTGCCTCGGGCATCGGACGCGCCGTGGCGCTGCGCATGGCCCGCGACGGCTGCGCGGTGGCGGTGTGGGATCTCAACCGCGAGGGTTCCGAAGCCGTTGCCTCGGAGATCCGCGCCGGCGGAGGCCGTGCCATCGGCCTGTCCTGCGACGTTGCAGATCGAGCGTCAGTGGACAGTGCCCGCAGCCGCACGGTGTCGGAGCTCGGCCCGGTGTGGGGTCTGGTGAGCAATGCGGGCCTGGACCGGCTGTCGTTGTTCAAGGACAGCGATCCGGCCGACTGGCGGGCGATACTCGACGTCAATCTGATCGGTGCTCTTCACGTCACGCATGCTCTGCTGCCGCAGATGGTCGAAGCCGGCGGCGGTCGCATAGTGTGCGTGAGTTCGGATGCGGCGCGGGTGGGATCCACCGGCGAGGGCGTCTACGCGGCGTCAAAATCCGCGCTGCTCGGTTTCGTCAAGACGCTGGCGCGAGAGATGGCGCGCAACGGCATCGCGGTCAACGTCGTGTGTCCGGGTCCTACCGACACCAACCTGCTCGCTTCGGTACGCAGCCGCTCCAACGGCGAGCGCATCATCGAAGCGATGACGCGCGCCATTCCGATGGGACGCATCGCGCGCCCGGAGGACATCGCCGGCGCGATCGCGTTCTTCCTGTCCGAAGACGCCGGCTACATCACCGGCCAGGTGCTGTCGGTCTCCGGCGGCCTCACGATGGTCGGCTAGGCAGCGGTTCGCCGCCGCCGTTGGCGTTCTTCTCGCGCAGCACCTGGAGGAGCCGGTCGGGGCCGCCGCGCGTCAGGATCTCCTGGAACTGCGAACGCAGGTTCGCTATCAGGCTGATTCCTTCGCCGATCACGTCGATCAGTACCCAGTGCCCGTCTTTCTGCCGGAGCCGGTAGTCCACCACCAGGTCGCCGCCGGCCTTGCGCACGAGCTTGGTCTGCACCGTGTAGTCCCCGCGCGCCTCGGGGTGTCCGCCGGTCACGAGAACACGTTCATCGACGTACTGGTCGATCTGTTTCCCGTAGGTAACCGAGAGGTATTCGCGAAACAGCTTCTGGAACTCGACTCGCTGAGTCTCCGAGAACTGCCGGTAGTTCGCCCCCAGCACCAGCTTGGTGATGGTTTCGAAATCGCTTCGTTCATCGAGCATCGACTCCAGACGCGCGATTCTCTTGTCGTGATCGAGGCTCTTGTCGCCGAGCACGGCAAGAACCTCGGTCGCGGTCTTTTCGACGAACTGCTCGGGAGTGTCACCGGTGGCGGCGCGGGCGACTCCTACATCTGAAAGCAGCATGAAAGCCAGGGCCAGAGCCAAGAGCGACTTCATGATCTATTCCTCGTCCGGGTCGGGGAAATACAGTTCGTCATCCGATGGCGACGGTCCCTCGTCACCACCGTCACCGATACGGTCTTCGACCAGCGACTGCCTGTGCTGGAGGTAGGCGTCGCGTACGAAGGCGTAGTAGTCCAGAGAGCGATGGCGCGCGTCGCGGACTTCTTCCAGGTAGAGCGAACGCGTGTTGAGAGTTTGAACGCCGGTCAGGCTCATCGTGACCCAGGTGTCGACGAAGAACGGCCACACTCGCGTGACTCCATCTACGCCCAACCCGACGCCGTCGCGAAGATCGGAGGGGCCGAGCAGCGGCAGCATCAGATAGGCGCCCGGCTTCAGGCCCCACTTCCCAAGCGTCTGTCCGAAGTCCTCGTCGGGTTTGGGAATCGCCAGGCGGGTGGCGGGGTCGCCGAAGCCGCCCAGACCCAGCGTCGAATTGACCACGAAACGCACTACGCTCGAAGCGCTCCCCTCGAGCTTGCCCTGAAGCACGCAGTTGGCCAGCACGATCGGGAAGCGCAGGTTGGTCAAGAAATTGTCCACCCAGGTCTGGGCGCGATCGGGCATCGCGAAATCGTAGCCGATCGCGAGCGGCTCGAGCACCCAGCGGTCGAGCCCGTCGTTGAAGCGAAAGATCGGACGATTGATCGCTTCGAGCGGGTCCGAGTGCTGCTGCGCCGACGCCGAGGAGATCGGGGCAAGCAGTGCCAGACCCAGCGCCAAGGCGAGATGCCAGGTCATCGGGGAGTCGTTTCGGTGAGGCGCCAGCCGTCGAGGTCCCATCGTCATCGCCCTCCTATGGATCATGCGCTGCGGGTTTGTCCGCCTTCTCTTCCGGTTTGTCGTCGACGTTGACCAGGAACTTCCCGATCAGGCGCTCCATGACCAGAGCGCTCTCGGTGTACGCGATCTGCTCGCCCGGCTGCAGGAAGGTTTCCTCCGCGCCCGGGGTGAGCTGGATGTAACGGTCTCCGAGAAGCCCCGCGGTCACGATCGCCGCCGAACTGTCGATGGGCAGCTGAAGGTCTTTGTCGAGGTCGAGGTCGACCCGCGCCCGGTAGGTGTCGTCCAGGCTGATGCCGATCACCTGTCCGACCTTGACGCCGGCGATCTCGACCGGCGCCTTTGGCTTGAGGCCGGCGATCTGGTCGAAGGTCGCGAACACCTGGAGTCCTCCGGTTCCTTTGTACTGCAGATTGCCGATCGAGAAAGACATGTACGCGAGCGCGAGCAGTCCTGCCAGGACGAACAGTCCGACGAAGAAGTCACGGGTAGGCGAGGCGTTCATCGGGCTTACACTCTCCACAGGGCGGTGATGAAGTAATCGAAGATCAGCACCGAGACCGAGGCCAGCACCACGGTCGATGTCGTGGCCGCACTCACCCCGGCCGAGGTCGGCGTTGCGCTATAGCCCCGGTAGGTGGAGATCAGACCGACCAAGGTCCCGAAGATCACCGACTTGAGTATGCTTCCGGCCACGTCGTCGTCGAAGTCTACCGCATTTTCCAGGCTGGACAGAAAGGTTCCGCTGTCGATTCCCATCAGGACGACCCCGACCAGGTAGCCGCCTGCGATGCCCGCGACGATGAACAGCGCCGACAGCAGCGGCATCGCTACCACCATCGCCCAGGCCTTGGGACGGATCACGTAGTCGATCGGATCCACCGCCATCATCCGCAGCCCGTCGAGCTGCTCGGTCGCTTTCATGGCGCCGATCTCGGCGGTGACGGCCGAGCCGGCCCGCCCGGTGGTGAGCAGCGCGGTCAGCACCGGTCCCATCTCGCGGATCAGGCTGAGCCCGACCACGGCGCCGAGCGAATTCTCCGCGCCGAAGCGCACCAGCGTGTTGTAGCCCTGCAGTCCGAGCACCATCCCGACCGCCATCCCCGAGACGCAGATGATCAGTATCGAGAGAACTCCGGCTTTGAAGACTTCGTCGACGAACTCGCGCAAGCGCAGCGGAGGGTGCACGGTTACCGCCAGGATGTGGCCGGTGAAAGCCGCGATGCGGCCGAGTTGCTCGATCACCTTGCCGAGAGGACGGCCGAGCCTGCGCAGCAATCTCAGCATGCTCAGGCGCCGCCTCGCCGCACCGGCGCGTGCTCGCCGGCCTCGAACTCGTGGGTGTGAGCCAGGATTTGTTCGGAAGCGTCGGTGTCTTCGGTGAGGAAGCGGCGCACGCGCGCGTCCTCGCTGCTGCGCAGCGCGGCGGGGTCGCCTTGGACGACGCTGCCCGGAAGCAGCAGCACGACGTGACCCGCCATCCGCATCGTTGACGGAATGTGGTGCGAGACCACGATCATCGTCATTCCGCGGGTGCGATTGATGCGCACCAGCAGTGCCTCGATGAGCTTGGTCGAGAGCGGATCGAGTCCCGAGAACGGTTCGTCGACCAGCAGTATCTCCGGGTCCTGCATCAACGCGCGCGCCAGCGCCACGCGCTTTACCATGCCGCCGGACAACTCGCGCGGCATCAGGTCGTCGACGTCTTCGAGACCGACCGCGGCGAGTCGTTCGTGGACGCGGGTCTTGATCTGATCGCGCGTCAGGCGGCTGTGCTCGCGCAGCGGGAACGAGAGGTTCTCCAGGACTGACAGTGAATCGAGCAGCGCACCGTTCTGGAACATCATGCCGAGCCGGCGTCGCACGCCGTACAGCTGCGACTCCGACAGGCTGGTGATGTCGCGCCCGCCGACCACTACCTGCCCGGCCTGCGCGCGCAGCAGGCCGCCCACCAACTTGAGAATGGTGCTCTTGCCGCTGCCGCTGCCGCCGAGCACTACCGAGATGGTCCCGGGCGGGAACGCGCAGCTCACGCCGCGCAGGACTGCGCGACTGCCGTAAGCCATCTCGACGCGATCGAGTCGGACGTGCGCGCCGGAGTCTGGGGGAGCTTGGGAATTCACTGGAGCGGCAGCCTTCAAGGCCTTAACTCTAAACATGTTTCGAGTCGAACCCGGCCGCTGCGCTGTGGCGTGGCCGAATTGTCATTGGGCGCGGCGGCGGTTAAGAAGGGCGACTGGCCCGGCCCCGAGGCTCTGGCCGAGCCACGGAGCCAACCCCTATGTCGCAGAACATCGAATCGCTGCTGATCGAGACGCGCCTGTTCGAGCCCGCGCCCGCATTCTCGGCCGCGGCCCACATCAAGAGCCGCGCCGAGTACGACCGGGTGCGCAGCCAGGCACTGGCCGACCCCGAGGGGTTCTGGGCCGAGGCGGCGCGCGAGCTGGAATGGTCGCGTCCGTGGGACGCGGTTCTGGAGTGGAACCCGCCCTTTGCCAAGTGGTTCGTGGGGGCGACCACCAACCTCAGCGCCAACTGTCTGGACCGCCATCTTGGCGGTCCGCGGGCCACCAAGCCCGCGATCATCTGGGAAGGCGAACCCGGTGAGACGCGCACGCTCACCTACGAAGACCTGCACCGCGAGGTCTGCCGCTTTGCCGGCGCACTGCGCGGGCTCGGCGTCGGGCTGGGCGACCGCGTGGCCCTGTATATGCCGATGGTTCCGGAACTTCCGATCGCAATGCTCGCGTGCGCCCGCATCGGAGCCACCCACTCGGTGGTATTCGGCGGGTTCTCGGCCGAAGCGCTGCGCGAACGCTGCAATGACGCCGGCGCCAAGGTAGTCGTCACGGCGGATGGCGGTTACCGGCGCGGCAGCGTGCTGGCACTCAAAGAGATCGTCGACGAGGCCGTCGTCCACTGCCCGAGCGTCGAGCGCGTGGTGGTGCTGCGCCGCGCCGGCAACCAGGTCGAGTGGAACTCGCCGCGCGACGTGTGGTGGCACGAGGCGGTGGATGCCTCGCAGCCGGTGACCGAGGCAGTCGCGGTCGATTCCGAGCATCCGCTCTTCATCCTGTACACTTCGGGTACCACCGGGAAACCCAAAGGCGTCGTCCACACCACCGGCGGGTACATGGTGCACGCCTACCTGACTTCGAAGTGGGTGTTCGATCTGAAGGACGACGACGTCTACTGGTGCACCGCCGACTGCGGCTGGGTCACCGGCCACAGCTACCTGGTCTATGGGCCGCTCGCCAACGGCGCGACCTCCGTGATGTACGAAGGGGTGCCGAACCATCCGGCTCCCGATCGTCTGTGGTCGATCATCGCCAAGTACGCTGTGACGATTCTCTACACCGCGCCGACCGCGATCCGTTCGTTCATGCGCTGGGGCGACGAACATCCGCGCCGCCACGATCTGACCAGCCTGCGCCTGCTCGGAACCGTCGGCGAGCCGATCAATCCGGAAGCGTGGATGTGGTACCGCGACGTTATCGGGGCAGGGCGCTGCCCGATCGTCGATACATGGTGGCAGACCGAAACGGGCGGCATCATGATCACGCCGCTTCCCGGCGCGGTGGCCACCAAGCCCGGCTCGTGCACGCTGCCGTTTCCCGGAATGGACATCGACGTGGTCGATGCCGAGGGGCGTTCGTGCGCGGCGGATCAGGGCGGCTTTCTGGTCATCCGCAAGCCGTGGCCCGGCATGCTGCGCACCATCTACGGGGATCCTGCGCGCTACGCCGACACCTACTGGGGACGCTACGGCGACATGTACTTTGCCGGTGACGGCGCGCGACGCGACGCCGACGGCTACTTCTGGGTGATGGGTCGCATCGATGATGTGATGAACGTTTCGGGGCATCGCATCGGTACGATGGAGGTGGAGAGCGCGCTGGTCAGCCATCCGGCGGTGACCGAGGCGGCGGTGGTCGGGCGCCCCGATTCGCTCAAGGGCGAGGCGATCGCCGCGTTCGTGACGCTGGGCCCCGGCCACAGCCCGACCAAGGAACTGGAGGCGGAGTTGCGAAATCACGTCGCCAAGGAGATCGGCGCCTTCGCCAAGCCCGACGACATTCGCTTCACGCAGTCGCTGCCCAAGACGCGCAGCGGCAAGATCATGCGCCGTCTGCTGCGCGACGTGGCGGCTGGACGCGAGAGCGCCGGCGACACCACCACGCTCGAAGATGTTTCGGTACTGGCGCGCCTGCGCGACGGCGAGGAATAGGTGGCACTGGTTCTATACAACACCAGGTCGCGGCGCGAAGAGGTGTTCGAGCCGCTCACGCCCGGCAAGATATCGATCTACGTCTGCGGGATCACGGTCTACGATCGCTGCCACGTAGGCCACGCTCGCTCGCTGGTATTCTTCGACACGCTGGTACGCTACCTGCGCTGGCGCGGCTATCAGGTCGAGTTTGTGCGCAACATCACCGACATCGACGACAAGATCATCAATCGCGCGCGTGAGCGCGGCGAGTCATGGAAGGATCTGGCCGATCGGTTCATCGCCGAGATGCATCGCGACGTGGCGGCATTGGGCTGCGTGCAGCCCGACATCGAGCCGCGTGCCACCGAACACATAGGTGAGATGATCGAGTTGATCGCCGAGCTCGAGCGTCACGGCCTCGCCTACGCGGTCGGCGACGGGGACGTCTATTTCGCGGTTACCGGATTTGCGCGCTACGGCGCGCTTTCGGGCCGCAATCTCGAAGAAATGCAGGCCGGCGCGCGCGTCGACGTCGATGAGCGCAAGCGCAGTCCGATGGACTTCGCGCTGTGGAAGGCGGCCAAGCCGGGTGAGCCGTGGTGGCCGAGCCCGTGGGGAAACGGGCGTCCTGGGTGGCACCTGGAATGCTCGGCGATGAGCATGAAGTACCTCGGCCGCGTCTTCGACATCCACGGCGGCGGCGAGGATCTGATCTTCCCGCATCACGAGAACGAACTCGCCCAGTCGTGCGGCGCCTACGACACCGACTTCGTACGCTACTGGATCCATCACGCGTTCGTGCGCATCGACCAGGAGAAGATGTCGAAGTCGCTCGGCAACGCGTTCGCGATCGAGGACGTGCTCAAAGAGGTGGAAGCCGAGGGGCTGCGGCTGCACCTGCTCTCGGTTCACTACCGCAGCCCTCTCGACTTCAGCGCTGCGGGTATCGCCGAGTCCACCAAGGCGCTGGTGCGCGCCTACGAAACGCTGGCCCGCGCCGACGAAGCCGGGGTTCCCCGCCACGAATACGGATTTGATTCCCCGCAGGCGGCGCCGCTGGTCGAGGCGATGGACGCCGATTTCAACACCACCCGCGGCGTGGGGATCCTGTTTGAGGCTGCCCGCGACGCCAATCGCGCTCTCGACGCCGGGGACCTCGCGCGCGGCGCAGAGGCAGTCGGTGTGATGCGGGCCGCGGGGCTCGGGCTGGGGCTGCTGATGCGCTCGCCGGCCGAGTTCCTTGCCGGCTATAACGCGCGCGGTGCCAGCCAGGCCGGTCTGGCCGCGGCCGATATCGAGCGCCTGATCGGCGAGCGTCGCGAGGCCAGGGCCGCCAAGAATTTCAAGCGTGCAGATGAACTGCGCGCCGAGTTGCTCGCCCAAGGGATCGTTCTCGAAGATGGCCCGGGCGGCACCAGCTGGCGACGAGCCTGAGGGGGGCGGGCGGCGGACGCCGGTTTTGGAAGTGGAAAATCGCTCTTCGGACACACAACCGGGTTGGGCCTGAGCGGCGCGGATGCTATGTACACACGACCTTGCATGGCCCCTCGGGGCCTCACGAAGGAGGTAGAGGTAAGCACATGTCCAGAAGGATTCTGCTGACAGTGGCGATCGCCGTGATGGCCGCTGCCGGCTGCACCAAGTCCGAGGAGGCCAAACCCGCGGCGACGCAGCCCGCGGCTGAAGCTCCAAAGGCGATGCCGAGCGCTGCACCGGCGGCGCCTGCGGTCAAGACGACGCCGCCGGCAGCCAAGCCCGCCGAGGCGGCCAAGCCGGGCGACGACAAGAAGGGCGAACACGCCAAGCCTTCGGAGTCGAAACCGGGCGAACCCAAGCCTGCTCCCGATAGCGAAAAGACCTGACGAGGCACGGCCTCCGATGGCGAACGAGAAGACCGGCCGCCGCGAGTTCCTCCGGCGAGCCGGTCTGTTCTCGGGCACTCTCCCCGGTATCCTCGGCCTGGACTGGCTCCTGAAGTACGCCAACCAGCTCTTTCTGGTTCCTTCGGCACCGACCGAGGCCGCCGTGGCGCAGCCGCAGTGGGCGGGCGCGGTCGTCAAGTCCTACCGTCCGCTCGGCCGCACCGGCTGGAAGATGTCCGATATTTCTTTCGGTGCCGCCCACGTAAGCGACGCCGACGTCGTGCGGGCGGCCCTCGACCGCGGCATCAACTACATCGACACCTCGCCGGACTACTCCGACGCGGAGTCGGAGCGGGTCGTTGGCGCGGCCATCAAAGGGCGCCGCGACAAGGTCTTCGTCGCCTCGAAGTTCTGCACGGCGCAGGGGCACCTTGCCGTCGACTCTTCGGTTGGCGACATCGTACAGGCCGTCGAGGCCAGCCTCGGGCGCCTGGGAACGGACTACCTCGACTTGTGTCACATCCACGCCTGCAACGATCTGGATCGTCTGATGGCGCCGAGCTTTCACGAGGCTTTCGACCGACTGCGCGCGCAGGGCAAGGTGCGCTTCCTCGGGGTATCCAGCCACACGCCCGAGCTGGAAAAGGTGATGACCCACGCCGTCGACAGCGGCCGCTTCGACGTCATCATGGCGGCTTACAATTTCAGTGCCTGGCCGGATCTGTCGAGCATCATTGCCAAGGCCCACCGCAAAGGCGTCGGTTTCGTGGCGATGAAGACCCTCAAGGGCGCCTACCACACTGCGTTGTCGGAGTTTACCCCGAGTGAGGCACAGAGCTTCACGCAGGCCGCGTTCAAGTGGGTCAGCGGCAACGAGGAGGTCTCCGGCCTGGTCGTGTCGATTTCGAAGATCTCGCATCTGGACGAGTACCTCTACGCGTCGGGCGAGAAGGTCACCGCGCAGGATCTGGGTCTGCTGGAGAAGTACGATCGGGCGGTGGCGCGCGAGTATTGCCGCCCCGGTTGCGGGCAGTGCCTGGACGCTTGTCCGGCAGGATTGCCGATCGACGACATCCTGCGCTACGCGATGTACCACGACGGGTACGGCAGCACGCGGGTGGCCAGAGCCAAGTACGCGCGCCTGCCGCAGCGGGTGCGCGGCACCGACTGCCTCACATGCGCCGCGCCTTGCCAGGGGGCGTGTCCGTTCGAGCTCCCGATCCGCACCAAGATCGTGCGAGCGCACCAGCTGCTGAGCGCATGAGGGGTACGGCCGCGCCCGCGCGTTTTTTTGTCGCCGTTGCGGTAGCTACGGTGCGTCGCCGGCTTTGCTCAAGGTTGGCAAGCCGGTAGCTTCCAAGATGTAGCAGCGTTCCAGGGGGACGGCGCGCTGCTGCTAGAGGAGGGCCTTCGATGTCTGTATCCGGACTTCGAGTTGGGTTGCAGGGGCGCGAAACGTTGCGCGGGTCGGGTAGATCGCCGCGCGCCGACGAAGGGACGAGAGAACGCCGGCGTTCGGGGACCGCGCCCGCTCCGAGAAGCGCTGCCTTCGGCGTTGATCCGCGCCTCGGGGGGTCGAGCCCTGCGCTGTTTCAGCTTCTCGGGTTCACGATGGCCGGCGCCGGTCTGCTGCTGGCGTTGGTGTTCGTACTGGTCTTCGTGCGCTGAGCAGTTCCTGAAATACATTCCGGTCCGCGCTACCATCGCCGTGCAATGACGACGATCTTGCACGCCGACATGGACGCGTTCTACGCGTCGGTGGAGCAACGCGACGATCCGTCGCTGCGCGGACAGCCGGTCATCGTCGGTGGGCTCGGCAAACGCGGCGTGGTGTGTGCGGCTTCCTACGAAGCGCGCCGCTTCGGCGTGCGCTCGGCGATGCCGATCGCAAAGGCCCACAGGCTTTGTCCGAAAGGTGTCTTCCTGCCTCCACGCATGTCGCAGTACGCGCGCATCTCGGCTGATGTGCGCGAGATCTTCTATCGCTTCACACCACTGGTGGAACCGCTGTCACTCGACGAAGCCTACCTGGACTGTTCGGGCTCGCTGCGTCTGTTCGCCGGCGCGCGCTCGATCGCCGAAGCGATCCGCGCCGCGATCAGGAACGAACTGTCGCTGCCGGTCTCGGTCGGCGCGGGCAGCGGCAAGCTGGTCGCCAAAATCGCGTGTGCGCGTGCCAAACCCGACGGCCTGCTGCTGGTCGACGAGCACGATACCGACGCATTCCTACGACCGCTGCCGATCGCGGAGATCTGGGGCGTGGGTCCTTCGACCGAAAAGCGACTGCACGCGCTCGGTATCGCCACCATCGGTCAGCTCGCCGACTTCGACACGAATCGGTTGGAACGCGCGCTCGGCTCGTGGGCAACGGTGCTGCAAGGCCTGGCACGCGGCGAAGACCTGCGCACGGTGGAAGCCGACCGCGGCCGCAAGTCCTACGGTGAAGAGAATACCTTCCCCGAAGACGCCGTCGACGCGGACCTGATCGACGCGATGCTGCTGGCGCACGCCGAGACGGTCGCCCGGCGGCTGCGCCACGACGCGCGCAAGGCCCGCACCATCACGCTCAAGTGGAGAGCTTCGGGCGCGGGGGTGGAGTGGCGGCTGTCAACACGCTCGCAGACCATGGCCGAGGCGAGCGACGACGGCGTGGTGATAGCCAGGGTGGCGGCGCAACTGTGGCGGGCCGAAGCCGAGCACCCACCGATCCGCCTGCTCGGGGTGCAGGTCACGAATCTGGACGGCGACAGGCCGGTGCAGCTCGGCCTGTTCCGGTCCGAAGAGGAAGTCAGGAACGAGGCGCTCAACAAGGCCCTCGATCAGATCGTCACGCGTTTCGGAACCGGCGCGGTGCGACGCGGCGGCCGCCCGCAAGGCTGAGAGGCGTCGGTTTTTTCGCGTTGGCGCAGCGCCGCCAATTGCCTCGGCGGCAGGCCGCCCGTAGGTTTGCCCCCTGCGCGCCCGTAGCTCAGCTGGATAGAGCACCGGGCTTCGAACCCGTCGGTCGCCTGTTCGAATCAGGCCGGGCGCGCCAACCATTCTGTCATTTCGCGACCGGCGGCCCGCGCCCGGTCCCCGAAAGTGCGCACGGGCACGGCCGCGGGCGCTCGCTACGCAGAACCGCTATTCCTTTGCCTCGGCAAATCCGGTATCGGACAAGGATTCCTATAGGTCTGCGGCGGGCGGGTCCCGCGGCGGGTGACGGTACTCGGAGGATCCATCACGGTGAACGGCTTTACGAAAACTCGACCAGCCCGTGCCGCAAGGCGCGGGACGGGTCCAATGGGCTGGGGACAGGCGGCGGTGGCCGTCGCGGTGGCATTCGCGCTGGCCACGACCGCGCCGGGGCCGGCGGCAGCCGAAGTTCCGCCCAGCGGCACCGTCCTGACCCGCGCCAACATCGACCAGTACATCGACGTGCTGGCGCCGTCGATCAAGTGGCTGATCGAGCGCGGCGCGACCATCAAGGTAGGCGACTATAAGAAGGTCAGCTTCCCACCGCCTTTTGCGGCGGCCACCGAGAAGTACGCCGGGCAGGTCGAGATCTCTCCGGATTCTACCCACCTGGTGAACCACGTGGCGGGACTTCCGTTCGTGCTGGTGAAGCCGGACGATCCCCAGGCCGGCGCCAAGCACATGTTCAACTTCAACGCGTCGATCGCGGTCGACGACCTCGATCTGCGCAACTTCGACTGCGACACCGGAGCCGTCGGCAGCAACGGCAATCCGATGAAGATGGAGCGGCACTTCCTGATCGACCATCTGCGCCGGCTCTACTTCCGCGAGCGCACGCTGGTGGATCCCAAGCCGGAGATGGCCAACCGCGACAACGCGCGTTACAAGGAAGCCCTCTATCCGCTGATCGAGCCGTTCGATTTGAAGGGCACCGGCTTTACCTTCAACCGCTACATCGACTACACCAGGCAGGACGACACCTGGCTGTATCTGCCGCAACTGCGGCGCGTGCGGCGCCTGTCGTCGGCGCAGCGCTCCGACGCGTTGTTCGGCCAGGACACCGATCAGGACAGCTACGCCGGCTATGCCGGCAACGTCGGCTGGTTCACCTGGAAGTTCCTCGGCGAGAAGAAGATGCTCGGCTCCTTCCACGCCGACAAGATTCCGGTCTCGTGGCAGCCGCCGTCGGGCGACTTTCTCCACGCCAGTGCGTGGGAGCCGCGCGATGTGTGGGTTGTCGAGGGCTCCTCCAAGGTGCCCCAGTACGCCTACTCCAAGCGCGTCATTTACCTGGACCGTGAGAGTTACCGCATCCTGTTCAGCGACATCTACGACCAGGCCGGAGAGCTCTGGAAAGTGTGGGTGAACAATTTCATGTACGCGCATCGGCCCTTTGAAGGCGCCAAGTACGGCTTCGACTACGACGTCAGCTACAATCCGTCGATCAGCATGGTCGACATGCAGCTCGAGCACGCCACCATCTGCGCGCTGCCGAGCGCGCGGTTTCCCGGGGAGCAGGGCTGGTACATCAACGTCGGCGACAAGGAAGGAACCAGCGAGACCTACTTCGAACTGTCCGCGATCATCGCTGCCGGCCGCTGAGCTGACGCCAGGCGCGCGCAAACGATCGGGGTCGCTTCGCGTCAGCCCTTGGGCGGCTGCGTGAAGCGCCCGATCAGCGAGACCAGCAGCGACTTCGGCAGCAGTCCGGTCAGCGCGGTGGTGACGCGGTTCGGCAGGCCGGGCACGCACAGCGTCTGTCCGGCGCCGTAGGCGGCCAGCGATTCCTTGACGACATCTTCGGCGCTCTGCCACACGAAGCCCGGCATTGCCGATGCGTCGTAGTCGGCGCGGCTCTGGAACTCGGTGCGCGTGAACCCCGGACACACCACGGTGATCGTCACGCCGTGCGCCTTGATCTCTTCGCTGAGGGCCAGGCTGAAGGTGACTACGTAGGACTTCGTCGCCGCGTAGACCGAGAAGTAGGGCGTGGGCAGGAACGCGGCGGTCGAGGCTATGTTCATGATCCCGCCGCGGCGCGAGGGCTTCATGGTCGACAGTGCCGCGTGGGTCAGGCGCGTCAGCGCGGTGATGTTGCAGCCGATCTGTCCCAGGGAGCGCTCCAGCGGAAGTTCGGCGAAGCTTCCGGCGAAGCCGTAGCCCGCGTTGTTTATCAGCAAATCGATGCGGGCATCCTCGTGGAGGCGTTGCTCGACCAGCGCCAGTTCTTCGGGCTTCTCGAGATCGGCGACCAGCACGTCCACGCTGCGGCCATGGCGCTCTCGCAGAGTCGTTGCGAGTTCTTCGAGGCGCTCTCGACTGCGCGCAACCAGGACGAGGTCGGTGCCACGCGAAGCGAGAACTTCTGCGAACGACTTGCCGATACCGGAAGACGCTCCGGTGACCATCGCGAGAGCAGGGGTGGCGGGTGCGGCCATGCTGTGGATCTCCTATGTGAGCAGCCGGCGGCGACGCCCTCAGGGGTCTTCGCGGGCTGTCTGGTGTTGGGCGTCTTGTAGCGCCGGCGCGCCGCGCCTTCGAACCGCGCCGCGCGGTGGCGTGGCTGCCTGCCGATCGGCGCGGCGGCGTGGCGTTTCTTGAACACTGCGCGCCCCGCGTGTTTGCGTGGCTGTGAAACGGCGCTAAAGGCTCGGGCGTGGGGACCGCCGGAAGTGGCTGCGGCGCCAGGCCGGCGACCGAGGGGGATTTCGCGCGACTGCTGGAAGTGCTGCTCGGAGCCTTCGCAGTCGATCCGGTCCATCTGTGGATGTTCCCCGACGAGGCCAGCAGGCGGCGGCGCCAGACGAGGCTGTTTCGCCGCGTGCTGTCGATCTACGCCCGCAGCGGCGCGATCTGGACCACCGACGATGTGGCGGGCGCCGCGCTGTGGGAGCCGCCTCGCCACGAGAGTCCGACGATCTCGCAGTTCTTCGACTTTGCGCTCAGCGTGGTGCCGGTCTTCGGATTGCGGGCATTGACGGTTGTGCGCGGCATGGCACCGCTGGCCACGCTGCATCCGCAAGAGCCGCACTGGTATCTGGCGATTCTCGGCAGCGAGCCGAGCCGCCAGCGCAGCGGCGTCGGGCGCGCTCTGCTCGCGCCGGTCCTGAGGCGCTGCGACATCGAAGGCGTGCCCGCCTACCTGGAAGCCTCACGCGAGGAGAACGTCGGGTACTACCAGCGCTACGGTTTCGAATTGATCGCACCGTATGCGCTGCCGAGCGGTCCGAGCGTCTATCGCATGGTGCGGCAGCCGCGCTGAACCGCCGCCCGGCCGCAACGAACATGAAAGAGTTCGGATACGAGTTCCCCTACCTTTCGCGGCGCATGCCGGTGCTGGCCGCAAACGTGGTGGCCACGTCTCAGCCGCTGGCCGCGCAGGCGGGCCTGGCGGCGCTGGCGGCAGGCGGCAACGCAGTCGACGCCGCGCTGGCAGCGGCCATCACTCTGACCGTGGTGGAGCCCACCAACAACGGTCTCGGTAGCGACGCGTTCGCGATCGTTTGGGATCCGCAGTCGCGGCGCGTGCTTGGCCTGAACGCGTCCGGTCGCTCGCCCTCGCGCTGGACAGAGAGTCGTTTCGACGGCGCACGCCGCGTGCCGGGGCTCGGCTGGGACTCGGTGACGGTTCCGGGAGCGGTCTCGGCCTGGGTCGAACTGTCCGGTCGGTTCGGTCGCTTGCCGTTCGAGGATCTGTTCAAGGCCGCGATCGCGTATGCCGACGGCGGGTTTCTGATCTCGCCGGTGGTGGCGCGCCAATGGGACCTGGTGTCGAGCGTGTTCGGCGGCTTCGGCGAGTTTGCGCGCGTGTTTCTTCCCGGCGGTCGCGCGCCGCGCAGCGGCGAAATGTTTCGGCTGCCCGATCTGGCGCGCAGTCTGGACAGCGTCGCCACGAGCAAAGGCGAAAGCTTCTATCGAGGCGAACTCGCGACCGCGGTCGCGGTGGCGTCGCGCGCGGGCGGGGGCGTACTGGATGAGCACGACCTCGCGGCGCATCGAGCCGATTGGGTGGAGCCGATCGCCATCGACTTCGAAGCGGTCAGGGTTCACGAGATTCCGCCCAACGGTCAGGGGATCGCGGCGCAGATGGCCCTGGGCATGCTGGCGCACACGCGCGTTCTGGAGTTCGCGCCCGACAGCGCGGCGAGCCTGCACTTCCAGATCGAAGCGATGAAGCTGGCCTTCGCCGATGTCTATCGCGCGGTGGCGGATCCGAGTTCGATGCGTGTGGGCGTCGACGCGCTCCTCGATCCCGACTACCTTGCATGCAGGGCTGGCGACATCGACGCCGAGCGTGCCAGCGACTTCGAGGCCGGCCGCCCGATCGCCGGCGACACGGTTTACCTGTGCGCAGCCGACGCCGCGGGCATGATGGTTTCCTACATCCAGTCCAACTACTTCTCCTTCGGTTCGGGGATCGTCGTGCCGGGCACCGGCATCAGTCTGCAGAACCGCGGCTCCGGCTTTTGTCTGGAACACGGCCATCCAAACTGCGTGGGCCCGAGCAAGCGTCCCTTCCACACCATCATTCCGGGCTTCGTCACCCGCGGCGCCGGGGCCTCGCCCAAGAGCGACACGCGAGCGGCGGCTGTTGGCGGGCCGGCCGCGGTGGCACAGGAGCCGGTGACGGCATTCGGCCTGATGGGAGGTCCGATGCAGCCCCAGGGCCACTTGCAATTGATGCTGCGCATCTTCGGCCACGGACAGAACCCGCAGGCCGCCGCCGATGCGCCGCGCTGGCAGATCGCCGAGGGACGCACGGTCCTGGTCGAGGAAGAAGTCGCCGAGTCGGTGCGCGCCGGGCTCGTCGCACGTGGTCACGACGTCTCGGTCGCGCCGGCGCTGATGTTCGGCGGCGCGCAGGTGATCCACAAAATCCAAGGCGGCTACCTCGCGGCCAGCGAGTCGCGCAAGGATGGTCACGCGGTCGGTTTCTGAGTATGTAACGACGCTGCCCGAGACCGCGGCGACGCAGTTCGGCGCAGGTACTCGTCAGGAGGCTTCATGCACTACGGTTTGACGTTCTTTCCCACCGAGTATGCGATTTCCCCCGCGGCGCTGGCGCGCGCGGCCGAAGAGCGTGGTTTCGAGTCGTTGTGGGTCGCAGAGCATTCGTACATTCCGGCGTGTCGCACCACGCCATGGCCGGGCGGTGCCGATCTTCCGCAGAACTACTACGATGTG
Source organism: Deltaproteobacteria bacterium (assembly GCA_016218925.1). GTDB lineage: Bacteria > Desulfobacterota > Binatia > UBA1149 > CAITLU01 > CAITLU01. The sequence continues at coordinate 18,765 of JACRCR010000229.1, read as the reverse complement.
CTCGACCCGTTCGTAGCACTGGCCGCCGCGGCCTCGGTGACTTCGCGTATCCGCCTTGGCACCGGCGTGTGTCTGCTTGCCCAGCGCGATCCGCTCCAGACCGCCAAGACGGTGGCGTCGCTGGACGTGTTGTCGAAAGGACGCTTCCTGTTCGGCGTCGGCGGCGGATGGAACATCGAAGAGATGCGCAGCCTCGGCACCGATCCGGCCACGCGCTGGAGACGCCTGCGCGAGAGCGTCGAAGCGATGAAACTGCTGTGGACGCAGGAGAAGGCCGAGTACCATGGCGAGCTCGTCGACTTCGATCCGATGGTCGTTTCGCCGCGTCCGGCGCGCAAGCCGCATCCGCCAGTGCACGTGGGTGGAGCGATGCCGCACGGCCTGCGTCGCGCAGTGCGCTACGGCGACGGCTGGCTTCCGTTGCAGGGGCGCGGCGCCGACGATGTAGCCACGTTGATGCCGCAGGTGCACCGCGCGCTCGCCGAAGCCGGGCGCAGCAGCGACGGCTTCGAGGTGTCGGTCTACGGTTGCAGCCCCAAGGTCGATCGGTTGGGAATCCTGCGCGACGCCGGCGTGACGCGCGCGCTGTTCTTCATTCCTTCGATCGCCGAAGATGCGGTCCTGCCGCTTATGGATGACTACGCGAGGGTCGCCGGGATTGTCGGGTAGCGGTCGGTTCGAGCATCCCGGCTCTCGGTGCCTGGTGACGAGAGTCGAGCTTTCGTGGCGGCGCGCCGCTTCGGGATCAGCGCACGCGGATCCAGTAGCGCGGGTGCATGGCGCCGGCCAGCCTGTGTCCGGTCAGTCGGCACCATGCCGGGATGTCTTGCGGCGCGGCCGCATCGGACGCCGTAAGCAGCAGGACTGAGCCGCTCGGCATCCGGCCCAGACGTCCGCGAAGTTCGAGGACCAGTTCGCCGCAAGCCATCGTGCCGGCGTTCCATTCGTCATCGGCTCTGCGCGCGGCGGCGTCATCTGCACCGGCGCGTCCCTCTGCGTCGGCTCGCGGTCCGGCCGCCCCGGGCGTACCGGTGCGCGCGTTGGCCTCCGGCGAAGTCTCGTTGTCTGCGCCGCCGCGACGGGTCTGCGCCTCAGCAGTGGTACGCGAGTCGCTCGCCCTTGCCTCAGGGCCGGCGCCGGACTTGGAGTGCTCCGGGCTCCACAAGCAAGACGGCCGAGTGTCGGGCGAGAACCCCTCGCGGCGGCTGGCCTCTCGCCAACCCTGCAGGAAGCAGTCGCGCCCGTGCACGTAGCGCCACGCGCGGTCGCGAAGCTCGCTCGCAGCCAGTCCCATGTCGGCGGCAATGCAAGTGAGACAGCGCGGCGTGGCCTTGTAGCCGCACACCAGACTGATCATGGCGTCGTGACCGCACAGGATCGCCGCGCACGAGGCGCAGCTGACTCCGCTGGCGCGATCGAGTTCGGTGAGCACCGCCAGCGCGCGCGCGTCTTCGCCGAGAGCGTCGAGTTCGTGTTCGAAGGAGTTCACAGGCGGTAGCGCGCTCTGAGTACTTCGGCTGCGCGCGCGATGACGGCGAGTTTCTGCTCAGCCAGCTCGGCGGTGACGATCGGGTTGTCGGCAAATGTGGCGAATCCGCAGTCGGGGTTCAGCAGCACGCGCTCGGGTCCCAGCAGCGCGATCGCGCGCTCGGCGCGGGCGAGCACCTCCTCGGCCGACTCCACGCGCTGCTCCTTCTGATTGATGACGCCGACTCCCACCCGCAGATCGCCGGGAAGCGCGGCCAGGACTTCGAGCTCTCCGGCGCGCGGCGTGCACAGCTCCAGGAACAGGGTCCCCACGGCGACGGCACCGAGCACTGGCAGCAGCGGACGGTAATCGCCCGACAGCGCGACGCTCTCGTCGGGCGTCCAGTTACCGCGACACACGTGCAGCGCCAGACGCTCGCGCGGCAGTCGTTCAACGACTGCGCCGAGCAAGTCGCGCGCGAAGGCGAGTTCTTCGTCGACGGGGCGCCGGGCACCCAGCGCGCCGCACATGAAAGTCCGGCCGCCGGCGCCCACGGCGCCGTAGACGACTTCGCTCAGCACCGGCTCGTCCAGTTGGACGATCGAAACCCCGGCCGCCAGCAGGAAGTGCAGCTCTTCACGCAGCACTCGCACGATGTCGGCGGCGAGGTCTTCGCGCCGTGCGTAGGCGCGATCGGAGATGCACTCCATCCACATCGTGCGCGTGAGCAGGTAGGGACCCGGCAGCGTGACCTTGAGCGTTGCATCCGGCGCCACCGCGCGTGCGAACTCGAACTCGTGCAACGCCAGCGGCCGGCTGCGTCCGAGCGGACCGAACACCGCGGGATGGCGAATCTCCGCCGCAGGGACGTCGAGCGCGCGCAGCTCGCGCTGGAACTGTTCGGGATCATCGACGTACGGCAGCAGATCGGTGATCGGAATGAGCTGGCAGTTGTCGAGACGGGCTCCGACGAAGCTGGCGTAGTTGTCGCGACGCTGCTCGCCGTCGGTGATGATGTCGGCGCCGGCGCGTTGCTGCGCGGCGATCGCCAGGCGCGCGGCATCGTCGGCTGCGGCCGCGAACTCCTGCTCGGACTGGCGGCCTTCGAGGCGTTCGTGCAGTGCGCGCAGCAGCCAGCGCGGTCGCGGCCAACTGCCGATGCCGCCCACCGACAGCGGCGCGACCGGCGCGACCGTGGCGGGCGAGGGGAGTGAAGAGGGGATGACCACGCTCGCGATCGCTTGCGTGATCGGCGCGTGCTGTCGGCCGCGCGGCGTCGCATCCGTGGTAGTGCGCGGCGGCGCGGCGGGGCTTGCCGAGGTCGAGATCGCCGCTACGGCGCCGAGCGGCTCGGCGTCTTGCGCGGCGCGTGCGACCGACTTCCCCTTGCTGACTACGAAACGCAGGCGGTGGCCCTCGTGTGTCATCGTCACCAATCCGTTACCGGTCAGCCGGCACCAGGCCGGCAGGTCTTCCTCCACGGAACTCTCGGTCGAGAAGATCTCGAGCAGTTGCCCGGGCGCCAGCGGATCGATGTGACGGCGGATCAGCAGCAGAAGGCCGCCGCCGCAGTCGAGGTCGCCCCCGTCGAACGAGACGGCGGGCGCGCCGAAAGGAATGGAGCGATCGGTCATCGTATCCGTTGTCGCATCGGCGCTGGGGTAGGTTGCTCGATCGTCGTGCAGGGCGCGCCGCTTCAGTACGAGATGCAGGGCGACCCGGAGGCGAGAAACTCGACCAGCTTGGCGCCACCGACGATCCGTGCTCCCGCCACCAGCCTGGTCTCATCGAGGCCGCGCTTTTTGAAGCACGGCGAACACACGTAGATGGTGCCGCCGGCGGCGGCGAAAGAGGCCATCAGGTCTTGGAGCGGCGCGAAGCCTTCTTCGCGAATCTCGTCGGCCGCGCCCTGGACTGCCAGACGAACACCTTCGGTGCTGAGAAAGACCACGGTTTCCTGATCGGAACCCACGGCCGCGTTGGCGACGACGAACGCGACGCTGGCCCTGTCGGGGTCGCCGCCTGCCTGAGTGAGCGAGACGCAGAATTTTCCGGGCATTGAGACCTCTCCTCGAGTGAAGACGCAGGATTCGGCGCCGGGCCGGCGCCGAATCCTGCGTCGGGCAGCGCGTCCGCGCAATGCGCGCGCTTGCCGCCGTGGCCACTTCCGCTCAACTCCGAGCGGCCGACGAGAAGACATGTCCCAAGCCGCGCGTCGAGCCCCGTGTCCGAGACGACATGTCACAAGCCGCGACTTGACCGTGCTCTTGCCGCCCGTCTTTCGCGGCATGCGGCGCTTGCCTTGTTGCAAGGTCTTGCCATTGTGCCGGTCGATTTTCTGGCGGGCGCGCCTGCGCTCGCACAAGGCAGCCAAGGAGACCTCTCATGCGCGAAGCAGTCATTGTCGATGCGATACGGACGCCGCTCGGACGCGGCAAGAAGAACGGGGCTCTGGCCGGCTGGCACGCGGTCGATCTGGCGGCCGAGCCGATTCGCGCGCTGGTAGCCCGCACCGGGATCGACCCGGCGCTGATCGAAGACGTCATCATGGGCTGCGTCAGTCAGACCGGCGAGCAGGCTCTGAACATCGGCCGCAACGCGGCGCTGGCAGCGGGTCTTCCCGAGACGGTGTGCGGAACCACGGTCGATCGCCAGTGCGGCTCGAGCCAGCAGGCGCTGCACTTTGCAGCCCAGGGCGTGATTGCCGGCGGCTACGATTGCGTGATCGCGGCCGGAATCGAATCGATGAGCCGCATGCCGATGGGGATCTCGGTGGCGGTGGGCGGCGTTCCGTTCGGACCCAAGATGACTGAGCGCTACATCGCGGCGAACCTCTACGGCCGTGGCGGTCTGGTCGGCCAGGGCTTGTCCGCCGAAGAGGTCTGCAAGAAATGGAAGCTCACGCGCCAGCAGCTCGATGAGTTTTCGCTCGCTTCGCACAAGCGTGCGGCGGCGGCTACCGAGAACGGCTGGTTCAAGAACGAAATCCTGCCGATCGAGCGCCGCAACGACGACGGCACCACGGAACTGATCACCGCCGACGAAGGCATCCGCGGCGACAGCACCATCGAGAAGCTCGCTTCGCTGAGGCCCGCGTTCGAAGAGACCGGCATGATCACGGCCGGCAACTCGAGCCAGATCACCGACGGCGCTGCGGCGCTGCTGGTGATGGAGCGCAAGCGCGCCGAGGAACTCGGCCTCAAACCCCGTGCGCGTTTTCACGCGTTCGCACTCGGAGCCTGCGACCCGGTCATCATGCTGAGCGCTCCGATCCCGGCTACCGCCACTGTTCTGAAACGTGCCGGCATGAAGATGTCAGACATCGACGCGACGGAGATCAACGAAGCCTTTGCGCCGGTGGTGGTGGCCTGGGCCAAGGAGTTCGACGTCGACATGGCCAAGGTCAATCCCAACGGCGGTGCGATAGCGCTGGGCCACCCGCTCGGCTGCAGCGGCGCGCGGTTGATGACGACGTTGCTGAACCAGCTCGAGCGCAGCGGCGGACGCTTCGGCTTGCAGACGATGTGCGAAGGCGGCGGCATGGCCAACGCCACCATCATCGAGCGGCTGGGGTAGCGGCGAACGGCGAGTTGCGAGTGGGGTAGCAGTCGAGTCGCGGCTTGCGACATCTCCGCTCGATCGAGCGGAGATGAGAGGAAACGTGCAGGGCGGTCGCGAGGTCCGTGGCACCGTCCCAATCCACATAGGAACGCCGCGTCGGTCGCCGCTCGGCCGTGCCGCGCTCCGTCACAACCGCGGCGGAAAGAGAAGCGGGGAGCAGGTCAACTGCGGACTGTTGATCGACGCGGCGGACCGTCCGGTGTGGGTCTCGTTCTTTGATGGAAACACGGCCGGTCCCGAGACGCTGATGCCGCGGGTAAGCAAGCCGTGCAAAGAGTTCGGGATCAAGTGCTCGTGCTGGCAGGTGACCGGGGAACGATCACCTACGAGTAGTCGATGCGTTGCTCGAGCAGGAGGAAGGCGTCGACTGGGTCACGGCGCTGCGCACCGACGCCTGCCCAACTGCGCGTACGAAATGCTGGAGACGTTCCCGGTGTAGACGCGGTCCTACACGTCGTTGCGGTCTATCTCCCCAGAATTGTTCGCGCATCGCTGTTCAGAAGCGGGAATTTCCGCTCTGGACTGCCGCGACCCGGCCGCCGCTGCGGAATTGAGGCTCGGAGCCGGGCGCCCGCGCATTTTTCCGTCCGGAAACAAATTTCTCTTGACAGAGTGTTCGCATTCGGACAACAAGCGGTTCCGATCGGAAATGCAGGAGGCGCGCGCCGGCCTCCTGTTGGGAGACTTGAACTTCGTGGACGCTACCGCACGCAGAATCGAGGAAGGCGAAGAACACGATCTGGGTCACTTGCCGAACAACGGCTGGCCGATGGTCACGGTTCACATCTACTGCGTAATCGACGGAGAAATCCGGGCCACGAGCGCGAACGAACCGCGCGAGGTCGACACTTTCCGGCGCGACGATCGCACCTGCGTATGCATCTCCAACGGCGACGTCACCGTGAACGAGGCACGCGCGGTCTGGATCGCGGCCCACGCGCGAGTGGTCGAGGCCCACGACTTCGTCGCCGAGGTTCGCCGCGCCAGAGCGGATCGCTACTTCCAGTCGCAAGAGGCACGGCAGACGGCCTTCGAGGAGCCGTTCCTGCGCACATGGATCGGCCGCACTCGAGAGCCACCAGCACGCTCGGCCGACAGTCTTTCGGTCAGCCCGGTCTCGTGACACCGGCAGAGACACAGGGAAGGACACTCGCATGGACGAACACGAGCGGAAGCAGCGCCAGATCGTCGAGATGATCGACAGCGTGCGGGACAGCCAGCCGGCTGCGAGCGACGCCGAGACGTGGCGCGCAAGCCTCGAGGCATTCCTCGCCGCCCAAGCCGGGGTTGACGGACCGGTCGAGTGCAAGGAACTGCGGCGGCCGCTGACCGGGGCGTCGAGCGGCAACATGGCTTTCTTGGCCACCGCCGACTTTGGCGAAGGAAGGCAGACCCGAAGATTCTTCCTCCGGTACCGATACCCGCTCGGACTCGGGGGCCGGTACCTGTGTGACGTCCCGGCTCAATTCGCGATCCAGAGAGCCCTGAACGGCGCGGGCATTCCCGTGCCGAGACCGCTGTGGCTCGACCCGAGCGGCGCGTTCCTCGAGCATCCCGGGTTCGTTGCGGAATTCGTGTCCGGCCATGTCGCGCCGCAGAACTACTTCCAGGCCGGCGTAATCTCGGAGGCGCCGCCCGAGCGTCGGCGTGAGATGATCCTGAACGTCGTTCGAGCTCTCGCCAGGATTCACGCGTTCGACTGGCAGCGCGGCGGGTTGAGTTTCCTCAAGCACCGCGGCGAGGGCCACACCTTGCTCGAGCGCGATTTCAGTTGGTACATGACCGCGGCAGTCCTGATGCGTCCGGACATCGTGGACTCCATGCGGAGAGTCCAAGCGTGGCTCGTCGCCCACCAGCCGCAAGGGAGTGCCTGCGTGCTGAATCAAGGCGACGCGAACCTCGGGAACTACATGTTCGAAGAGTCCGGTTCTCGAATCGTCGCGGTTCTTGACTGGGAGATGGCCCACTTGAACATGCCGGAAGTAGACCTCGGCTACCTGGGTGTCGCGAACGAGATCGCTTCGCAAGGCGCCCAGATCGCAGGCGTACCGCCCCACGCCGAGTTGATCGAGGAGTATGCCGGCCTGACCGGGCACCGCCCGGCCAACCTCGACTACTTCCGCACCTTCGCTCTGGCTCGCCTGACGATCATCTTCCACGTGGTGGTTCGCCACATGAGTCCCGAGCAGCGCGAGGCGACGCGGCCAGCTTGGGGCTGGTTCGAAGATCGGCTGTTCGAGCGCCTGCACGGGGAGATCTGAATGGAAATCCTGATCCTGGCCTTGCGCGGAACTTCGACCCGAACGAGGAGGCTGCCATGACTCCCGCTTACGCCAACGCTGAGGCGCACCACGCCGGGAACGGACATCCTCAGTGGTCGCAGAGCTACTACTTCAATTTCTACGACCCGCGCAGTCGTGCCGGGGGATTCATGCGAATCGGCCTGCTGGAGACCGCGGGGCAGTCCAACATGATCCTTGTGCTGTTCCGAGACGGAAGGCCCTGCTACTACCGGATCCGCGAAGCTGCGCCCTACACCTCCGACCGGCTGGACCGCGGCGTCGAGGTCGCCGGCCTTCGGCTCGTTTCCCTCCAGCCGTCGCAGAAAGCGAAGCTCGAATTCGCCGACAACGATTTCACGATGAATCTGGCGTTCGAGGGGTTGTGCCCGATGGCCGACGCCATCGCCATGACCCACAACGAGGCAGGTGCTCTCGCGCAGGGGTTCGCGGCCGCGCACCTCGAAGGCCCGGGGAAGGTCAGCGGTACGATCCGGCTTCGGGAATCCGAGATCGAAGTGAACGGCACCGGGTTTCGCGACGTCAGCTGGGGCGTGCGCAACTGGGAAACGCTCGATCACTACTGCGTGTCGTGGCCGGTGTTCGACAACGGGCTCGCCTTCGCTGGACTCACCGCGACCACCGTTCAAGGCCAGAGAGTCTACATGAAGATGCTCTACGACGGCGGGCAGTGGCGCGCAGTGCAGGAGCTCGACGACGTCGTCGAGTTCTCTGATGACGAGCTGACCGTGAAGTCCCTCAGGTGGCGTTACCGGGACAGTCTCGACCGCGAGTGGGAGTACACCGCTAGACCCCTGTTCCGGGTGTTCGTTCCGTTCGACGGATTTCTACTGACCGAACACATGATGGAGTACCGGCTGGCCGACGGCACGATCGGCTACGGCCTCTGCGAGTGCGGGTTTCGCCTGCCCCGGGAACCACGATGAAGAATGTCCGTTCCGGTATTTCTCTAGGCCAGGAATCGGCCGAACCCCACTCGCACGAGAAGCCGTGGAATCTCGCACGAGGTTTTGTGGGTCCGACCGGCCGCGACCAGGGTGTCGGCGCCGCGACCGAGGCGCAGATTGCTCTCGCTGTATCTCGAACGAGCCCGGGAGGGAGGAGTATCTCATGAAAGCACCAACGATGGCCGGCAAGAGTTGGATGGTGGCAACGGTTGCAGCTGTGCTGGTGGCCACGGCGTCGACGTCACACGGCGCCGCCTTGAACACCAAGTTGGAAGTCAAGTGCTTCGACGCGCTCGCCAAAGCGACCAGCAAGCACCAGGCGGCGGTCGCCAAAGCCAGAGCCAAGTGCCGCGACGGCGCAATCTCCGGCAAGCTGCCCACCGGCACGAACTGCGAGACCGACGCCGACACAGTGGCCGCCATCGACAAGTCGGCGGCAGCGATCGCCAAGAGCGTCACCTCCAAGTGCAAGAGCACCTGTAGTGTCTCGGGCGCGGATTGCATCGACAACCTCTTCTGCCCTCCCAACGGAGCGCTCCCCGAGAACTGTACTGCGGGTGCGAAAGGCCTGCCCTTCAGTGCGGCGAGCATGGGCTTTCCGGGGTCCTACTGTGAGGCTGTGCTCGGCGGCAGGCTCGAGGACGGCGCCGGTTTCGGCGCCTGTATGGCCGGACTCGCAAGAACCAACGCCGACCGCGTCATCGAACTCGTCTACGGCAGCGTAGATGACACAACGGGCATCAGCGTGGAGGCGGCCAAGTGCGTGGCGGCGATCGCCAAGGCGCTGCCTAAGTCCGCAGGCAAGATGGCCGGAGCGGTCTCCAAATGCCGCAGCACCCAACTCGGATCGGACCCTGCGACGATCCTGGCCAACGACTGCGCGACTGTGGACGCGAAGGCCTCCGAGAGTCTGGCAAAGGAAATTGCCAAGCTCGAGGATACGATCGACAAGAAGTGCACCGCGGCGACGATTCTCGAACTCGACCTGTGCGGCGCTGGCGTGGGTGGCGTCGCCGACGTGGCGGCTGCCAAGGCCTGCCTCGACGACGTCCTGAACGAGTCGGCCTACTCGATCGAATACCTCGAGGACCGCGACTACGTCGACATCAGCCTGATCAACGCGGCCTACCCGACAACCACTTCACCGCGTTGCGGCGACAACCTGGTCAACCAGATCCCGAGCCAGTTCTTCCGCATGGGCGAAGAGTGCGACGGCACCGACGACGGCGAATGCCCCGGCAACTGCCTGCCGCCCGGCGACGTCTATCAGTGCACCTGCTCGACAACCCCGCGCCTGCAGTCGTACACCACCGGTTCCACCTCCGACTTCGACATCGGCTGGAGCGGCGCCTCGCACAACCAGCGGTTGAGCGACGGCGCCGGCTTTGTCTCCGACATAGTTGCCGGGAGCTGCAACTGCAGCGCGTTCGGCGGGCTCGGTCAGGAGGCGACCTGCGTCGGGACCACCACCGATCCGATCTGCGACGTCTACGGTGCGATGGGACCGCGTTGCACTTACGCCCCGTACGACGGAACCACCTGCGACGCGCACGGCAACAACAACGGCATCCAGAGCGACACGGACTGCCAGGTCTGCGACGAGAACTCGACCAACGCGGGCGTCTATTGCACGGACGAGTCGGGCTGCGGCTCGCAGTGCTTCAATCCCGCCGGCGACGTGACAGGTCTCTGCGAGAGGCAGAGCGATTGTGCCGCACCGGATATCTGCAGGGGACGCTGCGACAAGGAGACCGCGCGCTGCAACGTGCTGAATAACGGTGCGCCTCTGCCGCTGTCGGCGCAGGGTAGCTCAGTGTGTGACATCGTGAAGTACAACACCGATGTCACTGGCACGCGCAACATCGTGACCGGCGAGCACGCGGTAAATTTCGACGAGAAGGTCGTCAATTATCTCTCGCAGAGTGCGTCGCGGCCGTGTCCGATCTGCGGCGGCTTCTGCACAGGGCCGAGTTCCAAGGTCGGCGAGATCTGCGAAGGAACCTGCACCGGTCCCGCCACCGAGTGCCGCGGCGGCGAAAACAAGGGGATTGCCTGCGTAGACGACGGGGACTGTCCGGGTTCGAAGTGCCTGGGGGTGGGTTGCCGTTTCGACGACGATTGCGCCGGCAACGGGACCTGTAGCGGCGCCAATTCGCCCGAGTGCGTCGGCCAGACGTGTCAGCTCGCGCTGGTGTGCGCCGGCGGTACCAACGAAGGCCGTGAGTGCCGCATCGAAGCCGCCACGCAGTTCGGAACGACCTCGATAGATTGCCCGTCGCCAGAAGGCCAGAACATCAGCGGTGCAGGTCTGCACATCAGTTACACACCGCTGACCAGCGAAGCGATCGAACTGGAGGACCCGGGCACCTGCGACACGCCGGGATTCGAGAACGTCAACGGCTGCTACTGCGTGCTCGGCGGCGGCAGCACCCGCAGCCAGCCCAACCGCTGCGCTCCGGCGTGCACCGCGACGGGCGTGAACTACGGCAGGGGCTGCGGTGGCAACTACACCACCTGTGTCGGCGGTCCGGAAGCCGGCGCCATGTGCGACGAGGATGCCGACTGCTCGGGCGGCGGCACATGTTCGGCCAATCCGAAGATCTGTGACGGCGGCGTCAACGACGACCTGGCGTGTACCAGCGGCGCCGACTGCACCGGCGGCGCTTGCGTCGATGCCTGCCCGGGCGGCATCTGCACGCCTCTGTGCGAGGCAAAGGGCGTATGCAACGGCGGCGTCAACGACGGCCTCGGCTGCGGTGTCGCCTACGCGTGCCCCGGCGGCACCTGCGACGTGACCGACCCCGAAGAGGGCGTCTGCGCGGCCGGTCCACCGCTCTACAACTGCAACGGCAAGGGCCACGAATTTCGGCCTTGCCTGCCGGTCTACGAAGGCACCACCAACGGCTGTGAGGGAGGCGTCGACAACGTCGTCGGCAACGAAGACGACTACGTCGGTGCGGGCACCTGCGTGGCGACCGTTCGTGGCTGCTTCGTCGACAGCGGCCACGCCGAGGGCGGCGATACGCTCAACGGTCAGGGCGGCCCGACCCAGACCAAATCGGTCGCCGTCTTCTGCATCGCGGCCAGTTCGAGCAGTGCGGTCAATAGCACCGCCGGCATGCCGGGTCCCGGCCGCCTGCGCGAACACGGTGTCCTGGTGCCGAACTTTTCCGTACTACCGTAGCCGGCGGCGCTTGTCGGCTGCCGGCGAGCAGTAGCAACAGAAAAGCCGGTGGAATCATCGACCCGCCCCGGGGCCTGAGCCCTGGGGCGGGTCCGTGGCTGACACAAGATCCATCACTCCGACACGAACCAAGGGCGGAAGGTAGAGCGATGAGCCTTCGGGTACTCGTCTTGTTTCGCTATCGATGGCGAGCTTCTTGAGGCCGACGGAATCTTGACGAGCCACAGGCTCCTGGAGCAGGGCCGAGGCAGCGCCTATCGATGGCGAGCGCGCCCAGGCGGGAACCCGGGACGTGCTCGCCATCTGAAGACATCCAGTGAACCTGCGGCCGGCTAGTGCTTTTCTTGCCCGCAGGTGGATCGGGCGGCGGCAGAGACGATCGCGCCCTTCTCGGCGCGGCTGATCAGTCCGGACTCGACGAAGTCCCCAAGCACGTGCGCCACGCACGTGACGTATGCTCCGTGATTCTTCCAGCCGTTGCCGCTCCTAGGCTGCTCGCAAGGGCAGATCTCCGCGATCGAACATCCGGCGAGGTCGACCGCTTCCCCGACCGGGGTGGGGACGCACGCATCGACAGCGTCGAGAACGCCATCGCCGTCGATGTCGCTGTCGCAGATGTCCCCTGCGCCGTCCGCGTCGAAATCGTCTTGGCTCGGGTTCGCGTCGAAGAGGCAGTTGTCATCGACGTTTTCCACACCGTCGCCGTCGATGTCCGGGTCACAAGCGTCCCCGTCGCCGTCGAGGTCGAGGTCGTTCTGATTCGCGTTCGCAACCCACGGGCAGTTGTCGTCGGATTCGCACAGCCCGTCGCCGTCCGCGTCGTTCTCGGCGTCGTTCGGGCACCCGTCACAGAAATCGGCCACGAGGTCCCCGTCGGAGTCGATATTGTCGTCGCCGCCCTCGCACTCGTCTTGATCATCCGGAACTCCATCGCCATCGGAGTCGAGCGAGTCAGGAGAATACTCTTCGACCGTATTCAGCGCGTTACCCGTGCCGTCGCGCCTACCGCCGAAGACGTAGATTCTTCCGTTCAGGACGCTGCTTGCCGCCTGAAAGCGCTCGGTCAGCAGCGGCGCCTTCGAAGTCCACGCGTTGGTAGCGGGGTCGTATTCATCGACGGCATCCGAGGCCGTCACATGATTCCATCCCCCGATCGTGTAAACCCTGCCGTTCACGCTGGCGCCGGTCGGCCAGAGTTTCGACGCCGGCATGGACGCAGCGTTGGACCATGAGTTCGTACCCGGGTCGAACACTTGAACGGCGCTCGAAGGGCTGGTGGAGTAGTTCTCACCTCCGGCCACGTAGATCTTTCCATCGACCACGCCGCATGCGGCTCCGGCTCGCGCAGGGATCATGGGCGCAGCGCTCGTCCAGTCGTCCGCGGCCGGATCGTAGACATCGACCGCACTGGTGAATCCCGAATTGCGGAACCCGCCGATGACGTAGAGCTTCCCGTCGACGACTCCTGTGCAGGCGTGCCTCCGATAGGAGGGCATCGGCCGTCTTGCGGTCCAGGTGTCGGTGGCCGGGTCGTACTCTTCGTTCGTGTTCATGCTGTCGGAATGGTTGTAGCCGCCGATGACGTAAAGTTTTCCGTCGGTCACACCGATCGTGGCCGACGAGCGGGCTGTCGGCATCGGGGCTCTCGGCGCCCACGAGTCGGTAGCCGGACCGTATTCTTCGACGGCGTTCGAGAGGGAAGACGTGCCTCCTCCGATCACGTAGATTTTTCCGTCAACGACCCCGCTCACCGGAGCGATGCGTGGCGTGGGCATCGGTGCTTTGTAGGTCCAGGAATCTGCGGAAGCCTCGCCCGCCGACAGCACCTGAAGCATCATCGCCGAGACGAGACAGGCTGCGGAAACCTCGATGAGCGGGACTCTCATTCCGCGACTTCGTTTTCGTCGAACTTGTAGACGCATCCTACTTCTCCTTCTGGTAGAGCCGCGGGCAACGATACGTCGATCCGAGCCCTGTACACGCCGAGATCGGCGAAACAGCGGCCCCCTCGAGGCCCTGCGGTCGTTCGCTGACAGATCGAAAGGCGTGACCGGACGGCCACGGCCGGACGTGCGGATGAGATGAGCGACAGCCCTCCCTACTGCGACACCGATCAGGCTCCGAGAAGCTCTCGTATGTCAAATCCGGGCGGATCATAGGTAAAACGCATCATCCCCTCGGTGTCGGTAACGCGTAGAACCACACGCCGGAATTTTCGGGAGGCAACGTGCAGACGCCATCGATCACGCGCGAATGGAAGTGGACGCCCTCGGCTGATCGCCCCGCGGTCGGCGGTCCGGTAGCCGGCGGCGCTTGTGTCGTGGGGCGCGATGAAGGTGTCTTCGGTGCGGCGGTGTTCGACGATGTCGCCGAGCAGCATGAAGGCGCACTCGTCGCCGATGCGGCGCGCCTGGGCCATGTTGTGCGTGACCACGACGATGGTGTAGGCGCCGGCCAGAATGGGCATCAGCTCCTCGACGCGTCGGAGGCGTCGGGGTCGGGTGCCGAACACGGCTCGTCCATCAGGATGACCGACGGTTTGAGCGGCAGCAGCCGCGCGGTCCAGAGCTTTTGCTGCTGCACGAGCTGGAGGAGGGTGGCGCGCGCGCCGAGGCGATCCTTGCGGGCCTCCCGCAGTTGCACCGAGTGCAGCGCGGGTTCGAGTTGCGCGGCGGCATGGCCAACGCCAGCATCATCGAGCGGATGGGGTGGCGGGCGACAGGTTACGGGCCAGACGGCGCAACGAGAGTGCCGGAGCAACGGTCATTGCCGGTGCTCGCCGTCGCGTGGTCGGTCGGACGAGTTCGCTACTCGGCAAGCAGCTCGGTGAGGCCGGTGCGCATCTCTCGTCCGCCGCGCTGGACGAGCAGCAGATCCCAGGCGTCCAGTGCCTTCTCTCGGATGGAGTTTTGTCCAGTTGCCTCGGCCTCCTCGACAAGCCGCGAGACCAGCGCAGCAACGCTTCCGGCCGACTCCCATGTCGTTCCGGACGTTTCCCAGGGGAGTTCACCGCGCGCGACGCCTTGCGCCATCTCGAGGACCTGATCCTTGACCGGGATAAGATGATTGCGCCGGTCGCACGCCGCGACGATCGGTTCGATCGAGTCTCGGACCGACTTTGTTTTCAGCAAGCGCTGCATGAAGCTGACGTCTTCGAGAAGGTGGTCGATCGGGTCTAGAAGGAAAGCGTTTGCGATTTCGTCACCTGCTGGACCACCTTCGTCAGCAAAGCGAAGCGCCAACGCTTGCGTCCAGTCTCGCTGTTGGGGCTCCAGGCCGGGATCGTGCAGCCGCCGCGACAACGTGCGGGCGACCCCTTGTCGCACGACGAAGTTACTACCGAGCGTTTCTTCGAACCGTTGCTCGTCGATGGCAGCGTTGGTGCGCAACGCGAACGCCGCATCTCCGGCTAGAAGCAGCACCCGTCGCCTCGTGTCTTCTGCCAGCGCCAGGAGTCGGGTGCAGGCCCCCGCCCGACAATCCTCGGAAGCATCGGTGGAGGTCGCCACGTGGAAAAGCGCGCGTGCGACATCGAGCTCGGCCGCGACCGAAGCGTTGGAGCAAGCCGCGAGCAGGATCTCGTGCGCGCGGTCGGGGGCCGCGGATTCGCATGCCATCGCCAGTAAAGCGGAAGAGGCGCGGCGCCCGACGTCCTGGTGATCGGCGAGCGCTGCGGCGGCCTCGAGCAAGTCCGGTCTCCGTTCGGCATGGCGTCGCGCGACCGCGGCGAGGGCTTCGATGGCTACACAAGCATCGTCGTTCAAGCGATAGGAGGCGTAGCCATCCGGATGTCGCTCGTCCCACATCGCTCGGTCGTGCGCACCGGCTTCACGAGTTGCGATCGCCTTCAGGCGTTCAAGGACAGCGTCAGACCAGCCGTGCTCCGCACGGGCGAGCACCGTCCATCCGATGTTCCTTGCACAGCGGGGTTCACCGAGGAAGGCGTCTCGTTGCAGCAGTTCGGCGACCTCAGCGTGCTCGAGCGGTTCCCACTCGGCCTCAGCCACAGCGAGTCCGTCCGGCGGGCGCGTGTTCCCGAGCGCCGACAGGATAGCGGCTCGCGCTTCCGCCGGCACCGCGTCGTCGAATGCACGCGCGACCGCCAGATACCGCTGCGGGCGCCGTTGCGCGCGGTCCTGCAGTTGGCGCGAGAGGGATGACACCGAGTACTCTCGAATCTCTCCGGGTGTGAAGCGGATCCGGCCTTCCTGGGGTGCCGTAAGCAGGCGCTCGATCCATTGCTCCGGGCGCCACCCGTCGACGACTTCATCCGGAAACGTCGAATGTACCCATCCGGAACAGATGCCGGCGTCACGTTGGTCATTCTCGCGCTCACCGAACTTGCGACGGAACTCATTGAGGACGCGCTTCGCTCGCTCACTCAAGCGGTCTTCCGGTAGATGCGGAAGCAGGGCGAGTGCGGTGCGGCCTCGACGATTCGCTCTCAATCCGCGGGATTGTTCGTCCTCGACGGTCCATTCGTCGGGAAAGTCGATCAGGAACTCCGTGAGCCGGCGGAAAGCCTGATCCGAGACCGTGCCGCCGAGCCGTTCCAACGCTCGCCCCGGCAGTCGCAAGTCGTAGGAGCGCCATCGGTGACCGGTCTCGAGATTCGCCCAACGAGGGTCGGCCATGAACCAAGCGGCGATGAGGTCCGCGACGGAACACGCCGTGTCTTCCGGCAGGTGAGCCGCGACACAAAGCAGCAACCAACCGTCCAGATCGCGCAGTGGGCCGGGAAGCTGCGGCAACAGTTCCTCCCACACGATTGTCCCCCGCGCCACCGAGACCGCGAGAGCGGACGCGACTACTTCAACGCATCCCACGAGGACGCCCGCCTCGCCGGCATCTTCCTCGTCCGAATCTCCAACCCGGATCTCGTACAGTTCGATGCCGCCGAACTGGGTCCACCACTGCGCCAACTCGCGCCAGAGAGAGACGCCGAGAGAAGGGTCTCCGACGCTCGGGGCCGCTCTGGTCGGGAGGCCGCTTTGCCACGAAGGATCGCCGTCCCTCAGCAAAGGAAGCGGACAGCTGCGCAATCGCCAGGCGAACAATCGGGCGGCGCGATCGGGGTGCGTCGTCATCAGCGCATCCCAGTCCACGTCGCGATAGCTCAGCCGCGCGTGCGCCTCGAAACGCAGCCGCTTCTCGAAGCGTGCGTCCGAGTCGGACCCCGGATCCGCGCGGAAGCACGGGCCAGCCTGGACGAGTACGTGCGGGTCAGCAGCCGACCAGCGCGCGAGGTGCACGTCGACCTCACCCGGTGCTCCATCGTCGACAGAGACCAGCAGTCGCAGGAGCGCGGCCCTCAGATCGGGATCGTGCTCCCATGCCTCGTCGATCTCATCGCGAAGCAGCGCCACCCAGCGAGCATGTCCGTGCGCGACCCACTCGAAGATCACCGGAGCAAGCGCCGGATCTGCCGACCACTTCTTCACGACGTCGACGATTTCGGCAGTCGGATCCTCGAGATCCGACAAACCCACCAGCAGCGCCCGCTTCATGAGCGGTCGCAACCGCGACCCTTCGAAGAGTTCGTGTACCACTTCGGGGCGCTCGACGAGCAGTGGAACGGCCAGGCGCAGACGTCGGGCTTGAACGATGCCTTGGGCGGCGAAACCTCCCAGGCCGGTGCAGAGAGTCTCCGCAGTGGCGTGCCCTCCCCACTTGATCGCGATCCTGGTGTCGGTGAGGACCTGGTGAAAGGGACGGAGGTGTCCCTTGCGTGCGGTGTCGCGCTGCAGCACTCCGGCGCCGGTAAGAGATGCGACCACGTCGGCGTGAAGAAGGACGGATTCGGGGCACGAGAGTTCTCCACGCTCTTCCATGAAAGCGCAGAGTCTCTCCAGAACATCTTCGGCCTGCGCGTCCCAAGGAGAACGAACATGCGCCCACCACAAGTCCATGAGCTTGATGATGTTCGCACACGCCGAGGCCTCGGCGATTTCTTCGCGGAGGCTGAGGAACAAGGCCAGCGCAAGGGGTCGCGCCAACAGCCGGCGCAAACGCGGGCCGAGGTCGGCAGCGGCGATCCCACGGCTCGCGAGCGCAGAGACGACGACTGCGTCCCCGAGTTCTTCCACGCGGATGAAGTGCGTTGACGGGACAGCAGCTCCCGGGTTCGAACGCGACACCGCGTGCCGGGCTGGCCCCCGGAGGTCCTCGCCCGGCGAGAGTAAGTGCGCCAATTGAGTATCGCGCTGCGCGTCGACGCTTCTGCAGCCGACGAGTACTGAGAGGTCGCAGCCAAGGGCATTTCGTATCCAGGCACGGATCCTCTCCATACGGGCCTGCACCTGGCTACCGCCGATTCGCAGTTGATCGAGTTGGTCGATCAGCACCAGCCCCGGGCCGTTTCCGCAGAACGCCCGGAACGCGGCAACGGGATTCGTGCCTCCTCCAAGTAGGGCCGGGTCATCCCGATCGGCGCGAATCGCCAAAATCGGGACGCGAATGCGGGTGAGCGCCTGCGCGAGGATGTTGCTCTTCCCGCATCCGGGCGGGCCGTGCACCACAATCGTTGAAGCAGGGGCGGCTTCCTCGCACGCCAGAACTACGCGTTCGATTTCTTCTTGCGGGATGGTCTCGAGGGCAAGTACAGCGGCGGCCCCGCGAACCGCGTCCGCAAAGTCATCGCGCAGTTCCTGGAGTCGAAGAGCAACGTTGCGTCGATCGATTTCGGGGCGAAGCTCGACGCCTGCCGCGAGCAATTGTCGCCGCAATTCCGTTCCCGAAACCTTCCGCCCAACCTGTTTCTCGGCGACGGCGCAAAGGTGTTGCTCGAGCGACTCCGGATCGTGCCCCGAAGTCAGCAGGCTACACAGCAAGTGAATCTCTTCCCTAATGTGCCTTCGATCGACGACGACGGTCTCGAAGCGCCGGCACAGCCGCCAGGCTAACTCCAACTCGCCAGCGCGGTTGGGATTCAGTCTGAACCCGCGCAGAATACTGTTCCGTTCCGGTTGAGGCGTCCGCTTGGCCCACTCGCCCGCGTCATTCGCCTGGCGGGCCTCTCGTAGCAACAGTTCCAATTTCAGGGCGCGTGTATCGCTGACAAAGCGGAAGACCGCCGCATGCCTACCGTCTTCCTTCTCGAGCCGGGCCCGTGCATAGGCGAGGACCTCCTGGAGGCTACCGATCGACCATGTCCTGCCAGATCGATGCTTGCACTGAATCGCGATGGTGCGCTCGTCTTCTCGCACCCAGCAATCGACTCCGCTCTCCTCGTCGCGGGAGATCTCT
>JACRCR010000228.1 GCA_016218925.1 Deltaproteobacteria bacterium | reverse complement strand
GTGATCAACGCCACCGGCGTAGTGCTCCACACCAACCTCGGGCGTGCGGCGCTGGCCAGCTCGGCTATCGACGCCGTCGTCGCCGCCGCCTCCGGCGCCTGCAACCTCGAATACGATCTGGCGCGCGCCGGGCGCGGCGACCGCGACGACCTGGTGGAAGAGCACCTTTGCGCGCTGACCGGCGCCGAGGCCGCCACCGTCGTCAACAACAACGCCGCCGCGGTGATCCTGGTGCTGAACAGCCTGGCCGAGGGCCGCGAGGTGGTGGTCTCGCGCGGCGAGCTGATCGAAATCGGCGGGTCGTTCCGGATTCCCGACATAATGGCCAAGAGCGGCGCGCGGCTGCGCGAAGTCGGGACCACCAATCGCACTCACGCCAGCGACTACCGCGACGCGATCGGGGCGGATACCGCGCTGCTGATGAAAGTCCATGCGAGCAACTACCGCATGATCGGTTTCTGCTCGGCGGTTGAACTCGAAGAGTTGGCCGCGCTGGCCGCCGGACATCCCGGTCTGCTGGTCGTAGAAGATCTAGGCGCGGGAGCGCTGGTGGACTTTTCGAAATGGGGGCTGCCTGCCGAACCGGTGGTCGCCGACCGCCTCAGCGCCGGCGCCGATCTGGTCACGTGCAGCGGCGACAAACTGCTCGGCGGCCCGCAGTGCGGAATCGTGGTCGGCAGATCCGACCTCATCGCGCGTCTCAAACGCAACCCTCTGCGGCGCGCTCTGCGCTGCGACAAGATGACGCTGGCGGCGCTGGAGGCGACGCTGCGGCTCTACCGCTTCAGCCCCGACTTCGAGCGCCAGGTGCCGACGCTGCGCGCGTTGCTGCGACCGCTGCCGGAGCTTCGCGCGCTCGGGCAGGCCGCGTTGCCGCTGCTGGCGCGGAGCCTCGGGCCTGAGGTCACGCTCGAACTGGTCAGCGCGGCGGCCCAGGCCGGCAGCGGCTCCCAGCCCGAGGTTGCCATCGACTCGCTGGCGATCGCGGTGTCGTCACCGAAGCTGTCGGCCCAGGCCATCGCCGCACTCTTCCGCGCCGGCGATCCGCCGGTGATCGGCCGCATTGAGCGCGACGTCTTCCTGCTCGACCTGCGCACCATCGACGATCCCGCCGAGCTGGTGCCGAACACGGCCGGCCAGGCCGACTGAGCTTGCCGCAGGCGCAGTGAAAGCGATCCTCGGCACAGCCGGTCACATCGACCACGGCAAATCGGCGCTGGTGCGCGCGCTCACCGGCATCGAACCCGATCGGCTTCCCGAAGAGCGCGAACGCGGTATCTCGATCGAACTCGGTTTCGCGCATCTCGACCTGCCCGGTGGCGAGCGCGTCGGCGTCGTCGATGTTCCGGGCCACGAGCGCTTCCTGCGCCAGATGCTGGCCGGCGCTCACGGCTTCGATCTGGTGCTGGTGGTAGTGGCGGCCGACGACGGAGTGATGCCGCAGACCGAAGAGCACTTCGACATCGTCCATCTGCTCGGCGTACAGCGCGCGATCTTCGTCATCACCAAGGCCGACGCCGTCGACGCCGCGCGCGTGGAAGAGGTCCGCGAGGAACTCGAGATCCTGGCGGTGGGCACGCCGTTCGAGAACTCGCCGGTGGTCGTCGTATCGGCGCTCAGCGGTCAGGGCGTCGAGGAACTGCGCGGCGTGATCGCGGCTACGCTCGCCGACATCCAGCCCAAGCCGGAGCGCGGACTGCTGCGCATCCCGGTCGACCGCGTGTTCGTGATGAAAGGCCACGGGGTGGTCGTTACCGGCACGGCGCTGGCCGGGCGCGTTGCCACCGGCGACGAGCTTCGGGTGCTGCCGCGAGGGGTGAGCGCCCGGGTTCGCGAGTTGCAGGTGCATGGCGCGGTGGTCGAGGCGGCCACCGCGGGGCAGCGCGTGGCGCTCAACCTGTCGGGTCCGGGCAAGGACGACATCGCGCGCGGCGACACTCTGGCCGGCCCGGGTCCCGATCTGGCCACCACGCGCTTCGACGCGAGCGTCGAGATCCGGCCGAGCGCCGGCAAGCCGCTCGAGTCGCACACGCAGTTGCGCGTGCACCATGGCACGCGCGAAACGATGGGCCGGCTGATGTGGCTCGACGGCATCGGCGCGGTGCAGCCGCGCAGCCGCGCCTACGCGCAGATCGCGCTGGCCGAGCCACTGGTGCTGTGTCGCGGTGATCGATTCGTGCTGCGCGATCAGACCGCCAGGCGCACGCTCGGTGGCGGCGTCGTGGTGCTGGCCAAAGCAGAACGGCACCGTCGCTCGGCGGGCGAGGTGGCGCCGCGTCTGCGTCTGCTGGCAGAGGGCGACGAGGCCACCCGCCTGCACACGGTGCTGGCGCTCGCTTCTTCATTTGCCGTCGAACCGGTCGAGGCTGCGCTTGGCGCGGGGCTGACCACCGGCGATGTCGCGCGGATCGTGCGCCGCAGCGGCGACGCGCGCAGCGACGTGATCGCGCTTCCCGGCTCCGGCGAGCCCGAGTGGTTGATCGCCGCCGAACGCGCGAGCGCATACCTGAAGGCGTTGCTCGATGCGGTGGCGGCCTACCACGTGCAGCACCCGAACCTGCCGGGCGTCGATCTCGAACATCTTCGAGGGGCGGTCGTGCCGGTGGTCGATGCGCGGTTGTTTCGATTGCTGATCGAGCGCCTGCTCGCCGACGCGGCTCTGGTGCGGCGTGGTAACCTGGTCCATCTGCCGGCTCACGAGGCCTCGCTCGGCGGAGCCGACAGCGAATTGGCGCGGCGCGTGGCCGGCGCGATCGCCGCCGCCGGGCTGATGCCACCGATCGTCAAGGACCTCGCCGACGAACTCAGGATCGATGCGAAGAAGGTAGCTACGGTGGCCGCGGTGCTGGTCGAGCGCGGCGAACTGGTCAGGGTGGCGGCCGACATGTACTACGCGCGCGCGGCGCTCGACGAGGTCGAATCGAGGTTACGCGAGTTCCTGACCCGCGAGGGAGAGATCACCGCGGCGGGCTTCCGGGACCTGATTTCCGCTTCGCGCAAGTACTGTATACCGTTGCTCGACTACTTCGATCGCGCGGGCGCGACGATCCGGGTGGGCGACGTGCGCCGGCTGCGCCGCGCCTGACATCAGCATCGACGGCGAGGAGAACCGGCATGGCCAAGCGAAGCATCAAGACTCCGCCCGCGAAGGCGGCCGGCAAGAAGGCGGCAACGAAGCCGGAGATGAAGCGCGCGACCAAGGGCCCGACGAAGCCGGAGACGAAGCGCGCGACCAAGGCCGCGACCAAGGTGGAGACGAAGCGCGCGACCAAGGCCGCGACCGAGGTGGAGACGAAACCCGCGCTGACGCGCACCACCAACGCGGCCCGACCATCTGGCAAGGCACGCCCGGCTGCGCGCGAAATCCGTTTGACGGCCGAAGTCGCTGCTGGTGGCTGCGCCTGCAAGCTCGGTCCGGGCGACTTGCGCGAGGTTCTCGCCAAGCTCCCGGTTCCCATCGATCCGAACATTCTGGTCGGGACCGAGAACGCCGATGATGCGGCGGTGTACCGGCTCAGCGCGAGTCTGGCGCTGGTCAGTACCCTCGACTTCTTCACGCCGATGGTCGACGACCCCTATGCGTTCGGACAGGTCGCGGCCACCAACGCGTTGAGCGACGTTTACGCGATGGGCGGCAGACCGGTTGTCGCTCTCAGCATCGTCGCGTTTCCGTCGGGCAAGCTGCCTATGTCGGTGCTGCTGCGCATCCTCGAAGGCGCCAGCGAACGTGTGAAAGCGGCCGGAGCAGTGATCATCGGCGGTCACTCGGTGATGGACAACGAACTCAAATACGGTCTGGCGGTAACCGGGACGGTTCATCCGGATCGCATCGTGCGCAACGGCGGTGCCAAGGCCGGCGACGACCTGATTCTGACCAAACCGCTCGGCACCGGGATCATCGCGTCGGGAATCAAGAGGCGGGTGGCCCACGCCGATGAACAGGCCTTCGCGATCGCGTCGATGACAACCTTGAACGACATTGCCGGGGGGCTTCTGCATCGCTTCGGAGCCAGGGCGTGTACCGACGTGACCGGATTCGGACTGGCAGGCCATGGCAACGAGATGGCCGAGGCCTCCGATTCGATTCGTCTCGAGATCGACGCGGGCCAGCTTCCGCTGCTGCCCGGCACCGCGCGTCTGGCCGAGGACGGCTATGTGACCGGCGGCTCGCGCCGCAACCGCGAATGGCTGGGGCGCCGCCTGCGTTTGTCGAAGTCGCTGGCACCGGCGCTCAGCGAGGCGGTGCTCGATCCTCAGACTTCCGGCGGCCTGCTGATCGCAGTGCCCACTTCGCGCTCGACCGCGTTCATGGAGACGCTCCACGCCAAGGGGCTGAGGCCGGCCCTGATCGGTCGCGCGGCGGCCAGGCCGCGCGGATCGTCGGTGACGGTCGCGGTGGCATAGCCGCTGCCGCAACGTGGATTAGGCGGCCGGAACACGGCATGATCGCGCCTTCCGGGGCCGTGCGGCCTCACTACCTTTTCAGGGAGACCACGATGTTCGAAAATCACCTTGTTTCTGGGAGCCGCCGGCGTCTGATCCAGCTTGCGGGAATGACGGCCGTGTTGGCCTTGGTCGCTGCTGCCTGCGAGGGAGGCAAGCCCGCCGTGCAGGGCGGCACCTCAACCGCTGCGCAGAAGCCAGCCTCCGAGTCCGCCGACAAGAGCGCGGTACTGGCCACCTACGACGGCAAGAACTTCACGCTGGACAAGTACAAGGAATCCACCGGGCGTCTCAACGCAAGGGCGCGCAAGAGTCTCAACGAGAGCGTCGATCGCCGCCGGCAATTCGTCGAGAACGACATCCTCTCCGACCTCATATATGCCGAGGGCGAGAAACGCGGTTTCGAGAAGGATCCGGAGATCCGCAAGCGCCTCGACGAATTGCTGCGCCACCTGGTCGTCCAGAGGGTGATGGAGGAGCAGCAGAACGCCACCGTAACCGACCCGGACGTGAGGGCCTACTACGATGCGCATCCGCAGGAGTTCTCCACCGAGCGGGCCAAGGCCAGCCACATCCTGGTCGACAACGAGCAACTCGCCAAAGAGATATACGACAAGCTCCAGGCCGATCCGTCCCAGTTTACGGCGCTGGCGGCCGAGCACTCCAAGGATCTTTCCAACGCCAAGCGGGGCGGCGATCTCGGCCTGTTCGGACGCGGCCGCATGGTCAAGGAGTTCGATGAAGCGGCCTTCGCGCTGACCAAGGATGGGGAGATTTCCAAACCGGTGCAGACCCGCTTCGGCTGGCACGTCATCATGCGCACCGGGCGCGAAGAAGGCACCGTGCAGCCTTTCGACCAGGTCAAGAATCAGATCAAGGTCAAGATGGTCAGCGATCTGCGCCGCGAGAAGACCACCAGCTTCCTCGATGAGCTCAAGAAGAAGTCCGGCTTGAAGATCAACGACGACGAGCTCGCCAAGGCGATGGCCGCCGAAGGCGGCGCCGAGGAAGAAGCGCCGCCGTCACCGCACTGAGTCCGATCCTGCCGTTTTCATGACGCGGGGGCGCTCGGCCGAGCCGAGCGCCCCCGCGTCGTTACTTCTCTCAGAGGGTTCCCAGATAGACTTCGCGCAATCCGTCGTCGTCGATGGCGAGGATGCGCAGCGGCTTCACCTCGTCGGCAGGCTTCCACGGTACGTGAAGCTCGACGGCGCCGGGGTGGTCTGCATCGGGTTCTGCGTAGGCGACGGTGTCGTCGTCCACCCTGGCACGGACGTGCTCGAGCGCGCGATCGTCGTCGGCGCGTACCACCAGATCGTAGCTTCCATCGGCCTGCGCCTCGATGGTTTCCACGACGATGCGCGGAGAGGTCTTCCAGTCGCTCGGGGCTGGTGCCGGCGTCAGTGGGAACTCGCTCTCGAGAAAAATCGCATGCGGTGCGTCGGCCAGGAACAGCTTGGCCACCGGCGGCGTTTGGAAGCTTCCCTGCTCGCGTACCCGCAGCGTGAAGGTGGTCGTGGCTCCGGGCGCGAGATCCTTCGCCACGCCGCTGCCCTCGATGATCTCGAATTGCCCGTTGAGTGGGTGCTCCAGCCGTGCGCGCACGTCGGTCGCGGGTCCGCTGCCACGGTTCTCGACTTCGAAGCGGATGTCGAGCACGTCGGCAGCCTCTGCCGCGGCGATGACCAGATGGCGGAAAGCCAGATGCGGGCGCGGCTCTTCTTCGAGTACGAAGCGCACGGGCCCTGCTTTGGATATCTCGCCTTCGTCATCGAACAGCAGGGCCTTCACTTCGACGCGCCCGGTACGCGACGAACGCGGCACCCTGACCTTGGCCTTCCAACTGCGCGTGTCGCCCGGCTCGACTCGGCCGAACGCGACGGCACGTCCGTCCAGCGCTGCGGAGGTCGACTGGAGCAGGCCGCGCACGCGATAGAACGGCGCGGACGACCGATTGGTGATGCGCACTTCGACGGTGTCTTCCTCGCCGGCACGCATCCTGGAGTATGGCAGTACCTCCAGGCTGAAATCGGGACGGGACTGTGGGCGCGGGCCGTAGGTCCAGTCCATGCCGCGCTCGTACATGAAGTCGCTCAGGTCGGCATCGGCCGCTTCCGCGCTACGGGCGAGGAAGTCGCGGGCGTTCTCGAGCATCGCCGAGGCCGAGGTGTCGCCGTAGTTGCGCAGCAGCGCTGCGGCGACTTCCAGGGGCCGGTCGATCATGTCGTCTTTCTTCTCTTCGCCATCGGCGTTGCCATCGGGTTCCTCGAGGCCCTGCTCTCTGCGTTCGGCACGGGTGATCTCCTCGCGGGTCATGGCAGAGGCGAACGCGAGCGAGAACGCCGGCTTCGGCAGGCCCTCGTGGGACCACTTGGGAAGGCGCAGCCAGAACGGGAGATCGGAGCGATGGGCCGGGAATGGGATCGACAGACGCCCATCGCCCACTCGGTAGGCTAGGATCTCGACGTCGGGAGCCAGCCCACCTCCGGGAATCGGCCGCCCGTTGGGGAGGAAGTGACCAACCGTCATCTTCAGTGTGCTCTCGGCGTCCAGCGGGAAGGTCTTCTGCACCGTACCCTTGCCGAAGCTGTGTTCGCCGACGATCAGCGCACGATCGTTGTTGCGAAGGCTGGCGGCCAGCAGTTCGGATCCCGAGGCGCTCACCGGTGAAGTCAGGAAAACCACCGGCAGCGCGACGAACGGAGTGTCGTCGGTTGCCAGGACTTCGGCCGTCAGGCCCCTGGCCGGTGTACCTCCTCGACCGGCCGTACTGATCAGCGTGCCTTGGCCGAGGAACAGATCGCCGATGGCGGAGGAACCGAGCATGCTGCCCCCCGAGTTCTTTCGCAGGTCGATCAGAACGCCGCGCACGCGCCCTTCATCCACCGCGGCGGCCACGTGGCTGCGGAAGTCGTCGGGGGTCGTCTGGCTGAAGTGCGAAATCTCGGTGTAGAGCACTTCTCCGCTCAGCATCCTCGAGGTTACCGAAGGAATCATGACGATTCCTCGGGTGACCGTCACGACCCTCGGCGAGGTTTCGCCCTTGCGCTGGATGGTCAGCGCAACCGTGGTTCCTTCATCGCCGCGGATGCGCTCGACCGCATCGCTCACCAGTATGTTCCTGGCCGACATGTCATTGATCCGAAGCACCACGTCCCCGTCTCGGAGCCCGGCCCTGGCCGCCGGCGACAACGGGTACACCGTCATCAGTACCAGTTGATCATCGCGGACGCCGATGCGTGCGCCGATTCCGGCAAGCTTCCCCTGAAACTGGATATTGTGTTCGGTCTCTCCTTTCTCATCGAAGACCGTCGTGTAGGGGTCGAGGCCCGACACGATTCCTCCCAGAAGGAACGATTCGAGAGGAGGCATCTCCTTCGGCATTTCGCGAGCACAGGCTTTCAGGAAGGTGCCGGTCCGGCGCAGCGGGGCTTCGAGGCCTCGGATTGTCGTGCCCGGGTCGAGTTCGATGCGAAGCTCGCAGTCTGGCGTGGTGAGCAGCCAGGCGCGGTCGCCGGTCTTGCGGCTGCGAAAGTCATCTACCTCGCGTTCGAAGACGCCGAGGGCCTTGTCGAACAGAGCTTCGGGAACCAGTTCGTCCTCGAACAGGTACTGCCGCTCGAGGAGCGAAAGTCCCATCGCCAGCCCCGCGACGGCAGGGGTGGCGAGCGAGACGAGAACGGCGGACACAACCGCCGCAAGAAATGCGACGCTGGTTGCGAGGGGGCGCCCTTTCTGCACGAAGAGCGTGTACTACAACCAACCCTGCTTCACGAGCAACACCGCCGCCTGCGTACGATTGGCCACGCCAATCTTGCGGAAGATGCGCTTGAGCTCGGATTTCACCGTCTCGCGCGACACTCCGAGGCATGCGGCGATTTCCGAGTTGGTGAGTCCGTCGCACACCAGGCGCAGGACTTCCTTCTCACGTTCGGTCAGGTTGGGGCGCGGGCGGCTGGAGTCTACGCCACCGGTGTTGGGCAATTGTGTGGCACCTGAGGGCATCGCCATATCTGTAGCACTTACCGCCCGGTCGCGCATGAAGTTGTTGTCGGACGAATAGGAGTGGAACGCTGCTTTCATAGTGTCTTCCGTTCGGTCGCGTCCGTGTAGTTTGCGGGCACGAACGCGTGGGCCTCAAAAGAGCAAGGAGCGTGCCACTAGCGCGTTGCAGTCAAGCCCCGGCACGACGCCTAAGCCTTCAGAGAACAACGGGTTCTGACACCGTGTAAGTCGAATCGCTGCGGCCGATAGGCCTTCGGTGTCGTGCAGTTACGCCATACCGTGTGCAACTGCGCGAGCTGCGGCCCAGCGGCCCGTCAGCCCGGCTGCGCGATGCTGTCAGGATCAGTTCGCGGCGGGCACGGCGCCGGAGTGATCGGCCTCGATTGCAACGGCGATGTCATATTTGTCACCGCTGTCGAAGGTTCCCTTCACGCGACGACCTTGAACGAAGGTCGTCGGCGTCGAGGTGATTTCCAGCTTCGCGCCGGCGCGACAGTCTTCGAGTACGCGCGGCAGGGTCTTGTGTTGATCGAGGCAGCTCTGGAACTGCGCCTTGTCGAGACCGGCTCGCGCAGCCAGTCGCGGAAGGTTCTCGGCGAACAACTGACCCTGGTTGGCAAAGAGAACGTCGAGCATCTCGTCGAGCTTGCCCTGAAGGCCCGCGCATTCGACGGCCTCCGCTGCGGCGCAAGCGTTGGGGTGGATCGACGCCGGCACAACTTCGTTGCAACTGGTGTCGAGCGGGAAGTGACGGTGGACCAATTGGACCTGATCCGGGCGACGCGCCTCTAATTGTCTGAGCAAATCGTGATTGTGCCGGCAGTGACCGCATTCGACGTCGAAGAAATCGACGATGACCACCTTCTGCGAATCGGCCGCGCCGAGTTGGTCCTTGCGCAATATCGTTCGCAGATCGACGACCGGCAGCGAGCGGTACCAGGTGTAGAAGTTCGGGTCGGCCTTCTGCGCGTCGGCCGCGCTTGCGACCGACGAGGTCGCTGCCTGCGGCTTCGGCCAGGTTGCCCATGCCAGCGCCGACACCAACGCTACCGCCGCGACGACGGCCAGGCCCGCGTGCGCCGGCGATAGCGCGGCCGATGTGCCGGGGCGGCGCGTGCGACGGTTGGCGACGACCGTCAGACCGACCAGCGTCACTCCCACGACGTAGAGTCCGGTGCACAGCAGACAGATCGTGCCGAGGACGAAAACGGAGACCACGGCCATGTAGGCCGAGAAGGCTACCGAACCGATCACTCCCACAGTGGCGAGTCGCAGCGATCGGCGCGACGCCTCGTCGCGGGCTGCGGCGGCGTGACCGAACAGCGCTGCGAGCACTACGTATCCGACCAAGCCCAGCCACGCCACCGGGATGCCGTAGAGTTTGGCGAACGGGCTCGACAGGACCTTGTCGCAATTGATCGAACTGTTTACGTTGCAGAAGCTGGTATAGGAGTCGCCGAGGGTATCGATCTGAGAGTGGACGTAGCTCAGTGTTGCGGCGACCACCACCCCGATAGCGGAAACCACCGCCGCAGTGACGAGGATGCGCGCAAGATCGCGTCGTTGATGTGAGAAGGAGGCGTCCAGCGGAGACCCCGAAGGCGGCTTGCCGTAAACGGCCCGCAAGCACGGTTCAAGAGAGCGCGAACCTTAACGGCGGGTACCCTGGTTTGCAACTTTGCCGCCGGCGTCGACCTGCGCCGCCTCGTCGCTGCGACCGAGTTCGAGCAGGCAACCTTTGAGTGCCTGCATCACCGCGGCGGGCGCCGAGGGTCGGGAGGCCGCAGCTCGATAGTCCTCCAACGCTGCCAGGCATCCGCCCAGCCGATGCCTGGCCACGGCCCGGTTGAAGTATGCCACCGTGGTGTCGGTGCCGAGGCGGATGGCTTGGCTGTAGGCGTCGGCAGCTTCCTGGTTCCTGCCCAGGTTGAGCAAGGCCTCCGCATATTCGAGTTGGAGGTCGGCGCTTTGCGGCGCGCTGCCGATCGCGCCTGCCAGCGCTTCCAGCCACAGGTCGGGCCGCGACTGAATGCGGTAGACCAGCGCCAGGTTGTGCCAAGCCCGCGTCAGGTTGGCGTCGCTTTGAATGGCACGGCGGTACTGCACGGCCGCATCGTCGAAGCGCCCGGCGCGCGCCAGCGTGTTGCCGAAATTGTAGGCCGCGCTGGCGTAGTCGGGCTTGATCGCCAGAGAGCTTTCGAAGTGGCTGGCGGCTTCGTCGATACGGCCCGCGCGTCCGTATGCCGAGGCCAGTTCCATATGGGCCCTGGCGCTTCGCGGCACCGCGCTAACCGCCGCCTCGAACAGACTGATCGCGTCGTGCCACTGCGAGGCACGCTGGCGGTCGATCGTCACCCACGCCGCGCAGGCGAGCGCAAGCGCGGCTACGCCTGCGCGGCGACGGGCTGCAGCGGTGGCGAGCAGTGGATCGAGTGCGGCACCGGCGGCCAGGCACAGGCCGGCACTCGGCAGGTAGAAGAGTCTCTCGCCCGCGATCGTGCCGATCACGACGACGATGTTCGATACGATCGAGTATGCGGCGGCACCGAGCGCGACACCGACTGCAATCGCCGGCGCGCTGCGCCTAGTGCTCCACGCGGCGGCTGCCACTGCCGCTACGGCCACAACCGCCAGCGCCGCGTATCGGTCGCCGGCGAATCCTTCGTGGATCGCGAGTGCGTCGTACGAGTAGTCGCTGCTGAGCGGATACCCGACCAGGGTCAGCCACAGATAGCGGCCCAGTACCGACACTGCGCCGAGCCAGCGCTGGCCGGTCCCGAGCCCCGCCAGCGGGTTGTCCAGCGGGCTCTCGGTCTTGGCGATAGACAGCGATCCATCGGCCGCCGCGCGGATCGCGATGTATAGCGCTACGGCTGCCGCCAGCGCCGCCATGGCGAGCAACTCACGACGGTAGCGAGTCCACGGCGAACTCGAAGCATCGGACAGATCCGTCGGCATCCCGAGCCGATCGTTCGGCATCACCAGTCCCAGCACGAGCGGCGCCGCCAGCGCGGTCACCGCGTTCTCCTTGCACAGAGCGCCGCACAGCAGCGCCGCCGCCGCCGCCGCGAGCAGCCAGAGCCGTCCCGAGCGACGGTAGAGCACCACCAGCCACACCGTTAGCAGGAATCCGATCGCCGCTCCGAGTTCGGCGCGGCCCACCACCCACAGCACGGCTTCGCTGTGGATCGGCAGCACGCAGAAGATCGCGGCGGCGGCCGCCGCGCCTGCGGCTCGGACTCCCAGGCTTCGCGCCAACACGAACAGCAGCCACACCACTACGGCGTGGAACACGAAGTTGGTGACGTGATAACCGAAAGGGCTCAGCCCGACGGCGGAGTGGTTGAGCGCGAACGAGAGCGTGATGAGCGGCCGATATCCAGGTGAATCGACGCGACCCGCGCCCCACCACGAGAAGCGCGAGAAGATCGCGCGGACATCGAGCGGCCCCGTTACATGTTCGTTCTCGACGATGCAGTTGGTGTCGTCGGAGACGAATTCGCCCGAGATGCCGTTGCCGAAGGCCACGAAGGTGAGAAGCAGAGCGACCGCCAGGACGGCGGCGTGGAGGGGCGCGCGAGTGGTTGTGTGGATCGCCGCGTTTGCGGCCACGGCGGCGGCGATGCCCCGTTTCGGCTTCAACGACGGACCACGCTCGAGACGCGCATCGTGGGCAGCGGGTCGATCGGACCCGAGTCGATGTCGCTGGCATCGACGACCTGGATGGCAAAGCTGCTGGTAGAGAGGTACTCGGGAGTGCGAAAACTGCATCGGACCATCGCGCCCGGAGTCGGCATGCCCTGGATGCTGACCAACCCGACCCTGACGGTACGCCCGCCGACGTAGTTCGAGGCCCTCAGCGCATCGACGAGCGCTTCGCATTCGACGTCGCCCTGGTGACCGACCCAGCCACCGCTCGATCCGGTGTGTGAGACCTCGAACTGCAGCGCGCCAAGAGAAGCGGTGGTGCCGATCACCGAGACCGTGACGTCGTACTGGGCGGTCTTGGGCTGGTCGCTGGGGGAATCGTCGTAGCCGGGGTCCTTCGAGACTCCGCTGCCAGGCCCCGCTACCGGGCCCGCGTTGGCCGTGGGCGCCGCGGCCGATGGCGCCGCCAGGACCGCGCCTCGCGCGGCGGGCGGCGTAGCGGCGGGCGCCGAAGGAAGAACCGGTGCGGGCCGCGCGCCTGGGGTGCTTGCCGCCGGCGGCGGTGCTGGCGGCGAGATCGGCTTGGCGCTGGTTCCGGGCGGCACGACGGCCGGCACCAGCGCGTTCGGGGTCCGCCGGCCCGCGGCCTCATCGGCGAGCCGCTTGGCCTCCAGCAGGCTCTTCTGCGTGGGCTTCTTGTCGGCCATCTCGTTGGCCGGTGCGCGCCGGGTCGTCGGAGCGGCGGCCAAGTCGATCACCTTTCCGGCTCCGTCCTCCGCTTCGGTGAGTTTGACGTCCAGGCGGGCGGCGATGTCCCTGGGCTCGGTGTCAGCTTTGGCGGCCAGCATCCGGCACGCCACGATGTCGGCGGGGCCGCGAAGACCGCGCTGGGCCTGCAGGCGCACCGTCAGCGCGCCCTGGCCGTCGTCGGAAAACTCTCCGGCCAGCCCCGGAAGGATGAACGCGCATGAGGGACGTCCTTCCTCCTGCGCGATCTTGGCTCCTGTTCGCGAGTAGTCGACCAGCACGGTGGCCTTGCTAACGCTAGGCGTCTCGCTCTGCAGGGAGACCGTAACCGGGATCGCGTTGCGGTCGCCCGAGGAGCAGCCCGTCAGTCCGACTATGCCTGCCGCGGCCGGCCCCAGCAGCACCATCGCCGCGCAGCCACGAACGAGGTCCGAAAAGCCGGTGCTCGCCGCCCGGGGGTCGCGCCGCGGCGAGGGCGTCCGCGTCATTGCGCGGTCCCCGTCGTGATCGACGCTACGCTCATGTCGGGATCGATCGGGTCGCCCCCAACCGTGCTTGCTTCGATGACGGTGATGTCGAAGTCGTCGGCAAGCGGGGCGGTCACGGCAACGAAGCGGCAGCGGACTACGTCGCTGGGAGTGTTGAAGCCGGCGAGCAGAATCACGCCCACTCCCAGTTGTCCGTCGATCACGCTCGTGGCCAGCAGCGAATTCGTGACCAGGTTGGTGCAATCGGCGTCGTCGCCGGATACCGCGAAAGCGCCCTGGTCCCCTATGAAGTCGACTTCGAACTGCAACGTATCCATCGCAGTGTGGGTGCTGGTGACACGGAACGTGACGTAGTGATCGGTGCTGGTGCTGCTGCCGTCTTCAACGATAGACGTGACCAGCACCTGTGTCTGGGTCTTGACCTCGTTGCCGTCTTCATCGAGGGCTTCGCTAACGGTTACCGTGAAGTTGCCGGTGGTAGGCTCGGCCTCGGCGGTAAACAGACAGCGAACGAT
>JACRCR010000226.1 GCA_016218925.1 Deltaproteobacteria bacterium | reverse complement strand
TCTGAAGGAACTGATGACGCGTGCCGACGAACGCGGCGGTTTCGCGGCGGTGCTCGATCAGCGCCGCCGGGTGCTGTCGATGATCGAGTCGATGGGCAAGCCGTCGGTGGCGACGCTGTTCGGCTACTGTCTCGGCGGCGGCCTGGAGCTGCCGCTGGCCTGTCACCTGCGCATCGCGGCGTCGGAAGGCGTGCGCATCGGGCTGCCGGAACTGGATATCGGCACGATGCCGGCGTGGGGCGGGACGGTGCGGCTCAGCCGCCTGGTAGGTGCCGGTCGTGCGCTCGACATCATCCTCAGGGTCAGGAAGCTCAGCGGTCCTGAAGCGCTTGCCATCGGGCTGGTGACCGAGGTGCATCCGCCGATGGAACTGAAGCAGCGTGCGCTCGCGCTCGCACACGAGCTGGCCGCGAAGCCTGCGACCGCGGTCGCAGGAATCCTCGGAAGCGTCATCGGCGGCGCCGACCTGTCGCTTGATGCGGCGCTCGACGTGGAACGCGAAGCGGTCATGCGCTGCGGGGCATCGCCCGACCAGCGCGAGGGGATGCTGGCGTTCGCGCAGAAGCGCCGCCCGGTGTTCAACCAGGGGCAGTGAGCAGCCGCTGCGGCGGCCGACAGCACCGCACGCGAACGCGAAGTGCCTGGGACTTTTCGCCGCTTCGCGCGCTCAAACCGCGCCGATGCGATCCATCACACGCGCGATGGCGGCGAACATGAAGTCGATCTCTTCGTGCGTGATGACGAGCGGCGGCGACATCGCGATCAGGTCGCGGATGCCGCGCACGATCACGCCTTCTTCTCTTGCCATCGCCGCGGCGGCGGCGCCGAGCACCGGCGGCGTCTTCAGTGCCGCGCGGCCTGCCTCGGGCAGCAGGTCGATCGCTCCGATCAGACCTTCGCCGCGAATTTCGCCGGCCGCCGGGTGTGAGGCCAGCGCGCGCAACTTGCGCTGGAAGTAAGGTCCGACGTCGCTTCGCACCCGTTCTACCAGATGCTCGTCTTCGATGATCTGAAGGTTGGCCAGGCCGGCGGCGGTGCTCACCGGGTGGCCGCTGTAGGTGAAGCCGTGGGCGAGGTAGCCGGCGCCCGAGAGCACCTCGGCGATGGCGTCGCTCGGCATCGTCGCGCCGAGCGGCAAGTAACCGCTGGTGATGCCCTTGGCCATCGTGATCAGGTCGGGCTCGAGATCCCACAGCCCCGAGGCGAACCAGGCGCCGAGGCGCCCAAAGCCGGTGATCACCTCGTCGGCGACGAACAGGATGTCGCGGCGGCGGCAAAGTTCGCGCAGTTCGCGCAGATGGCCGGGGGGCGGAACGATGACGCCGCCGGCGCCCTGCACCGGCTCTGCGAACAGCGCCGCGATGGTGCCGGCGCCTTCGCGGTCGATAACCCGCTGCGTCTCCTCGACGCACCACTTGCCGTAGTCGCCAGCGGACAACGAACTGGCGGCGCCGTAGGGATGCGGCCCCGGCACCTGCACGAAACCCGGTAGCGGAAGATCGAAGGGCTGAGTGCAACTGGCCAGGCCGGTCATGCTCGTGGTGGCGATGGTGACGCCGTGGTAGGCGAAAGCGCGCGTCAGGATCTTGGTCTTGGCCGGCAACCCGCGCAGCTTGTTGTAGGCACGGATCAGCTTGAGCGCGGTCTCGTTGGCCTCCGATCCCGAGTTCGAAAAGAACACTTTGCTCATGCCCGCCGGTGCGTGCGCCGCGATCTTGTCGGCGAGCAGGATGGCCGGCTGCGTCGTGGTGTTGAAGAACGATGGGTAGTAACACAGCTCGAGCATCTGGCGATGCACGGCGTCGGCGATTTCGCGGCGCCCGTAGCCCACGTTCACGCACCACAGGCCCGCCAGTGCGTCCAGAAGCGGGCGCCCGGTTTCATCGGAAACCGTGCAGCCCGAGCCGGCTTGCATCACGTGGGTGCCGCCGCGATGCAGGTCGGCGTGGTCGGTGAAAGGGTGCAGGTGGTGGGCCGCATCGAGGCGGCGCAAGCTGGCGAGCTGCTCGGGGTTCATGAGAAAAAGCTTAGAGCACAACTGCGCGTTGGCGGCCACCGCGCGCAGACCCGCCGGCGATCGCGCGCGGTCCGGGCCTTTACTGGCCGGCGCGAACGGGCCAACGTAGCGCGATGAGTCTTGGCCCGTTCGAAGAATGCGCCGACGATCTGGCGCCCGGGGACCGCAGCGTCGCCGATGCCGACTGGTCGGAGTTCACGCTGGAGAGGGTGCGCTCGGTCGATCACCCTTTGTTCGAGCGCGCCTATGCGCGACTGTGGGAGGAGTTCGGCGCGGCCGGCGAAATGGAGCGGCGCGAGGTGATCGCCTCGCGGCTGGCCTGGGATCCGCGCCGCGCTATCGCGTCGCCGCCGCCGCCGCCCCGAGCAACGGCCGCTGTGATGCCGGCGCAAGCGCACGCCTTCCTCTACGAACTGCTGGTGGTGCGGCGCGGCGACGAACTGGTCGCGGTGCGCGACCACACCGCCGTAGTGCCGCTCGGCGCCGCGCGCGACGGCGCGACCGGCCGCGCCGCCGCGACCGGCAATACGGACAGCGCCGCGCAGGCCGAAACAAGCGCCGCGCCGGGTCGCGCCGCGCGCGTGGTCGTCCATCTCTCGCACGTGCTGGTCGAGCCTTCGATGCGAGGATCGGGCTTGGCCGGCTGGCTGAGAGCGCTGCCGTTGCACGCCGCGCGCGAGTGCGCGGCGGCCGCCAGTATGCACGCGCCGGGTGCCATCACGCTGGTCGCCGAGATGGAACACGCCGACGCCGCGGTGCCGGCCACGATGGCGCGGCTGCGTTCGTACGCGCGCGCAGGCTTTCGCGTGGTCGATCCCGGTCGCACTCCCTACCATCAGCCCGACTTTCGAAGCGCCGCCGAGATAGATCGTACCCGCGTGGAGGCCATTCCGCTGGCACTGGTACTGCGCCGCGTGGGACGCGAATCCGAGACCGGCCTTGGCGGCGACGAGCTTCGCGACCTGGTCGCGGCACTCTACGCGATGTTCGCCGAGCACGTGCGCGCCGATCACATGGCGCCGGTGCGAGCTCTGCTCGAACGCTTTCCCGGTCCGCGGGACGAAGTCGCGCTGCTGTCGCCGCTGCTCGCGATCGCGTCGCTGCCATGTGTCCGAGAAGGAGAAGCCCGATGACGATCACCGTCTTCTACCATCCCGGCTACGCGGCACCGATCGGCGACCACGTGATGCCGATCGACAAGTTCGCGCTGGTGGCGGCGGAGTTGCGAGCCCGGGCGGGCGTGCGGCTGGAACCGCCGGATCCGCTCACCGAGGCGGATCTGCTGCGTGTTCACACCAGGCAGTACATCGATGCGGTGCGCAGCGGCGAGCCTCGCGCGCTGGCCGAGTCGCAGAAGTTCCCGTGGTCGCCGCAGCTCTATGCGTCGGTGCTGCTGACCGGCGGCGGCTGTCTGGCGGCCGCGCGCCGTGCACTGGCCGATGGCGTTTCGGGCGCGCTGGTCAGTGGCTTCCACCACTGTCACAGCGATCACGGCGAGGGCTTCTGCACGTTCAACGGCTTGGTGGTCGCGATCGACGCCTTGCGCGCGGCCGGTGCTGTAGAGCGCGTCGCGGTGCTCGACATGGATCTCCACTACGGTAACGGCACCGCATCGTTGGCGCCGGCGCGGCCGTATCTGTTCAACCTGTCGATCTACGGCAACGACTACGACCGCAACCAGCCCTTCCGCGACGTCTCCGAGCTGCACCACCGCGACGGCGACAATCACCGCTCGATCGCGCTGCCGGCCGGCGCCGGTCGCGCCACGATGCTGGCCGCGATGGAGCGAGGCTTCGAGATGTTGGAGGGCTGGGGACGCCCCGATCTGATCCTGTACCAGGCCGGAGCCGACCCCTTCCGCGAGGATCCCTACTCGCCGCTGGACCTGGACCACGACGATCTGCTCGAACGCGACCGCCGGGCCTTCGGCTATGCCAGCGCCGCGGGCATCCCGATCGCATGGGTGCTGGCCGGCGGTTACACCAAGGACGTCTCGAAGGTGGTGAGGGTGCACTGCAACACCTTCGTGGCGGCCCAAGAGGTGTTCGGATGAGCGCACCGCGGCGGCCGCGGGCGTTGCAATACCCCCCGTTATTGGTGTACGCGCGCGCTGTGGCTCCGCGACATTGCTGCGACGCACCGACCCGAACCCCCGCCGAGCGGCGGGCTGCCGGCGGCCGGGCCACCCGAGGCAGGGACCGGGCGTGAAGCGCGTCAACACCATGCTGGCGGCGTGGACGGCGGCGACGATGCTGTTCCTGTACCTGCCGATCGCGATCCTGATCGGCTTCTCGTTCAACACCTCGCGTCTCAACATCGTCTGGCAGGGATTCACGCTCGAGTGGTACGCGGCCATCTGGCGCGACGCGGTGCTGGTCAAGTCGCTGGAGAACAGCCTCTACATAGCCTCGGTAACCACCGCGATCTCGGTCGTGCTGGGGACCGCGGGCGCGTGGCTTCTGTACCGCTACCGTTTCCCCGGCGCGCGCATGTGGCAGACACTGATCTTCGTGCCGATGCTGGTGCCCGAAGTGATCATGGGGGTCAGCCTGCTGATCTTCTTCGTGGTAATCCATCTCGAACTCGGCTTCACTTCGATCGTGATCTCGCACGTCACGTTCTGCTTTCCGTTCGTGCTGGTGGCGGTGCAGGCGCGCCTGGCCGGGCTCGATCCGGCTCTGGAGGAAGCGGCGATGGATCTGGGTGCCACCCCGGTCGGAGCGTTTCGGCGGGTGCTGGTGCCGTACCTGATGCCGGCGATCATTTCCGGAGCGCTGATGTCGTTCACGCTTTCGCTCGATGAACTGATCGTCACCTATTTCACCGCCAGCGCCGGTACCCGAACCCTGCCGCTGGAGATCTTCGGACGCGTCAAGAAGGGACTCGACCCCACTCTCAACGCAATCTCCACCGTGTTCATCCTGTTCACTGCCGTATTGGTGGTGACGACCGAACTGCTAAAGCGCCGGGGTACTTCGCTGGCATCGGAGCCGCCCCAGCCGTGAGACCACGGCATACGTCAATGCAGGTCGCGACGAGCCAGCCCGTCGCGCACAGATCCGTCAAAGGAGAAGCCATGAAACGTGTACCGCTCTTCGTCGCCATCGTGCTTGCCGCGGCCCTGGCATCAACCGGCTGTACCAAGAAGGCCGAGGCTCCCAACGAGATAAATCTGTTCGCGTGGTCCGAGTACGTCCCGCAGGGCGTGATCGACGGCTTCACCGCCGAGACCGGGATTCGCGTCAACTACGAGACCTACGCATCCAACGAGGAGATGCTCGCCAAGCTGGTGTCGGGAGCCCAGAAGTACGACCTGATCCAGCCCTCCGAATACACCATCGAAGCGCTGATCAAGGAACAACGGCTGCAACTCGTGGACTGGGCCAAGGTTCCGAACTTCAAGAACATCGGCCAGGAGTTCAAGAACCTGCCCCACGATCCGAGGCAGCTCTACTCGGTTCCGTGGATGGCCGGCTCGGTCGGGATCGTGGTCAACACCGACAAGATCAAGGAACCGATCACGGGTTACAACGACGTGTTCCAGGAAAAGCACAGCGGGCGCATCGTAGTGCTCGACGACCCGCGCGAGATCGTCAGTTGGGCGCTTGCAACGGTCGGCAAAGGGCCAAACGACGTCACCCCGCAGACGCTCGAGCAGGTGAAGCCGATCCTGGCGCGCTGGCTGCCGCTGGTCAAAGTGTACGACTCGGACAGTCCCAAGACCGCGTTGCTCAACGGCGACGTCGATCTGGGCATCGTGTGGTCGGGAGAAGCGGCGCTGCTGTACGCCGAGAACGAGAAGTTCCAGTACGTGCTGCCGGCCGAAGGCGCCCACCAGTTCCTCGACAGCCTGGCGATTCCGATCGACGCGCCGAATCCCATAGGTGCGATGGCGTTCATGAACTACATCCTGCGTCCCGAGGTAAGCAGATTGATCTCGGCCGACTTCCCCTACACCAATCCGAACCTGGAGGCGCGCAAGCTGCTCGAGGAACCGGAACTCGACAATCCCGCGAGCTATCCGCCGGGTAACCCCAAGCTGACGGGCTTCAGCGACATCGGCGACTCGGCGGTCGCGATCGATAAGCTGGTCACCGACCTGAAGGCCAAGGGCTGAGCGGCGCTCGGCCGGGGCACGACGAGCACCGAGGGACGACGCAGCCGGCCGGCCGAGATCGCGAATGCGCCAGGAACTGACCTCGTTCGACGGCGGCACCGCCATTCGCCAGCGCCGCGCCTCGCCGATGGCGTGGCTGCTGGCGGCGCCGCTGTTCGCGTGGGTTGTGGCCTTTGTCGTCGCACCGACGCTGATCATGCTGGTCTACAGCCTGTGCGAGCGCGGCACGCTCGGCGGCGTCGTCTACCATTTCACCTGGGAGAACTACGCGGCGGTGGCCGATCCCACCTATCTCAACATCCTGGTGAGGTCGGTGGTGTTCTCGCTGGTGACCACGCTGGCGTGTCTGGTGATGGGATACCCGGTGGCGTTCTACATCGGGCGCGCGCCCGAGGCGCGCCGCAATCTGCTGCTGATGCTGGTGATGATCCCGTTCTGGACCAGTTTCCTGATCCGCACCTACGCGTGGGTGACGATCCTGAAGAGCGAAGGGCTGCTCAACAGCGTTCTGCTGCAGGTCGGCATGATCACGCAGCCGTTCGAGATGCTGTACACGCCCGGCGCGGTGATTCTGGGACTCGTCTACACCTTCTTGCCGTTCATGATCCTGCCGATCTACACCTCGGTGGAGAAGCTCGACAACGCGCTGATCGAGGCCGCGTTCGATCTCGGCGCAGGACCGGTGCGGGCGTTCTCGAAGGTGATCGTGCCGATGACGTCGCCCGGGATAACCGCCGGCATCCTGCTGGTGTTCGTTCCGGCGCTGGGTCTTTACGCGGTAAACGACATTCTGGGCGGCGGCAAGGTCGACATGATCGGCAACATCATCGAGAACCAGTTCAAGGGCAGCGCGCGCAACTGGCCCTTCGGTGCGGCGCTGGGCATGACGCTGGTCGTCGCCTTTGCGGCGGCGCTTTGGTACACAGGACGCCGGCCCCGAACCGCGTAGCGGGGCGTGCCCACCCGGAGGTTCCCGTGAGTCTCGGCACCCGTGTACGGCTCTGCCTCAAAGACCTGTACCAGCAAGACATAGTAGAGATGATCGAGCGCGAGACGAGGCGCTACGAACTCATCGCCATCGAGCATCCCGACCATCCCGACTTCGCACGCGCCTACCAGATCCTGTGGGACACCTTCGGCCCTCCCGGCGAGATGGAGCCCGAGCACGCAATCCGCCGTTTTCTGCTCGACGATGCGTTCGAAGCGCTGCCCTCGGGCACTTTCATCCGTTACTTCCTGATCGTCGCCAAGGACCGCGACGGCAACCTGCGCGGCGTTCGCGACGGCTCGGTGATCTACAACCCGCAGTGGGCACCGGACCTTTGTACCGTCTACCTCTCGCACATCTTCGTGCTGCCCGAGGCACGCGGCAGCGTGCTCACGTACTGGCTGCGCATCGCGCCGGTGGAATTGGCGATCGAGTATCTTTTCCAGCTCCAGCAACGCGCCCTGGTCGCGCTTCCGCTTCCCGATCAGCCTGGCAAGTACTTCGGCGTGCAACTCAATCTGGCCGCCGAGATGGAATACTTCTCGCCCGACGATCGCCTCTCGTTGCAGCGCATCCTGTTCTACGGTCGCGGCGGTTTCGACGTGATCGATCCGCGCCACTTCCCGTATCGCCAGCCCGATTTCCGCGAGCCGGCGGTGATAGAGGCGACCGGCAACACTCCGGTTCCGTTCATGCTGTTGCTGCGTCGCATGGGACGCGAGCGTCAGGCGCGGCTGCCGATCGATGAGGCGAGCGCGACGATGCGGCTGCTCTACGACGAGTTCGCGTGCTTCTGCACGCCCGAGTTCCTGCAGAACAGTCTCGACATCGTCCAGCAGCGCCTGGCCGAGCGCGGGGCCAAGGGAAAGACCGACGTGGCGCTGCTGCCGCTGCCCACCGGCGCCAGGAACCTGCACCGGCTCAAGCGCCTGTTCCGCTACGACGTCTACCGCCGCTACTACGAGAACCCGCCCGGCGCCGAGGACTATCTATCGCGCATTCAGGCGGTCCTGGCCGCCAATCCGCGCTGGCTCGAGGAAGAACTGGCCCGGCTCGGCGACGAACTCGACAAGACCTCGCACTACGTGTACGGGTCGCGCGACAAACGCTACGAACTCGACGCGATACCGGCGCTGCCTGCCGAGGACAACACCGAAGCGCCGCCGCGACGGGACAAACCTCAGTAATCCACCTCGACGCCGCTGAACCAGATCGCGAAGACCTCGTCGCCGTTGTTGGCGGCTTCGAGCGTGTCGCTCAGGAACAGCACGTCGACGCAGGTGCGCACGCTCCAGCTTCCGAAGTCCTCGGGGATGAAGGCCAGCGGAATGCCGGCGTGGACGCCGATGTCCCCGAAGCCGAATGCGTCGTTGTCGACGCCGTCGTCGTAGTAGTGGTACAGCGACATGCCGATGGCGGCCGGCAGGCTCAGTGTCAGCGGATAGCGGCCGGCTTCGTCGTAAGGGAGCGAGACTTCGACCGCAGGTTCGACGCCGAACTCTACGTAGCCGCCCCTCTTGGTGGTGCCGAACGAGGTCTTGTCGGTTTCGAAGCTCAACGTCGCGTAGGGGCTGAGCGCGAAGGCCCCGAGCAGTTCGCTGTCGTCGTAGGCCACTCCCAGGTCGATCTGCTGGATGGTGTCGAACGCGCCGTTGGGGCTGGTGTAGAAATAGTACGTGAGCGAGGTTTCCAGCCCGTTCGACCATGCCAGCGTCAGGCTCGGGTAGTAGTCGACTTCGTACAGCGATTCGGCGCCGTTGCCGTCGTTGAGGGTCTTCTCGTCGTGATAGCTGGCCCAGATGCCGAAGCCGACATCGACGCTCGAGAGCGCGCCGTCGCCGGCGTACAGGTTCATGCTCAGTTCCAGCGTCGGCTCCCAGATGAAACCGTGACGTTCCTGCATGATGCCGCGGAAGAAATACGCGGTGGTGAAGTCGTTGCTGAGGGCAATCGAGAGGCGGCCCCGGTTGGGACCCGAGTCTTCCTCGCCGGCGGCGGCCTGTGCGGACGTGTCGTCGGTCGCGGCGGTCTCTTCGGCGACTGCGGCAGCAGCGCACATCAACGAGACGGCGACGAAACCTGCGATCGTGCCCGCGAGCGAGCGGCCCAGCCAGTTGCGGTCTTGCATCTTCCCTCCGTGCGCGCCGGATTCCCCGGACCTCTCAGTCGACGCCACCCACGGCGTCGCGGTCCGCACGCACCGGCAGCCCCTCGCTGCCGGGTATCGCTCCGAGCGTCGCGGCCCCCTACTGGACCGGCGCCGGCGGCAGGTCAACCGGGCGGGGTGCGCAGGGGCTGAGAGGCGGGAGGTCAGCTCGCCGGCCGCCGGGCCTGGATCGCCTTGACGACGTCGACATACACGTTGGTTTCCCGGTCGAGTTCGAAGCCGGCCCTGAGCACGTTGCTGACGGTATCGCGGTTCATGTCCGGCCCTATCCGTCGCGAGACCAGCGTCATCAGATCCTGCAGTACGGCGATGGGGCCGACGCGGCTGCGTACGTGCTCGAACATCAGCAGTTGGCCGCCCGGTTTCAGGCAGCGATAGAGTTCCCGCAGTCCGCGCAGCGGGTCGGGAACCGAGCACAGTGTGCACGAGGTAACCACCGTATCGAAGAAAGCGTCGGGGAAGGTCAGCTCCTGGACGTCCATGACCTGCAAGGCGAGGGCGCCGCGGTAGTCTGCCGCACGGCCGCGGGCGCGTTCGATCATGCCGGGGCTGATATCGAGCGCGGTGATCACCAGGTCCGGCGGGAAGAACCGAAAGTCCGCGCCCGTGCCGGCGGCGACCATCAGGCAGCGCCCCTTCATCTTCGCGAACAACTCGTGCTTGGCGCTGGCGAAGCGGTGTTCTTCTCCCCAGGTCATCAGACCGTAGGTGCGACTGGTTCGATTCCATTTGGCTTGCAGACTCAGATCCATCGTTCTTCTCCTCGGGTTGCTTCAGGGCGTAGGCTTCGTCGTCGTACTGCGCAAGGCGCAGTCGTAGAGCTTGATCGACGCGATCGTCACGATGCCGAATGCGACGCCGACGCCGATCGCGTGATGGAGCGACGAGGCGTGCGTCTGCATGCTGTCGCGCATGCCGAAGAACATGCCGCCGTACATCCCGATCAAACTGCCGGGGATCATCGCGTGGAACATGCCCAGAAGCGGCGTCAGCGCCAGCCCGATCGCCAGATGCACAACCATGCCGATCCCCATTCCGTAGAGCATCGCCACGACCATGTCGGTTCCCGGACCCACCAGCCCGCGCACGACCGCGGCAGTGATTCCGCCGAGCAATGCCCCGCCGAAATAGTCGCCCGCAGCAAACAAGGCCTCTTCGATCATCTTTCCGTTCATTCTCGCACCTCCGAGTTTTTCCCTAGTTGGCGTCCATGCCGCCTCGAACGGTCACGCGCTGGCGGCGCACTACGGCGAAGCGCGCCGTGAGTCGATCCGAGTCGTAGTCGCAGCCTACGCTGCACAGATCGTCGGGACCGCCGAATCTCACGTCGCCGCCCACCAGCGCGCGCAACCGGAGGTCACGGCAGACCTGGTAGCCGTCGAAATGCGTCCAACGCTCCTTGCATCCCCAGCCGTGAGCCGGTGCCAGACGCAGATAGGCGTCGAACGGAATGCAGATCGCGACGAAGTCCGTCGGGTCCAGTCCCAGTTCGCGGACGAGATCCGCACCTCGCGATCGCAACGCGTCCTCGATGGCGATTCGAGGCAGACCGCTGCGTTTCGGAAGTTTGAGCATGTCCAGCAGCGGGGTTCGCGCTTCGCTGTCGCTCTCCGCAAAGTCCTCGACGAGAAGCGTTTCCGTTCCGAACCACGGCAGGTAGCGCGTGCCGCACGAGGTGACGAAAACGTGAAGCATGAGCAGGTCGAGATTCTCGCGCAGGACGCCGCGGATCTCCGGTGGGCAATCGTGTCCACAAGTGCGGGTCTCGGCCTTGCGGTGGGTGCCGGCCAGCGGCGACTTCGGCATTGTCGGCCGATCCGTGCAGGCGCATCCCAGATACTCGTTCAGGTTCTCGAGTGCCGGCAGCATTTCCTCCTTCAGCCCCAATCGCTGCAGAGGCTCACCGTCCGGGGCCGGAAAAGCATCCGCCAGCGTCCTTACGGCGGCGTCATCCGGTAGAGGGCTGCGCAATCGGGCCACCGCGTCGGTGTCGCGACTGAGGATCGTACTCACCAGTTCTTGCACCTGCGCGAAGCTGGCCCGGTCAACCGCGGCGAGAATGCGAGTGCGAACCTCTGTCCCCTCGATCACCGCACCCGGCTGCTGCTCCGCCGCGACGTGCAGGTGCTCGAAGTGTTCGATTCTCTGTCTATAGAAGGCGCTCCACTCGTGGTCCTCTCGAGCCAGAGTGCCGAGTTGCTCGACC
Organism: Deltaproteobacteria bacterium; assembly: GCA_016218925.1. Taxonomy (GTDB): domain Bacteria; phylum Desulfobacterota; class Binatia; order UBA1149; family CAITLU01; genus CAITLU01. The sequence continues at coordinate 9,930 of JACRCR010000226.1, read as the reverse complement.
GTGCTGGCTCGGGCCTGGGGGAGATCTGCGCAGCGTCCGGCCACGACGCCGTTGAGTGCGAGGGCGGTGCCGGAGAACTGCACCGGGTGTGGGCCGTACACGGCGTCACCGATGCGAAGGAACGGCTCGCGCACGAGTACACGGGCGCGCACTTCTTTCACGCGCGCCGCCAGCATCAGCGAGAGTTGCCAGTCCTGCTTCTCGACTGCGTCGCGAAGGTCCTCGGTCAACCGTGGCACACTGTTGTAGTCATTTCGGAGTGCGACGTATTGCCGTCGAGGAAGCGTCGTGCCGAGCACGTCCACCGCGCGTTCCAGATAGCGATCGGCGTACAGCGAATCGCTTGCGGCAAGATCGACCAACCTGTGCGCGACTTGGATCACTCGCATCTGCGAATCCATGGTCGTTCCCTCTCAGTGCCCGCGAAGCTCCGGCAGCGGCAGTTGGCTGACGTCCACCGCTCCCCGTTTCATCTCGAAGTTCCATTTCCAGAACTCGTAGATCGGCGGATACACGAGCAGTTCCATGATGAAGCTCGTCACCAGCCCACCGACCATCGGGGCCGCGACGCGTTTCATCATGTCGGCGCCGGTCCCGAGCGACCAGAGGATCGGCATCAGGCCCATCATCGCCGCCATCACCGTCATCATCTTGGGACGGATGCGCTTGACCGCACCGTGGATGATCGCTTCCTGAAGGTCCTCCTTGGTGCGCATCCGCCCTTCTCGGACCGCGTCGTAGTAGGCCAGGTCCAGGAAGAGCAGCATGAATACGCCGGTCTCGGCGTCCAGGCCCATGAGCGCGATCATTCCCACCCAGACGGCGATCGACGTGTTGTAGCCGAGGAAGTACAGCAGCCACACCGCGCCGACGACCGAGAACGGCACCGCGAGCATCACGATGGTCGCCTTCACGTGCGAACCGGTGTTCATGTAGAGAAGCAGGAAGATCAGGAACAGGGTGAGCGGCACGACGACTTTGAGACGTTCGCGCACGCGTAGCATGTTTTCGTACTGACCGCTCCACTGAAGGGCGTATCCCGTCGGCAGCGGCACCTTGGCAGCGACGACCTGCTTGGCCTCCTCGACGTAACTTCCGACGTCGCGGTCGGTGAGATCCACGTACACGTAACCAGCCAGCATGCCGTTCTCGTCACGGATCATCGCCGGACCCGACACCTGGCGGATGTCGGCGATCTGCGCGAGCGGCACTTGCCCACCGACGCTCGTCGGTACCAGAACCCGTTGCAGCCGGTCGATGGAATCGCGATCCTCGCGGGCGTAGCGGACGCTCACCGTGTAGCGCTCGCGCCCTTCGATGGTGCGTGTGATTACCTCGCCGCCGATCGCGGTCTGGATCACCATCTCGGCTTCGTCCACGGTCAGGCCGTAGCGCGCGAGCTGGTCGCGGCGCAGCGTGAAGTCGAGGAAATAGCCCCCCGCGGTGCGTTCGGCGAAGATGCTTCGCGTTCCGCGAACGTTGCCGAGCGCGGACTCGATCTGCACGCCGATCTGCTCGATGACCTTCAGGTCCGCGCCATATACCTTGATGCCGATCGGCGTGCGCACGCCGGTGGAGAGCATGTCGATGCGCGCCTTGATCGGCATCGTCCACGCATTGGTGACCCCCGGGAAGCGCAGCTTGCGATCGAGTTCGTCGACGACGTCGTCCTTGGTGATGCGGTCGTACCAGAGGTGCCGCAGCGGCGCCTGAAGCCAGCCCGGCCAGTCCGAATAGAAGCGTGGCACCTGGCGCCACTGCGAGGTCGGCCTCAGCAGGATGGTCGTCTCCATCATCGAGAACGGCGCCGGGTCGGTGGATGTCTCCGCGCGCCCGGCCTTGCCGAACACTCGCTCGACTTCGGGGACTTCCATGATCAGTTCGTCCATCTTCTGCAGCAGCCGCTGCGCTTCGGTGACCGACAAGCCCGGCAGGGTCGTGGGCATGTACAGCAGCGAGCCTTCGTCGAGCGGCGGCATGAACTCGGAACCGAGACGCATGTACACAGGTACCGTCGTCACCATCACGAGGATGGCGGCGACGATCGTGCTCTTGGGATGACGCAGTACGAAGCGGCATGGCCTTTCGTAGAGCCGGAACAGGACTCGACTGATCGGATGCTTCTCTTCGGGATAATAGGTGCCGACGGTGACCCGATTGGTGATCCAGGCCAGCCACCGAGGACGGAACACGAACGGGTCCATGCGCGCGAAGACCATGCGCATGGCGGGATCGAGCGTGATCGCCAGGATCGCCGCTATCGCCATTGCCAGATTCTTGGTGTAGGCGAGCGGCTTGAAGAGCCGCCCTTCCTGGTCGACCAGCGTGAACACCGGCAAGAAGGCGACGGCGATCACCAGCAGCGAGAAGAACACCGACGGCCCCACTTCTTTGAGCGCGGCGAGCCGTATCGCGTGGAAATCCCCCTTGCGGCCTCCCTGTTCCCATAGCTGCAGCTTCTTGTAGGCGTTCTCGACTTCGACGATCGCGCCGTCGACCAGGACGCCGATGGAGATGGCGATCCCCGCCAGAGACATGATGTTGGAGCTGATGCCCATCAGGTACATCGGAATGAAGGCCAGGAAGACCGAGACCGGGATGGTGACGATGGGAATGATCGCCGAGGGGATGTGCCACAAGAAGATCAGGATCACGGCGCTGACGATCAGCATTTCGAGCACCAGCTCTTCTTTGAGGTTGTCGATCGAGCGCTCGATCAGTTCGGAGCGGTCGTAGGCGGTGACCAGTTCGACGCCCTCGGGCAGTGATGGCCGCACCTCTTCGATCTTGGCCTTGATGCGCTCGATGACGTTCAGCGCGTTCTCGTTCTGGCGCATCACCACGATGCCGCCGACGCTGTCGCCGAGCCCGTCGAGGTCGGCGATCCCGCGTCGCATCTCGGGGCCGAGTACCACACGGCCGAGTTCTCGTACCCGCACCGGGGTGCCGTTGGTGTCCTGACTGACCACGATGTCTTCGATGTCGGTGGTGGAGCGCGCGTATCCGCGGCCGCGCACCATGTACTCGGCACCGGCGAACTCGACCAGACGTCCGCCGACGTCGTTGTTGCCCTGGCGGATCGCGTCGACGACTTTCTGGATGGGGAGTTTGTAGGCCAGCAACGCTTCCGGGTTCAGGGTGACCTGGTATTGCTTCTGAAAGCCGCCGATCGATGCGACCTCGGCCACGCCGGGGACGCTCTGCAACCAATAGCGCAAGTACCAGTCCTGGAAGCTGCGCAGCTCGGCAAGGTCATGCTTGCCGGTCTTGTCGACCAGCGCGTACTGATAGACCCAGCCGACCCCGGTGGCGTCGGGCCCCATCTCGGTCTGCACGCCGGGAGGCAGCAGCGGCAGGATCTTGCTCAGGTACTCGAGCGTGCGGCTGCGCGCCCAGTAGATGTCGGTGCCGTCCTCGAAGATGATGTACACGTAGGAGAACCCGAAGTCCGAGAAGCCGCGGATGGCCTTCACCTTCGGAGCGCCCAGCAGAGCGGTCACGATCGGGTAGGTGACCTGATCCTCGATGATGTCGGGGCTGCGGTCCCAGCGCGAGTAGACGATGACCTGCGTGTCGGAAAGATCCGGGATCGCGTCCAGCGGCACGCTTCTGGCCGAGTAGACGGCACCGGCCAGCGCCACCGCCGTGAAGATGATGACGAGGAACTTGTTGTGCGCAGAGAATTCTATGATTCGTTCGACCATGATCGCTTCCAGCCTCGTCGCCCGGTCGTCAGTGCGAATCTTTGCCGGCACTGCCGGTGAGTGATGCTGCTAGCGCCGCTTTCAGCTTGGATTCCGAGTCCAGCAGGAAATTGCCGGACGTGACAACGGTTTCACCCGGCGCCACCCCCTCGAGCACCTCGAACAGATCGGGAAGCCTGACCCCGAGCGTCACCGCGCGCGGCTCCAGCGATCCGTCGGCGCGCTGTACGAAAACGATGTCGCGAGCGCCGGAACTGATCACCGCGCTCGCCGGCAGCACCGTCCGCACGCCCAGGTCCGCGAAGATCTCGACCTCGGCGTACATCTCGGGTCGCAGGCTGTAGTCCGCGTTGGCGAACTCGAGGCGGGCCTTGATGGTTCTGGTCTGCTCGTTCAGGACCGGGTAGATCAGCGTGACCTGACCCGCGAAGGATCGGCCGGGAAGGTACGACAGGTTCATGGTCGCAGCCTGCCCGAGGTGAATGAAAGGCAGCTCGTACTCGTAGATGTCCGCGAGCACCCACACATGACTCAAGTCGGCGATGTCGAGGAGATTCATGCCCGGCTCGATCTGCTGCCCCTGCGTGACGTTACGCGTGATGATGTGACCACTTATCGGTGCGTATAGCGTCATCGTCGTCGGCACTTCTCCCTTGCCATCGAGCGCGTCGATCTGCTGCGGCGTGAGGTCGAAAAGCAGCAGGCGCTGGCGCGCGCTGCTCACCAGGCGCTCGGCGCTGCGCTGCACCGACGGCACGGGTGAAGCGCCGAGCCTGGCTTTGGCGTGCAGCGCCAGCAGATACTCCTGAGCGGACGCGACCAGTTCGGGGCTGTAGATGGTCAGTAGCGGGTCGCCCTTTTCTACGTGCTCGCCGGTGGCATTGGCGTAGAGCTTCTCGACCCATCCGGAGATCTTGGTGTGAACGTGATGAAGGTGGGTCTCGTCGTAGGTGACGAGTCCCACCGTGCGGACGGTGCGCGCCAGCGGCTTCTTTTCGACCGCCGCGGTTCGTATGCCGATGAGCTCGCGTTTGCGCTCGGATAGCTGGACCGGTGCTCTTCCTTCCACGGCGACCGGACCTGCCGGTGCCTGCTCGATCTCTTCGGCCACCATGTCCATCCCCATCGAGTCCTTGCCGGGACGGTCGGAGAACTCCGAGGCATTCATCGTGGAGCGGTAGATGATCTTCTTCTGGCCGGCGCCGGTGCCGGCTCCCGGCTGCGCGGCGCCACCCGCGGGCTGCGCCGCATGCGGCGGCGCCGTGGCGGCGGGATCGGAATCGTCTTCGATCGGAACCAGTCGCATGCCGCATATCGGGCAATCACCAGGATGATCGCTCACGATCGTTGGATGCATCGGGCAGTGGTACCGTGGTGCCGTCTCCACGTTCGAAGCCCCATGTGTCAGCGGCCCGTTGGCGGGCTTCGACCACAGGAAGATCGCGGCCGCGGCGCCGAGCGCCACCACTGCCAGCACCGCCACAGTTCGCCAGATGTTCTTCTTCATCGGAGTTCCCTCGTGTCCGGTAACCGGGTCGCTTCCGGAACGGGCGGCACGCCCGCGAGTTCTTCGAGTTGTGCGACGGCCTTGTCGAACTTCGCCAGTTCTTCGTAGTAGCGAAGCTGGTATTCGTTCAGGACGGTGAAACTGTTGAGGAGCATGAGGAAGTCGACCTTTCCCACCTGGTAACCGGAGGTCGCCGAGCTGAGCGACACCTCGGCTTGAGGCACCACCCCGGTGCCGTACAGTTCCACCAGGCGCTGCGCGCTGGTTGCTTGTGCGAACAGGTCGGCGAGCCTGCCCATGACCTCCTGGCTGGTGTTCTGCCACGTCGCGCGCGCCTCGCTGACGCCGGCCGTCGCTTCCTCTACGCCGGAGGCCTGCTTGCGCCAGAAATACAGGGGTACGCGGATGCCGGCGCCCACTTCCCATTCCGGCGTCAGCGAGCCCTTGTTGAGGTAGTCGACGCGTACGACGAAGTCCGGGTAGTAGGCGCGCCGTGCCAGATCGAGCTTGGCTTGGGCGCGGGCGATGTCGAAGGAGGCTGCTTGCAGGCTCGGCGACTTCTCTTTCACGAAACGCTCGAGCTCCTCGCGCGTGTAGCGCAGCGGCAGCTTTTCCACCGGTTTGGGCGGGCCCAGTGGATCTGCCGGCTGGCGATTGAGCGCGGCGTTCAACATCGCGGCTGCGCTGGCTCGCTCCTGGTCGAGGCTGACGAGTCGACCGAGCAGCATCGACTGCTCGACCTGTGCCCGTACGATGTCCTGTTGCAGTCCTTCGCCGACCCGGTAGCGCGCTTCGGCGCCTTCGGACAGCCTCTGCAGCAATTCCTTGTTGCTGCTCAGGACCTCGTTCGACCGGTACGCGAGCGCGTAGTCGTTGTAGGCGAGGCGGACACGCGTGAGGACGTTGAGCACCGTGGCGGCATAGACCGCGCCTTCGCGATCGGCCTCACGGGCGGCGATCTTTTCTCGCAGCGCGAGCTTGCCGGGGAAGGGCAGTTCCTGCTCGAGACCCAGCCGCAGCCACGAGAAGTCGCTCTCGCCTTGTTCCAGGCCGGTGAAGCTCTCGTTGTGGTACGCGGTGTTGAGCAGCGGATCGGGTAGCGAGCCCTCCTGCGACGGTCGTGCCTGCGCCGCCCGCCGTCGCTGCTCCATCGCCTGGATCTCGGGATTGTGCGCCAGCGCGTACGACATCATGCTCGGCAAGTCCACCGCCGCGGTGAAATCGGGTTCAGGCACTTCAGGGCTGGCGGCCGTACACGGCGTCGTCCACAGCACCAGCGCAAGCGCCGCGATGGTGATCGCCGATCGCTGGCGCGCGACACCTGCACCCGGCAAGCCGCGATCGCGCATGCGAGCTGGACCGGGCACTTTCATGGGGGAGTTGTGCCTCCCGCGACGCTCGCACATCGCCGCGTGCCTGGCGCTCGCCGGCTCAATGGGCGTAGTCATGGCCGTCTTGCTCGCGAGCGGTCGTGCTGGCGCGACCGCACGACGTTTGGCCCGTCCCATTGCCCGCGTGGTCGCAGGCGTTTTCGTTCGTGTTGGGCCCGGTGCTCTGTGCGGCGCCGGGCGCGGCGGCTAGGCGCACGGCTTTGGCGGTAGTGGACCCGGGTTCGCTCTCGACCTCGATCGCGATGCGCGCGCCGACTACCACGTCGGAGAGTGCCACCTCGTCGGTGCCTCTGAGGTACCGGGTCGCCGCGTTCACGGTGACCGAGACCATGTCACCGTCCTCGGCTCGCACGGTGATGGTATCGGCCGTGACGGCAGTTACGGTTCCAAGAATTCGCGAGCCGCTGCCGTGCGCTAGGGCACTGGTAGATCCGGCGAGCAACAAAGCGATAGCCAAGGCGATGATTCTTTTCATCAGACGTGTTCTCCTATTGTCCATGGTGGGACGGCGAAGGGTCCGCGGGACCTTCACCGCTGAGGAACTTTTCGATCCGTTCGTCTTCTTGCGCTTCCAGCCTCCCGACCGGGTTCCATTGTTTCATCTGCGCGAGCTCGGCCGCGGAGAGGTACGGCAGACGTCTGAGGAAGTGCACCAACCCCCAACTCTCGGCATCGTCAGCGGCGGGCCCATCTCCCCACGCCGGCATACCGGAAAGCCGGATGCCGTTGCGGATGATGTAGAAGAGTTCGCCGTCGCTCAGGTGCTGGGTCGGGGCGGTGCGCATGTCGGGGGCCTTGGGGTAGAGGTTCTTGCCGATCGCGGTGTCGCCGCTGCCGTCGTTGGCGTGGCACGATGCGCAGTGATCGGCGAAGTGACGCCGAGCCGACGTCAGGACTTCCGCGCTCACCGCCACCGGGTTGCGCGCGCCGCGCTCGAGAGCCGGAATGGCGAGGATGCGAAGTTTGCGCGCGACCCAAGCCTCGGCGGCGGTAGGTTCGTCGCGGGCGCTGAAGCCGTGTCGCAGCCCCTTGCCTACTACCAGCCCGGTCACTACGGCGGCGGCGCCAAGCGCCACGAACGTCGCTTTGGCAGCGCGCCGCATCAGGGCTTGCTCTGCTCCAGGTACATCCCGCACTCGGGGCAGCGACCCGGCTGCGCAGAGACGACCTCCGGATGCATCGGGCAGGTGTAGCTGACGGCGACGGCGGTGCTGGCGTCTTTGGCACTTGCCGGAGCAGTGGGAGCGGCGGCCGCCGGGCCCTGGCCGCCTACTGGCGCCGGCGATGACGGCATCTGATGGGTCGGGGCTTGTGTCTGCGCCAGCGACACACCGGCCGCGAGCAAGGTCCCGCCGGCAGTGGCAAGAATCGTGGTCAGGAAGCGGCGCTGGCCGATGGTTTTCGATTGTAGCTTCATTGCGGATCTCCTGGGCTCATGTCCTTCGACAAGGCCTTCTTCGTCTTCGGTGCCGGCGGCGTGCGAGCGATCGACGCACCACCTGGCTACGGTTGGGATTACTGCGAGCGAACGGTCAGCGTTGCGATCACGCGACGCGAGGCGGCCTCGACGAGCCAATACGCTCGTCGATTCGACGTTTCACAGACGGTCGTGATCGACGCTTACGATTGCGGCGAGTGCCGCTTCACAGAAGCAGAGAGACGTGCAGCCGTTCCAGAGTGAGTGGCAGCAGGGGAGGTGGACCGAGTGCGCGACCGCAGGTGGCCATGACGGCAACACCGGGAAGCGCCCAGGTCGAAGGCGCAGGCAAGGGGGCGGCGAGTGCGAAATCCCTCGCGGCCGCCACGTCGGTCCGGCTCGCGTCGAAGGCACTCGACACGCTGCCGTAGCAGTGCGGACAGTCTGTTTGCCGGTGTCTCGAATGGTTGCTGTTGCCGGCGGTGTCCGGCGTCGGATGGCAGCAACTCTCGAGCTTGGAGGATTCGACGGATGGCGTCTCAGTGGCCGCGCACAGGCAAACCGAAGGGCCGGCGACGAGAATCGCCGACAACACCACGGAACAGACGCGCGCCAGACGTGACACCGTTTCGGACGGTGCACGCATCCCGACCGCGTGTCAAGCCAGCAAACCGCAGCGCTCGCGAACTCCCGGGGCGCGGGTTTGACCGAGAAGGCCGCGCCTCTTATCGTCGTTTTACGATGAAGCCGACCCCCCGCAGTTCTCAGCCCTCATGCCCGCCCGCCGACTCGCGCGCCGACCGGCGCGCGGTCGAGGGGGCGGCGGCCGACGCGGAGTTGGCGGCGCTGGCCAAGGCCCTCGGGCACCCGATCAGGGTGCAGATCCTGCGCATCCTGGTGCGCAAGGAGGCGTGCATCTGCGGCGACATCGTCGGCGAGCTGCCGCTGGCCCAGTCAACCGTTTCGCAACACTTGAAGATGCTGAAGGAGGCGGGACTCATTCGTGGAGAGGTGGACGGGCCGCGCGTCTGCTACTGCATCGAGCCCCGCGCGCTGCGCCGCTTGAAGGCGCTGGTAGGAGGCCTGTGATGGTCCGCCGGTGCCTGCCCCAACGATCTCCCGTTACCGAAACACGAGAGGAAATCCGATGTCAGTGACAATTCGCGTGTTCGATCCCGCCATGTGCTGTTCCACCGGGGTGTGTGGTCCTTCGGTCGATCCCGACCTTGCACGTTTCGCCGCCGACCTGGAGTGGCTGGCCGGGCAGGGCGCCAAGGTCGAGCGCTTCAACCTGTCGTCGCAACCGGCCGCCTTCGCATCGACGCCGGTGGTGAAACAGGCACTGGAGCGCGGCACCGAAGTGCTGCCGATCGTGATGGTCGGCGAGCGCATCGCGGTAGAGGGCTCGTATCCCTCGCGCGAGACGCTCGCCGCGCTGGCCGGCGTCGTGATTCGCAAGGCGTCGCCGGCGCAGGCGGGATCGAGCGGCTGCTGCACTCCCGCCGCAGACTCTTCGGGCACCGGGTCGAAGAGCGGTTGCTGCTGAGCGTGCCGTGTCAGACTTTGCGCTGAAGCCGCCGAAGTACCTGTTCTTCACCGGCAAGGGCGGCGTCGGCAAGACCAGCGTTGCCTGTGCGACCGCGATCACGCTCGCCGATCGCGGATCTCGAGTGCTGCTGGTCAGTACCGACCCGGCGTCCAACCTGGACGAAGTTCTGGAGACGGCTCTCGGTGCGACACCGAGCGCCGTTGCGGGAGTGAGCGGTCTGCGGGCGATGAACATCGATCCCGAAGCGGCGGCCGGCGCCTACCGGGAGCGCGTGGTGGGGCCGTATCGCGGCGTGCTGCCGGCGGCGGCCGTGCGCAGCATCGAGGAGCAACTGTCGGGGGCGTGTACGGTGGAGATCGCGG
>JACRCR010000225.1 GCA_016218925.1 Deltaproteobacteria bacterium | reverse complement strand
CTTCTCCGTCGCCGTCGAATCGATCGAAGAGAGTTCGGGCCGCGGTCCGGAACTCGAGGCGCTGATGCGCAGCATCAATTCGACTTTCGAAGCGTACGTACGGGCCAACAAGAAGATTCCGCCCGAGATGGTGATGACGGTGAACGCGATCGACGACGCTTCGCGACTCGCCGACACGGTCGTTTCGCACCTTACCGTGAAGCTCGAGGACAAACAGGATCTTCTCGAGACCTTCGACATCGGCGAGCGCCTCGAGAAGGTGCTCGGCTTCATGCGTTCGGAGATGGAGATCCTCGAGGTCGAAAAACGCATCCGCTCCCGCGTCAAGAAGCAGATGGAGAAGACGCAGAAGGAGTACTACCTCAACGAGCAGATGCGGGCGATTCAGAAGGAGCTCGGAGAGAAGGACGAGTTCAAGAACGAGATACAGGAACTCGAGGAGCGCCTGGGCAAGCTCAAGATGCCCGAAGAGGCCCACGAGAAGACCGAGAAAGAGATCAAGAAGCTCAAAATGATGTCGCCGATGTCCGCCGAGGCGACGGTGGTGCGCAACTACATCGACTGGATGCTGGCGCTGCCGTGGGGCGACTACTCGGACGACCGCATCGACATCAAGGAAGCGCGTCGGGTTCTGGACGAGGACCACTGCGGTCTCGACAAGGTGAAGGAACGCATTCTCGAATACCTCGCCGTCACCAAACTCGTGGGGCAGGTCAAGGGGCCGATCCTGTGCCTGGTCGGACCGCCCGGAGTCGGCAAGACGTCGCTCGGACGCTCGATCGCACGCGCGATGGGACGGCAGTTCGTGCGTGTCTCGCTCGGCGGCGTTCGCGACGAGGCCGAGATTCGCGGACATCGGCGCACCTATATCGGCGCGCTGCCCGGCAAGATAATCCAGGGCCTGAAGAAGGCCGGCAAGGGCAACCCGGTATTCCTGCTCGACGAGGTCGACAAAATGTCGACCGATTTCCGCGGCGACCCGGCCTCGGCGATGCTCGAAGTGCTCGACCCCGAACAGAACGGAACCTTCAACGATCATTACCTCGACGTGGACTACGATCTGTCGAAGGTCATGTTCGTGACCACTGCCAACATGCTCGACCGCATCCCGCGGCCGCTGCAGGACAGGATGGAGATCATCCGCATCGCCGGCTACACCGAGATCGAGAAACTCGACATCGCCCGCGGGTTCCTGGTCGCCAAACAGCGCGAAGCCAACGGACTGGGCGAAGACCAGATCATCTTCGCCGACAGTGCGATACAGCTAATCATCCGGCGCTACACCAAAGAGGCCGGTGTTCGTAACCTCGAGCGCGAAATCGCTTCGATCTGCCGCAAGGTCGCGGTCAAGGTCGCCAGCGCGGAGAAACCCAAACCCATCCACGTCTCGGCCAAGTCGGTCGAGAAGTTCCTCGGCCCGCCCAGATACCGCTACGGCCGCGCCGAAGACGAAGCTGTGGTCGGGATCACGACCGGACTTGCCTGGACTGAGATGGGCGGTGAGATGCTCAACACCGAAGTCACCGTGCTGCCGGGCAAGGGCAAGCTCACGATTACCGGACAACTCGGCGAGGTGATGCAGGAGTCGGCTCAGGCCGCTATGAGCTACGTGCGCTCGCGCGCCGGCGAACTCGGCTTGAGATCTGATTTCTACCAGCAGATCGACGTGCACATTCACGTTCCCGAAGGCGCCATCCCCAAGGACGGTCCCTCGGCTGGGATCACGATGGCGACGTCGCTGGTATCGGCGCTGACGCGGTTGCCAGTGCGTCACGACACCGCGATGACCGGCGAGATCACGCTGCGCGGCCGCGTGCTGCCGATCGGTGGGCTCAAGGAAAAACTGATGGCTGCGCACCGCGCGGGCATCAAGCGGGTTCTGATCCCGCAGGAGAACGCCAGGGATATCGAAGAGCTTCCGGCCAGCATCCTGCGCGCGATCGAGATCAAACCGGTCGAGCACATGGACGAGGTGCTCGACAACGCGCTGTTGCTCCCTGAAGGCCGCGGCACGGTTTTCCTGGTGTCGCGTCGTCGCGACATCGGCGCGCTCCCTTTGGAGCTGGAGCTCTCCGCGCAGCCGACGCCGCCCCCGCCTTCGGCGGCGACCGGCGAGATCGTCACGCACTGATTCACGCGGGCCCGCTGTGATGGCGACGGCGGACCCGCTCTCTTCCCGGGCGGTTAGCTCAGTTGGTAGAGCATCGGTTTTACACGCCGGAGGTCACTGGTTCGAGCCCAGTACCGCCCACCAGTTCTGCGCGTCGACGCCGGATCCAGGTCGTCGCAACAGCCAACGGAGCGCGCGTTTCGCAGGTGTGAGAGGATCGACCAAGCTCGATTTTCGCGGATGCGAATGCGCCGGATCGCGACTGACCCTGGCCTCGCGATCGCACTCGGCAGACCGGTTGGACCGGGCCGAGATCGTTGAGTCTGTCTTTGTCAGCCGCTCCGTGGGTGTCTGCTCGGAACCCCGAGCCGGGGCGGCTTACTTCTTGCTTGCTAATAGCACGGGTGGCCGTGTTCACCTTGTCGCTTATAGATGGGGCCTGCATGTCCCACCTGGTGCGGCGCCAGGCAGGGGTGCTGCGTGGAGCCGTTTACCGCGCGGCGGCGCTGGTCGCGCTGGTGGCGGCGCTGGTCTACGCATCTCCCTCCCGCGCGGCGTGCCTTGCGGGCGACGTTTCGCATCTATCGCTTCCGGCGGTGCTCCGCGTCGGCGCGGACCCGGCCGGCCTCTCCGCGCCGGCGCGGATCGCGACTGACTTTTCCGGGAACCTATACGTAACCGACCCTTCGCGCGGCGCGATCGTTATCCGGTCTGGCGATGGCGAGATTCTGGCGACCCGCGCCGGGCTGGGCTATCCGGTTGGCATCGCCGTCGACCGCAACGGTCGCATATATGTCGGCGACGGCGATGCCGGAAGCGTTACGGTGTTTACCTCCCGATGGGAGGTCCTGTTCCAGCTCGGGCGAGGTCCCGGCGAATTCATCGTGCCCAGCGACATTGATGTCGACCAGCAAAGCGGGGACGCATGGGTCGCGGACGGTCCGTCCAACGCGGTCAGAGCCTACGACGCGTCGGGCGCGCTGCGGCTGACGCTCGGGGGGCCGGGGACCGGTACCGGTCAGTTCGACTTCCCGGTAAGTCTGTTCGTGGATTCCGACGCAAGGCAGGTGCTGGTGGTGGATCAGCAAGCGCGCCGTGTGCAGGTCTTTGACCTCGACGGGCGGTACGTGTCGTGCTTCGGCGGCAGCGCGAGCGGAGCGGGAGGGTTAGGTGCGCCGCAGGGACTGTGGGTGGACGCGCGGGGGCGTGTCTACATCGCCGACAGCTTCGAGGGGTGGGTGAAGGTCATGGACCGGGCCGGTAACGACATCGGCGCGATCGGAGACTTTGGCGAGAACATCGGCCAGGTTCGCTTGCCGCTCGACGTCGCGATCGACAGGTGGAACCGGCTCTTCGTCGCGAATGCGAACAACTCGCGGCTCGAGATCTACGAACTGGCGGGCGAGGATCCTCTCCTTCGCGCCGTGGTCGCGCTCGAGCCGGATCCGCTCTATCGGGGCCTGCCGCAGCCGAGTGTCTTTGTCTGGGTGCAGATCCCCGGCGCGGCGGCCGCGGACATTCTCGCAAGCAGCGTGGTGGCCAACGGCGTGCCGGCCAACCCGACCACCGCGTCGCTCGGCGACCACGACGGCGACGGCACTTCCGACCTGCGTCTCGAGTTCGAGTGGACGGCGCTGCTCGCGACGCTTCCGGAGGCCGGCCCCGCCAGCGTCATGGTGAGCGGCGCGGTCGGCGACCGTCGGTTCGACGCAGCCGAAGTTCTGACCGTGGTTGCGGCCGCTTGTGGTCCGCAGGTGCGCTGTTCGCTCGGTGATGCGGACCCGCGTTGCAACGAAGCGGCTTGCCAGGAGCCGCTCGGCTGTACGGTGCGGCCGATCATCGACGGCGCTTCTTGCCAGGACCAGGAGCCGTGCACGAGCGGGGATACGTGCGAGCACGGACAGTGCGTGGGCGGGTCGCCACCGTCATGTGACGATTTCAATCCCTGCACGGACGACTCGTGCGCGACCGGCGTCGGTTGCGTGCACACGCGCAACGCGGCGCCGTGTGATGACGGCGATCCGTGCACTTCCGGCGATAGCTGTGGCGCGGGCGTCTGCCGTGCCGGTCAAGCCAAGAGTTGCGACGACGGCAACTCGTGCACGGCTGATCAGTGCGAGCCTGGTACCGGCTGCGTGCATCGCGTGCTGTCTGGAGCGGGCGCTCCGTGCGACGACGGCGATTCCAAGACGGTCGACGATGTGTGCCAAGAGTCCGGACTCTGTCTCGGGGACCCGGCCGCGGTGCGCTACGGAGTGACGCAGTGGCCGATGCCGTTGGCCAAGCCGGTGAGAGTGGCGGTAGGGGCCGATGTTTTCCTCGACGCAAGCGTCTGCGTCGAGCGGATCGCTGTCGGCCCAGCCAGCGTGATCGCCGGCGATCTCGTCGCCAGCGGAACGTTCACCCCGGTGCTGTTCGTCGGAGGCGGCACGGTCGCGGGCGATATTGTCACAGGTAGTACCAACACCATCGGTCTGGGAGACGTCAGCGTGGGCGGGCGAATCGATACGACCGGGACGGGGCCTGAGCTGACCGAATGTTCGGCGGCGGCGAGCGCGGCGGGCGAGCGCTGGCGGGAGCTGCGCGCCCTGCCGGCGAGTCCGGCATTGGCCCTGGGTGCGGTAACGGTGCAGCGGTCCACGACCACCCGCATCCCGTCAGACGGAACACTTGGAGCAGGGACGGTTGTCATCGACCTGGCGAGTCTGACGCTTGACGATTCCGCCACGCTCGTCCTGGTGGGAGATCCAGAAACCGACGCGGTGGTCGTGCGCGTCGCCGGAACACGGGCAGGGCTCGTGGTTGGTCGCGAAGCGCACGTCATTGCCGAATCGGTTGCGCCGCAGCAGGTCCTCTTCGCGGTCGACGGGAAGGTGAAGCTCCAATCCGGCTCCGTGCTCGCAGGCACGGTGCTGGCGCGAGGTCCGATTACCGTGGCACGCTCTGCGACGATCGACGGGGCGCTGTTCGGGAACTCACGTATTCGTATCGGCCGCGGCGTCAGGCTCGATCACAGTCCGTTCGTGTCGTGGTAGGCGCGCGTATGCAAATGCCGCGAGTCCGCCGCCATCTTTCGCTCTTGTTCGCGGCACTGATGCTGTGCCACAGTGCCACTGTATGGGCGATCGATCCGCCCCACGAGCAGGATTGCGCGAACTGCCACATTCCTCACCACGCCGCCGGAGCTGCGCCGACCGCTGCCGCGGGCAACGCAAACCTCTGCATGACGTGCCACAATCCGGTGGGTGTGGCGTGGCCGTTGCCGTTCGCTGCGAGCGATCAGGCCACCGCGGGAACGAGGGGAACCTCGCACCGCTGGGACTCCGGTGTTGCTGGCTACGTGGAGGCTGATCCGACCAACACCTCGAGCGGCGCGGTTCAGTCCGGGGGCGCATTCAGCGGCCGCTACTCCAAGACCTACACGATCACGATCACCGAAGCGGGTGACGCGGAGACGGCGCGCTTCTCATGGACGGCCACCGCGCCCGGAGGCGGCTCCGGAATCGACGTGCAGGCCGGCACGGGCGTGGCGCTCGATGAAGGAGTGACCGTGTCGTTCGCAAACGCTGCGGTCAGTCCGTCGTTCCGTCTGAGCGACAGGTGGCGCGTCGTGGTGACGACCGACCTCAGTCAGCCGGCAAGTGCTACCCTGCGGCTCGTCGACGGCAGAGTGGTGTGCTCGACCTGCCATGATCAGCACTCGCAACAAAGAACTCCGTTCGACCCGAACGCGCCTGACTACGGCGGGCGCGGGACCGGTGCGGGGCGCCACTTCCAGCGGCTCAGCAACGAAACGGATCAGATGTGCCGCGACTGCCATCGCAAGCGTGACGTCGCCGACGCGTCGGAGGGTTCGCACCCGGTCGGCATCGCCGTTCCGAGCGACCCGGCCTACAGAACGCCTCTCGGACTTCCGCTCGACGCGGCTGCAAACCAGATCGAATGCCAGACGTGCCATGGCGTCCATTTTGCATCTTCTGGCGGTGCCAACGGGGGCTTCGGCGACGGGTATCTGCTGAACAGGTCGCTCGACCAGCTCTGCAATGAGTGCCACGTAGGCGGCGGCGACCCTGAGTCGAATCCGCACTTGGACCCCATAGACGGGGCTCTGTGGCCCGGCGGCCGCTTTGGCTCGACCTTCCCCGCACAGCCCGCGCAGCGGCGCGGGGCGTGCACCAACTGTCATTGGCCGCACGGGTGGCCAAACGACGCTGAGCCGAACGCGGACTACCCGATGCTACTCGTCGATCGTGTTGATCGCCTCTGCCTCAACTGCCACGACAACGACGAGAGCCACACCCACGGACAGGGCTGTCTGGAGACTTGCCACGGCGATCACAGCAAGGGATTCGCGCACGGCGGCGGCAGCAGCGGCGCGGGGTGCGCAGGTTGTCATGGTCATGACAACGGGTGGAACGGTGCCAGTTACTATGGGACGACGTCGAGCCACTCCACGCACACCGACCACGATGCCGACGACTTGCGTGGGCCTGAACTCGCCTGCGACGCCTGTCACGACTCGCAGAACATTCCGTACTTCCGCTCAGGGATCGATGGCAACGGCGACGGCCGTTTCGATCTGACGGAGACAGATGTTTGCGATACCTGCCACAGCCCGGGTGGCGACTTCGACGGAGTCAGCGACGCGGTGGTCGGGGCGAAATCCAACTGGCCCGAAGGGGTCTACGATGGTGGCGCGCTACGGACCGGTAGGCAGGACTGGTGCGTCACCTGCCACGACCAGGTGCCATCGGCAATCGACGGCCACAGGGCGGCGAACAAGATCGGCGATGGCATCACCTACGGCTACTACGTCACCGGGCATGGCCGCACGGCGAGCTATCCGCGTATGTCGTGGCAGGCGACGGCTGCCGCGGGGAACCCGGGCGCCGGCAAGAGCTGCAGTGCCTGTCACGACTCCGCGCAACCTCATATCGCTCCGCCCGAGCCGACCGACCGGCTCATCTACCCGAACGACCAGAGCGACGGGAGCTGCGTGCACTGCCACGACGCGGGCGGTTCCGCAGTGAGTGCGCCGCAGTTCTACGTCAGCTCGGCGGCTTTCGAGTCGTCTGCCCACGCGGATGTGCTCTGCAGCGCGTGCCACGACGTGCACGGCTCCGTAGGCGATGCGGGTCCGACGTATAGCGGCATGACGAAGGGCGACAAGGAAGCGCTCTGTTATCAATGTCACACGACAGCGGGCGTGCGCAACGAAGCGATCTCCGGCGCGAGTCTCGCAACCAACATACAGCAGGCGTTCGGTATGTCGTCCAAACACCAGCTCGGCGCGGCTTTCAACGTCGCGAGCGAGAGCTACGCGTTGCAATGCACCTCTTGCCACAACGTGCACGTCGTCACCGGCAAGTACTGGCAGGCCGATCAAGGCAAGAGCCCGGTCACTCGGTTCACGAACAATTTGGCGGTGTGGGGAGCTGCCGGCCAGAAGATGGGGAACTACGGCGGAACCTATCGGACGCCGGCCGGCGACCGCTTCTCCGGTAGTGATCTGCCGGACTACGCCACTTTCTGTCTCGATTGCCATGCGCGGCCGCAGTCGGAACTCGGCGAGCACGGAGGGATCAGTTGGGGCGGAGACGATCCGCATGGCTTGAACTCGGCCAACTCGCCCAACGGAGGAGGAACGTGCCCGGACTGGTTTGCCTGCGGAAACGCCCGCGGGTGGGAGGGTGACGATTGCACCGCCGATCAGGCCGAGTGCTGGCCGGTGATCCCCAGCGGGAAGGGCGACGAACTGTATTCGAGGAACCCTTACCGCCACGAAGAGAGAATTGCGGGCGCGAATTTCGTACTGAGTTGCACGGACTGTCACGAGGCTCACGGTTCGACGATCCGATCGATGATCCGTCCAAACCCCAACGGCGGAGTAGGCAGCACGGTCTGGAACAACATGTGCAATAGCTGCCACTACTACTACAGCGAGTGGCATGCCGGCATGTCGTGCGCGAGCGTGAGCTGCCACGGAGCACCCCCGAACAACAACCGCTTCCCTGCCGGCTCTGATTCCATTCACGGAATGGGCAGGCGCACTGGCTCCGGCGCCACCAGGAACTTCGATCCCGGCCTCGTGCTCGACCTGCGTTTCGAAGGCAACCTGAACGATTCGGGAGGATATCGCCTGCACAGCAAGTGGTACGAGGGCGCCGCCGGATCGTTCAGCACCGGCAGGAGCGGGCAGGCCATCGCGCTGAACGGTGACCAGACGGTTCAGGTCGGAACACGCAACGACGACTGGTCCACGGACGAGGGCAAACACGGGACTTGGAAGTACACCGAGATGAAGTACCACGCGACGCTCGAAGCGTGGGTGTATCCCACCAGCAACTCGGGCAGCGAGTACAGCATCTTCACCAAACACGTGGGATATTCCGACGGCGGCTACGCACTTGCGCTCACCGACATCGACGGGAGCCTGCGTGCCGCGTTCTCGATGCAGGCCGACGACAATGGCGGCGCCCAGGACGGCGCAAGCGGAGTGAGGGGAGCCTACAGTTCGGTGTCGGTCCCGCTCCACACATGGACCCACGTGGCGGCCAGCTTCGACACTGCCGGTCTCGATCGAGACCCGAACCAGCCCGCTACCGGGCGCATCCGGATCTGGGTGAACGGAGAGGACGTAACGACCAGCGACGTCTCCGGCAACGCGTCGCAGCCGGGGCAGGGAGAGACGTCGATTTACGCGTATGCCGAGAACAGTCCGTGGAACCAGGCGATATGCTACGACAACTCCTGGTGCGCCTCGGAGTTCTCGGTTGGCGGCTTCACGTGGCAAAACGGGTTCATCGGGAGGATCGACGACGCCAAGGTGTGGAACCTCACCAAGACTGCTGACTACTTTGCGCCGGTGGATCAGCAGTCGCTGCCGCGGATCGACCGCGTGGTGGGCGTCGTCGGTAGCAACCGCCTGACTGCCACGTTCTCCGAAGGTGTTTTTGCCTCGTCGGCGCAGAGCGGCGCTCTGCAGGCGGGCGACTTCATGCTCGTGGACGCGGACAACGCCAGGACCGTCGTCGACGTCGACCACACTGCCGGAAACTCTGTCGCGGTCCTCACGCTGAGTTCGGCCCTCGACGATATCGACGATATAGACACCGACACGCTGGCGGCCGCGACCGCCGCGATCTTCGACGACTACGGCAACGCTGCTGCCGTCGCTGCGGTAGTCGTGGCCGGGTCTTCACAATGTCCGTTGGGGCAGGTGATCATCGACTTGAACGAGACGCCGGCGTCGACCTTCGTTTTGGACACGCAGGGCGTCCTTTCCGGAAAGGTGAGTGGAAGCGGAACTTTGACCGGCGCTGGCTACTCTGGCGGTGGCGACGGAAGCGGCCGGTACATTGACTTCGAGAACAACGATCGCTGCCTGAAGGCAACGACCGCGATGACGTTGGCGGCACGCTTGCGGCCGAGCGGTCTAGCGGGAGTGACGGGCAACTACGTGCGACGCGTGCTGGCACGGGACGGCGTCGGCAACTATCAAATGACGGTGTGGCGGATCATCGATGCGACGAACTACCCGGGGTTCAATCCTCCGGTCGCAACGGCCTCGATCGCGCTGTGGGTCAGAGTGGCGGACAACAACGGCGGGGACTGGTGGAAACCGGTCCTGACGGACTATTCCGCGTGTCCGATAGTCTCCGATCACTGGTATCAGGTAACCGCGGTTTGGAATACCGACAAACCCGGGGGCATTCCCGCGCAGCCGTTCGTGCCCGCCGACATCTTCGTCGACGATCAGGGAACCGACGGGGCGGGCGCCGGGGAGAACTGGAGCGGGTCGTCGAGCTGCGCCAAGTCGGATCAGTCCTACTTGTCCAGCGCCAAGAAGCTCTACACGGCGGATCGTATCTCCGAGGCCAACGGCGACTTCGTGATCGGCGCCAACGTCGTCAATCACGCCAACAATCTCTTTGACGGGCTCGTCGACTGGATTAGCTGGAAAGCATCGGCTGACTGAGCAAGCGATGGCCCGCGGCCGGTGAGCCACGGCCGCTCCAGCCTCACGCCTGTTCGCGCAGCAACCGCTTGAGAACCTTGCCGGTCGGGTTGCGCGGTAACTCTCTCATGAAGACGACCTCGCGCGGCACCTTGTAGCGGGCCAGGTGGCCTTTGACGTATTGCTTGAGGTTCTCTTCGTCGGTCCCGCCTTCCTTGTCGAGAACGACGAAGGCTTTGAGGCGCTGTCCGAACTCGGTATCGGGGACGCCGATGACGGCCGCTTCGTGCACATCCGGGTGCTTGGCCAGCAGATCTTCGACCTCGCGCGGGAAGACGTTCTCGCCGCCGGAGATGATCATGTCGTCGTCGCGACCGTCGACGAACAGCAGCCCGTTTTCGTCGAAATGTCCGACGTCGCCGCTCGACATGAGTCCGTGGAGAATCTCTTTGCCGCCGCCGCCGGTGTAGCCGTCGAACTGGTTGTCGTTGCCGACGAAGATTCGGCCGGTGACGCCGGGCGCGACGTCGTTGCCTTTGTCGTCGAAGATCCGCACGGTGGTGCCGCGAGGAGCGCGACCGGCGGTGCCGGGCACCGCTCGCAGTTCGTCAGGCATCGCGATCGTGGCCTGGGCGATCTCGGTGGAGCCGTAGAAATTGTAGAGGTTGTCTCCGAAAGTATTCATCCAGCGCAATGCCAGCTCTCCAGGCAGCGCCGAGCCGCTCGCCGCCACTACGCGGAGCGATCGCGCCCGGTAGCGCGCGATGACCTCGGGAGGGAGCGCGACGATCCGCTGGATCATCACCGGAACGACGGCGAGTACGTCCGGGCGGTGTTCGTCGATGGCGGCCAGCGTGTCCTCGGGGTCGAAGCGCCGGCGCAGCACGACGGTACACGACAGGATCGAGGCAAGCAGCAGGTGCACGCCGCCCCACGAATGAAACGCCGGTGCGGCGATCAGAGTCTTTTCGTTCGCGCGCAGCGGCATCCGGCCGAGCAGTCCCACCAGACTGTCGAGTCCCGTGGCCTTGGGCTCACGCCTGGCGCCCTTGGGCGTGCCTGTGGTTCCCGAGGTAAGGATCGTGATGCGACCGTGCCTCGGCGGCGCGTCCAGTGCAGTGCCGTCATGGCTGCCGATCAGGTCCTCGACCGAAGTCGGCCCGCCCGCGCGCGAGGACAGCGTCAATATGCGCGTGCGGTCGGCTGCGCCTGCTTCGACGATCGGAGCGAACTCTTCATCGTACAGCACCACGCGGCATTCCTCGCGCGTGAGTACCTCGGAGAGCTGCGGGGCCGCGAAGCCGGTGTTGAGCAGCAATGCGTTGGCGCCGAGCTTGTTGAGCGCGATCATCGGTTCGACGAAGCCGCGGTGGTTGCGCGCGAACAGGCCGACCCCGTCGCCCGCTTTGACGCCAGCCGCGGCCAGCCCGCGCGCGAGCGCGTTGGTGCGGCGTTCGACCTCTCCGAAGGTGAGGGGAGGTCCGACCTCGTCGATCAGTCCCACGTCGTCCGGTCGCCTGGCCGCCGACGCGAAGAAGCCCGCGGCTGGCGTCGAGCCGTACCTGCCCGCTGCTTTGGCGAGCCCTACCAGGTAGCCGGGCCGCAGAATTCCCGCGCCGCCGAGCACTTCGATGACCTCGAGTATCCGGGCAACGGGTCCGCCTTGTCCTGTCCCGCGAAGGCTCATGGGGCCTTTGCCTATGTTACGATGGCGACCGGGTCGAGCGAAGGTGGCCGCCGCCGCCGCTATTGCGCGCAGCGGGGAGGCCGCCGCCGGGCTCGGCGAAGCGCACTGCCGAAGGCCTCGGCGGCCTGAGGTGGCGCCCGAACGGCGATCTGCCAAGGAAGCCATGGCGGGCCTCGCGCCGGCTCTTGGGCGCGCGCTGGTTTGCCCAGCCGCGATGTTGCTGTTAGGAACGCGGGCTCGGTCGCAGATGGAGATCTTCCGTACGGAAACGGGGTCGTAGTTCAGTTGGTTAGAACGCTGGCCTGTCACGCCAGAGGTCGCGAGTTCGAGTCTCGTCGGCCCCGCCACTTTTCCGAAGACTCCGCCGGGGCCCAGGGACCTCCGAGGCAAGTGCAGGCAAGGCTAGGATAGACGAATCATGCAGAAGGTGACCAAGAGCCTATCCGTGGAAACGGCCCGAGCCGCGCGCCAGTGGTACGTCGTCGACGCGGCCGACCAGGCGCTGGGCCGTCTTGCCACCCGCGTTGCCGTGGTGCTTCGCGGCAAGCACAATCCGGCGTTTACGCCCCACGTCGACTGCGGTGACTTCGTTGTCGTGGTCAATGCCGACAAGGTTCGGCTGACGGGCTCCAAGGCGACGGGCAAGATCCACTACACGTACTCGGGGTACCCCGGCGGCATCCGACACCGCAGCGCCGGCGACATCCTCGCCAAGAACCCCGACAAGCTCATCCGCCAGGCTGTGGTCGGCATGCTCCCGCGCAACCGGCTCGGCCGCGCGCTGGCACGCAAGCTCAAGATCTACTCCGGCAGCGAGCATCCCCATGTGGCCCAGGCTCCGCAAGACCTTCCGGTCTGAGCGGACGGCACCAGGACAACGGATCCGAAATGGCATCGACGCAGAACTCTCTGGCAACCGGCAAGCGCAAGACCGCGATCGCGCGGGTTTGGGTGCGCGCCGGGGAAGGCAAGATCACCATCAACGAGCGCGAGATCGTCGAGTACTTTCCGCGCCCGACCTTGCGCATGATCATCGCGCAACCTTTCGACGTGATCGGCCGTCCTTCGGGTTACGACGTCGAGGCCAGGGTTCACGGCGGCGGTATCGCCGCCCAGGCCAGTGCGATTCGCCACGGCATCTGCAGGGCTCTTGTCGAGGCCGACCCGGACCTGAGGTCGGCGCTGCGCAAGGCCGGGTTCATGACCCGCGACTCGCGCATCGTCGAGCGCAAGAAATACGGCCGTCACAAGGCCCGTAAGCGTCCCCAATACTCGAAGCGTTAGTTCCATGACGGGCTCGAAGCTCCTTAGGGTGGCCGTCGTGGGAGCGACCGGCTACTCGGGAGCCGAGCTCGTTCGCCTGCTGGCGCGTCACCCCAACGTAAAGCTCGAAGTCGTAACCTCCGAGCAGGCCGCCGGCCGCTCGCTCGGCCAGGTACATCGCACCCTTGCGTTCACCGGCCTGGATCTGGAGGCGGTCGACGCTGGAGCGATCGCGCCGCGCGTGGATTTCGCGTTCACCGCATTGCCGCACGGCGCTTCCACCGCAGTTGTCGCCACGCTGGTCGAAGCCGGCGTTCGGGTGATCGACATCGGCGCGGACTTTCGTTTCCACGACCTCGAGCTCTACGAGAAGTGGTACGGCAAGCACGCGGCGCCGGCGCTTGCCGCGGAGGCGGTCTACGGGCTCACCGAGTACGCACGCGATGAAGTCGCCGGTGCGCGTCTGGTCGCCAATCCCGGCTGCTATCCCACCAGCGCTCTGATGGCGTTGCTGCCGCTGGCCGCGCACATTCGCGGCCCGGTGTTCGTTGACTCCAAGTCGGGAACCAGCGGTGCCGGACGTGCGGCCAAGGTCGACCAGCTGTTTGCCGAGGTGACAGAGAACATCCGTCCCTACGCCGTCGGCAAGCACCGCCATCAGCCCGAGATCGTCGCGCAACTGTCGGCGCAGGCGAATGCTCCGAGGCCGGTGGTGTTCTCGCCGCACCTGCTGCCGGTCGCGCGCGGGATGCTTTCGACGTGCTACGCCGACGTCGATGCAGGTGTTGATGTAGGTGGTCTCTTCCGCGCTCGCTACGCCGGCGAACCGTTCGTGCGTCTTCTCGAAGACGGCGCGATGCCCGAGCCGCGCGCGGTGCGCGGCACCAACATGGTCGAACTGGCGTGGGTGAGGGAAGCCGAGACAGGCCGTCTCATTGTCATCGCGGCGATCGACAATCTCGGCAAAGGCGCGGCCGG
>JACRCR010000224.1 GCA_016218925.1 Deltaproteobacteria bacterium | reverse complement strand
TGGCCGAGAGGCTCGAGTCCGCCTTCTTCGGCTACTACCGCTACAACCCATCGCCGGCCGCGATGAATTCGTGGCGCAACTCGCTGAGGGCGGTCAAGGACGTGCTCGAGATCACCGCACTGCACGATCACGGCATCCTGCTCGAGTACCAGCTTCCCCTCAGCTCCAAGCGCTTCGACTTCATGGTCTGCGGCCGCGACGATGAGGTCGTCGACAACGCCGTGATCCCCGAACTCGAGCGATGGGACTCGAGTGGCAGGCGTGGGCTGCGCACGAGGAGCGCTCGGAGGACTCGGTGGCGAAACGCTCGAAAGAGCGCTTCGTCGACCTGGTCAAGAATACCTATCGAGTGCTGCTCAGCCGCGGGATGATGGGTTGCTACGCGCGCTTCCCGGACCGGGATGCCGAGCGCTTCGTACGCGCGCGCATCGAGACGTCGACCGCGTCGCCGTTCGAGGCCGATCATCCACTCGTCGCCGGAACGGGGCCGCACTACGAGAAGAGATGACGAGTGGGAGCCGGCGCCGCCGACCGTCATGCGGCCGCTCGATCGGCCGTGAAGGACGTTTGAGGAGCGGCGCCGACGTGTACCGGCGCGCGGCGCCGAGTGACCCTGCTCACTGTGCCGCTTCCACTGCGTTTGATCGCCCTTCGGTCGCTACCTAGAGTGCTCGCCGCGACCGCGGCTGGCGCCGGGCTCGCAAGGAGGATGCGTTGATGTTCCTCGCAAAGCGCTTCGTGCTGGGTTCTCGGTTCGGCGCGGCGGTGGTCGCGTCACTGGTGCTGATGGCCGGGTGTGCGACCGAGTCCCATCGCACCCTGACCCCAGAAAGGACGACTTCAGCCGGGACGGTCTATTCGGGGCCACGCTACACGCTGGTCGTCGGCAACTTCCAGAATCGCTCGACGTACATGCAAGGCATCTTTTCCGACGGGGTGGACCGCCTCGGAAGCCAGGCCAAGACCGCACTGAAGGCGCACCTGCAGCAGACCGGCCGCTTCTCGGTGGTCGACCGCGAGAGCATGGACGACCTCAGCCGCGAAGCGCGCATCGGCGGGGTGGAACAGGAGATCAAGGGCGCCGAGGTCGCCGTCACCGGCGATGTCACTGAGTTCGGTCGCAAGGAAACCGGTGACATCCAACTCTTCGGGATCCTCGGCGCGGGGCGCCAACAGACGGCCTATGCGAAGGTTACGCTGAACATCGTCGACGTGGTGACGTCGCAGGTAGTCTATTCGGTCAGCGGTGCGGGCGAGTATGCGCTCGGCGATCGCGAGGTCATCGGGTTCGGCGGTACCGCCGGCTACGATGCGACACTCAATGGCAAGGTGCTCGACCTGGCCATTCGCGAAGCCGTCAATCGTCTGGTCGAGGGACTCGAGGCGGGCTCCTGGTCTCCCACCGGGCGGCACGGACGTGAGGGCTGAAGCTTCTCCGGCGCGATCATCACGCGCCGCTGGCGGCCGCGCGCCGTCGCCGAGTATCGAGCCTGACGGGCAGTGTGGCGGGCCGCGGTCCGCGCGCGCCGCTGTATGCATCGCGTTCTCGTCGGGTGGTCGGCGCGGCCGGCGGTGTGGCGAGAGCCGCGCGCCTGGAGTTGCTGCTTGCGGCGTGTTGTCGTCGGGCGGTCGGTGTGGCCGGCAATCTGCCGCGCGTCGCTCTCTGCACACTGCCGGTTGCGGCGTGTTCTTGCTGTGGGTCGCACTCTGCGCCGGTGGCTGCACGCAGGCGCAGCCCATGTACCGATGGGGCGTGTACGAAGACTCACTGTATCAACTCGGCGTGCGCGGGACGGGCGATCCCGCCACGCAGGTCGTGCGTTTGGCTGCCGACGTGACGCGTACCGATGCCGAGCATCAGCGTGTCCCACCGGGCGTTCACGCTCACCTCGGCTGGCTGCTGTACTCGATCGGCCGTGTGGACGAGGCTCGCGCGCATCTGGACGCCGAGCGTGCGCTCTACCCCGAGTCCGCCAAGATGATCGACACCATGCTCGAGAAGATTTCCGGAGCGAAACCGGCCGGGGCCTTGGCGCTGCAGGTCCCACCGTCGCAGGCGAGCGAACCGCCGGTGAATTCAGCTCAGGCTCCCGCGTCGCAAGGGACCGCGTCGGAAGCGAAGCCGGCGCAGGCGAACACGCCCGGAGTGGTAAAGTGACGGCGGCTAGATTGCCGGCGCTGATCGTCGCCGCGCAACTCACGGCCTGTGCGGCGGCGGCGCCGGTCGACTACGCGCCGTTTCGCGCCCACGAGCCGCGTTCCATCCTGGTGCTGCCGCCGCTCAACCATACGGTTGACGTCAAGGCTCCGTACTCGTGGCTGTCTACCGTCACGATGCCGCTGGCCGAAGAGGGTTACTACGTGTTCCCGGTTGCCGTCGTGGACGCGTTCTTGAAAGAGAACGGATTGCCCACGCCCGGCGAGATGCACGGAGTCCCGGTCCAGAAACTCGGCGAGGTCTTTGGCGCCGATGCCGTTCTGTACGTGACGATCACCGATTGGGGTCAGAAGTACCAGGTCATCAGTTCCAACACCGTCGTTGCAGCCGAGGCAACGCTGGTGGACACGCGCAGCGCCCTGCCGATCTGGCAAGGAAAAGTTTCCCTGGTGGACAGCTCCGGTGGGAGTGGCAACCTGATCGCCGACATGGTGATTGCCGCGATCGAACAGATCGTCGATTCCTCGACCGACCGTGCTCATCCGCTGTCGCGGACCGCGAACTACGCGCTGCTCTACAATACGGAACGTGGGCTTCCATTCGGTGCCCGCAGTCCGAAGTACGCCTCGGATCTTCGCGGCCGCGCGCGCTGAGCAAAGATCTCTGTTCCGTTCGGAGCGCCGCGTGTTCGGGTGCGGTGAGGCGGGCACGCGCGTTCGGAGCGCCGCGTGCTCGGGTGCGCTGAGGCGGGCACGCGCGTTCGGAGCGCCGCGTGCTCGGGTGCGCTGAGGCGGTGACGGCGCTTGGGAGCGCCGCGTGTTCGCGCACGCCGGGCCAGCATCTCAGCTCCGGCCGGAGTGCTGTGCATTCGCGTGCGCTGGCGTGAATTGCGCGGCAACGTGTGTCTCTCGCGCGCACTATTACACCAATGGAATGATCCGCGATCTGAAACGTCGCATCGGCGAGAAAGGCGCATTTTTCCCTTGCCGCCGGCGCGATGTTCGCCTATTGTTCGCCCATGGCCGGCGTCTCGAAACCGCTGCAAACCAAGCCCCAAACCTCGAATCGTAGCTTGCCTGACCGCGATTCTACGGGCGCTGACTCGCGGGCGTCGTGGGACGCGAGCGATCTCGAGATCGTGCCCGACTGGCTGCGCTCGGCACCCGACGAAGGCCCGATCAAAGGCGGCGACCGCGACATCGCAGCGCAGTCGCTGGATCGCGAACTGGGTCCGGTGGCGGGCCTGGAATCACGCTGCCGGCTGATCCGGGCA
>JACRCR010000041.1 GCA_016218925.1 Deltaproteobacteria bacterium | reverse complement strand
GGAGCTGCGCGAGTTCTACGATCCGCTCGACGGAACACTGCTGGACATCGAGGTGGTGCCGCCGTTCTATCCGCTGGTCCACAGCTTCGAGCCTGACCTGGAAACGTTCTATACGCAGTGGCTGGGCAAGCCGTTTCCGCCGGACAACGCGCGCGTGATCGGCATCGGAACGCGGCGGTCGCAATGACCGCGCGGGTGGTGAGGCGCCCCGATCGCAGAGCCCCGACTGGTACAGCCGGGTTCGCCTACGCGGACGAATGGGGTGCATTCGTCTCGCCAGGCCAACCCGAGACCCTGAGTCTTGGCGCCAAGACCGTGTCGGGAAGTGGTCTTGTGAGTAGCTGAAAACGCTACGCCTGAATTTCGGCGTACAACAGCCACACCGCGTCGTATCGGTCGGTCGCAGCAATGGCATGACGGCCACGACGACGAATTTGTCCTACCGTAATGATGGAGCTCGCCTTGCCAAAGGCGACTATGCGTACGGTCACGTGGTGAGGGGCGTGAATCGGTTACTTGGAACCGTTACGGGAACCCGTATGCTGCACAATATGGATGGGCGCTGCGCGACTAACCCAACGATGTTTGCGGTTCGTACCTCGATCGGATCGCAATGAGAGTTATCTTATGAGGAGCGCAATACGATTCGCAATGTTCTGTGCGGCTTTCGAGTTTCTAGCTCAGAATGTCGGCGCAACCATGTGCCGGGTTGCAGATGACAAGTCCAGCTTCGATGAAATCGTCGATTTGGGCGTTACTTTCGGGTCACCGAAGGCAGCGTGCGTCTGTTCATACGTCGAGACGGATGGCAATGCTGCCGACGTAAGGTGCGGTGTCGATGGACGTTGAGGAAGATCTGGCGTTGACGGCCCGATTTCACGATAGGATCGCGTCAGGCGACCGCAGGAGGATAGTCGAGCCATGAAGATCAAGCGGCTCCTGAGAAGACTGATGCAGCAATCGGCGTTGGCCTGCCTGGTCCTTGTAGTGCTGAGTTCTGCCGTCAGAGCTGAACTCGGCAAGAAGCTGTCGGACTTCGATGCGAGTTGCCCTTCCTATAGCCCGGTGTCCAAACGCATCGCGTTCTTTCATCACGCTGACGCAGGCGCGCCGCCAGAGCTCTGGCTCATGGACAGTGAAGGCAACCAACGGGAAAGACTCGTCGAGACCTTTCAGGCACCGAGAGACATGGCTTGGAGCCCCGATGGGAAGGCTCTGTTCTTTACGAGCCCCGGGCCAACCAATGTGAGGTCCGAGCAGTGGTCGTTGTGGAAACTGTCGCTTCAGACCAGACTGGTTCAAGAGGTGTACACCAGTTCAGCTGGGGAGCTTGTCACCCCCCGCATCTCGCCCGATGGAAGGAAGATCGCGCTGGCGACGGAGAAAAACGTTGTCGTGGTCAACGCCGACGGGTCTGCACCAAGAGCAATTGTCGTGAACGCAAGACTTCCGCAATGTCAGGCCTGGTCTCCCGATAGCAGGACCATCGCCTATACTGTTTCGCCTGAATGGCCTATCAACAAGGCACCGTACAGCATCGATGGTCGAATCGGCGATGCCCACCTCGTCGATGCGAGCGGCGAGAAGCAGCGATTGGTCGCAAGGATGTCACCCACCAAGTTCCTTCAGTGGTCAGCCTCCGGGAAGTACCTCTACTACTTGATGAATGGGGAAATTGCTCCGCTTCTCACGCACGAAAAGTCCTTCGTGAGGATTGCCACGGAGGAAGGAGCCGATCCGGAAGTCCTCATCGATTTCAAGACCTGGGAGGCGGACGTGTCGTGTTTTTCATTCGGCGATGATGCCAAGACTATCTTCTACGACTCGAAGCTCGGCGGGGGATGCGATTTCGAAGAAGGGAGTCGGATCTACAAGATTAGCTTCTGATTGACCTCGGAGAGGCTACAGACGTCCAGCCAAAGAGGCTTGTTCGCATGGTGCCGGGTATGGTGCCGCCTACTCTTCGCGACGCCAGAGAGTAGAGAAGGTTCCCGCCCCGGGTCGACGTTGCCGCCGGCTTCGGAGTGTACGTAGTAGCCGAGTTCCTTCTGTCACGTGTGGAGATCGGAACGGTTCGGGACTTCCGGCCGGTCGCTCTGCGCGGCTCTCTGGGAAGCCACGATTGAGCCGCCGACATTCTGCACGGCAATGCGACGGAGGCAGTGGTGGTGGCGCAGGATCATTGCGCCGCCTGCTCGTCACCTGCGAGCAGGAAAGCCCGGATGAGTTCGAGGCGCGCCCGCGCCACGCCGGGGTCCGAATCCATGAACGGATGCGCGTAGTCGGCGTGCAGTTCGGTCCGAGCACCTCGCGACTCGGCAACCTCGCGCAGCTCGCGGGAGTTGCCAGCGGGGACGACTCGGTCGCGCTCGCCGGCGACGATCAGCACCCGGGAACTGTCGCGCGGAAGATTGGCCACCGGATCGTAGCTCTGCGGGCATCCGAAATGCGAGATGCGGCTGGGAGTAGAGTCGATGACGACGCGATCGACGGCGATGCCGGAGCCCACCACCGCGAGCGAGACGATGCCGCCGAACGAAATACCGTACAGGAAGCGCTTTCCCGGCCCGGAGGCGTCGAGGGCGTCGAACAGCTCTCGGTAGTCGCTGGCGATCGCTTTGAGTCGCGGCGCTCCTTGCGAGTCGCCGTAGCCGCGGTAGTCGAAGACGGTGGTTTCGATGCCGGCGCGAGAGAAATACGTCAGGCTCGGCAGCAATTCCTCGGCCAGCATCGCGTTGCCCTGGGCGACCAGCATCCTGGCGGTTACGGCACCGTCGGCGGCGGTGCTTCTTAGTTTGTACCCGCGCAGCAGGCGGCCGTCCCGCGTCTGGTGGACGATCGGCTCGGCGTTCGGCACCGCCGCGGCCAGGGTCGGATCGGGCGTTCCGGCCACGCTGCTCCAGAGCCAGAACGCGAAGCGTTCCAGAACGGAAATGCACACCGTTTCTTCGAGGGACTCTGCGTGGCTCACCCGGATGTCCGCGACGGTTGCCGCCAGCACCAGCGCAAGCGTCACCAGTGCGAGACGAAAACGATTGACGAGCGGTGCCCTGCTATGCGGCGGCACGGGGTTACTCCAGCGCGAGTGTCGCGAGAATGAACGACGCGGTAGCGATCAATGTTCTGGCCCAGTGCCACAGCGCCCAGCGACGAAGCTCGGGTGCAACGCGTTCGATCGCGATCGTACCGGCTTCGAAGCTCGCGTTCGCGCGTTGAAAATAAAGCGGGAAGCTCGCCAGCACGGCGAGTGCGAGCAGCGCGGCGGCGATCGATAGGTAAGCGCCGCCGGCGCCGCTGCTCCATGCCAGCAACGCTGCGATGATTACAACGACGGTAGTGGCAACCTCCAGTGGTCCGAAGAACCACAGCAGCAGTGCGGCGTGCTCGCGGTACCAATCCAGGAACGAGCGCGGCGGTTGGGAACGCCAGAACGGCACCAGTACCGAGGCTTCGGCCAGCAATGCTCCGGCGGTGATCCCGAGCAGGACGACGGCTAGAAACGACGCCCCGGTCGCAAGCGACTGCATCACCGCTTCACCTGTGCCCGAGTGTGTTCACGCATCGGCGACGATCTCCTGCGAGACGTTGTCGACCACCACCGGGCTGTCGAAATACGTGAGCGACGGGTCGACGCCGTACTTCTCGCGCACGAACTTCTTCCACTCCTGCGTGTAGAGACGGTCGGCGTCTTCGCGGGAGTTCCACAGGTACACCCCACCCGCCGTCGCGCCGTCGCCGGAGAGTATGTAGTACTTGCGCAGAAGTCCGGGCGTCGTGCGGTACTTGGGCGCGGTGCCGAGGAATATCTCCCGCGCCTGTTCGCGCGTGACCGGCTGCGGTAATTTGAACTGTACGAGGGCGGTGATCATCGTCGTCGTCTCCTGGCGCGGCGGCCGCGCTACCTGTCCGGCGCCGAGCGATCGCAGTCTGCGGTCGCAGGCGCGAGTGTGTCGAACCGTGTAAGCCCACCGCGGCGCACCTCAGTCGACCCCTGTCAGCTTGAACACCCGCCGCGCGTTGCCGGAGAGGTAAAGGCGCGTGGCTTCTTCACTGAGTTCGAGCGATGCGAGGCCTTCGAGGCAGGCCGATGCCGTTAGCATCGGATAGTTGGTGCCGAACATCACCTTGCTGGCGCCGCGCCCGCGCATGAAATCGACGAAGTCGGGGGGAAAGCGCGAGGCCTTGTAGGCGGAGGTGTCGATGTAGAGGTTGGGAAACTTGGTCGCCAGAGAGATGATTTCCTGCGTCCACGGCGCGCCGATGTGCCCGGCGACGATGCGAAGCTCGGGAAACTCCAGTGCGACGTTCTCCAGGTACGGAATCGGCCGCCCGGTCTCCGACGTCATCAGCGGCCCCGTGTGCCCGACTTGAAGGCAGAACGGTATGTCGAGTTCGATGCACTCGGCGTAGAGCGGGTAGTAGCGCCGGTCGTCGGGGGGAAGCCCCCACAGCCACGGCACGATGCGAAGGCCGCGGAAGCCGAGCTCGCGCACGCAGCGCCGCAGCTCGCGCACGGCCTGCATCGGCCGCGACAGGTCGACGGAGGCCACGCCCAGCAAGCGGCCGGGATGTGCGCGAACGAACGAGGCCACCTCGTCGTTGTCGATCAGCGCGCCGTGAGGACCCCACCAGGCCGCGATGAGTCCGACTTCGACTCCGGCCTGGTCCATGGTTTCGAGCGTGTGCGACAGCGGGATGTCCGGGATCGAGTCCTGTCCCGCCCAGCGGCGCAGCGACTCGAAGAAGGGCTGCTCCAGGAAGCGCCGGGTGGGATGCTGCATCCAGACGTCGATGATTTCCATCTGCTTCGGGCTCTCGTGGTGGACGGGCGATCAGCGTTCGGCGTCGATTGCCGCGGCGGCGCAGCTAACGCAACGGCCAGCGCTGCGCCGGAATCAGCGCACCGCCCAACCGCCGCAGACCGGGAACACCTGGCCCACGAAGCAATCCGCATGGGTGCTGCACAGGTAGGCCGCGAATTCCGCGTCCTCGCGCGCTGCGACCAGACGACCGAGCGGGACTTCGCGCCTCAGGCGCTCCTGAAACCGCGGGTTGGCCTGAACCTGCGCCGGAAAGTAGGTGGGGTTGTCGACGAAATTCTGGGCGATCGCGTTGACCTGGATGTTGTGCGCCGCCACCTCCACTCCGATCGCCTGCACGTACGCGAGCTGTGCGCCTCTGGCTGCGCTGTAGGTTGAGGTGCGCTTCATGCCTCTCAGGGCCGAAGCGCTGCCGATCACCAGGATCTTGCCGGAGCGCCGCGCGATCATCTGCGGGAGCACCGCGCGCACCAGGCGCGGAAGCGGATCGACCATGGCTGCGAACGCATCTCTCCATTCGCAGTCGGTCACGTCGACCGCCGCAGTAGTTGGCGCCGGCACCGCCAGGTTTGCCACCAGCACGTCGATGTGACCCGCGGCCGCGACCACCGCGGAGGGGGCCCTCGGGTCGACGAGAGGTATCGTGCTGGCGACTACAATCGCGCCATGCTCGGCGAAGACTTCGCAGAACATCGCCCCCATGAAGACATCGGCTTCGGTGATGAGTACGCGTTTACCTTCGAGGATGTTGTTCGGCATGGTCCCTCGCTCGGATGATCGCAGGCGGAGGCGCTATCCGTTCCGGCGTTTGTTACGACACGCGGACCACTAAAGGAAGCACCCATCGCGGGTCGCACGTTTCTGGCTTGACGCGACCGCAGGGTGGCGGCTTCCGTCCGAGGTCACCGTATGCGTGATCCGCCTCCTCGCGCGCGGCTGATCAGACGGCTCGTCGCCGATGCGCGACCTTTTCGAGCTTCTCCATCCAGGACTTGACGGTCTCTGCGAGCGAACCGAGAAACCGCGGTGAGGCCGCCCGCAGCATGAAACACAGACCGTACAGCGAGGCGTCGGCCAACGTGGGTGAGGCACCGAAAAGGAAAGACTGTCGGCGGAGCGTCTCGATCGTGGGAGCCAGCATCTCGCCGGTGCGAGCGAGCAACGCTTCCTCGGATCTCTTCCATTCCTCTACGCACCCGCGGCCGAACTTGCGTTCCTTGATGAAGGTGTAGAGCGCGCGGTCTGCCGGCCTCTCGAACAGCTCGCGAAGGCCGGGCGTGGCGAGCCGGAAGCAGACGTCCTCCAGAGGGCCGTCGCACCAATCCGAATAGGCCCATATCGGCCCCTGCCACGGCGGCGGTACCAGCTCGGCGCCGCGCGGCCCGTCGAGCAGCCGTTTGCAGATCGACCTGGAATCCGCGGTAACCTCGCCCGCATCGTCGACCAGGACCGGAACCTGGATGTAACCACCGGTGAGCAGCGCGAGTTCGGTGCGGTCACCGTAGGGGACGTCGACGACTTCGTAACGCGCTCCGAGAAGGTCGAGGACCATCTGAGCCTTGCGCGCGTAGCAGCTATACGGAAACGAATAGAGCTTCATCGTACGGGTTTTCCTCGCTTTCCGCGCCCGGCCTCGGTCGCGGTGCGCGCAAGCCGCCTTCCCGGCGGCACTGCCGCGCGCCCGCCACGCGTCGTCATGTGGTCGCTCCCTCTACCGAAGCCTTGGAGCGCAGCAAACCGAATACGGTGAGCAGCAGTGCAACCATGACTGTGACACCGCACAGTATCAGTAGATTCGTGACGACGGCGCTGTCGGCGCCGTGTGGCGGCGGAAACTTTTCGTTGAGCGTCGGCAGAAGTGTCGAAGATGACCCGAGAAAGGCTCCTGCGAGCCCAGAGGCGCCGTTGGTCCAGGTACCGACTTGCAGCGTAGCGAACCACACTCGCAGCGCAGTCGGGCTGAGGTGCATCTCCGTGACGAGGAAGCCGAGTACGACCATCAGAACACCATTGGCGGTGAACTCGATGTGAGCCATCACGATGCCGCGAAACCACTCCACCGCCGAAGGCGGAATGAATCCCACCGCGCAGCCGACCGTGATCTGGACGACTCCCAGCAGCAAGGTCCAGCGCCTGATGTCGCGCTTCAAGTTGTCGATGTCGTTTGCCATATCTACCTCTATTCCGTGGCTGGGCTGTCCTACTTCGGCTTTGTCGCTGAGCCATAGATCTTGCGAATGTCCGGGAGTTCCGTGCAGTAGTAATGGACCCAGATGTACAGGTGGTTGAACAGCGCCGCCAGCAGCGCCGCTTTGGAAAGCCACAGCAACCCCGGCAGCCACAACACCAGAAATCCGAACACGTACATACCGTTGTTCCCAAAGCGGAAGATGCCCTCTCTGACGAAGGGCACACTGCGGTAGCGCGCGTCGAAGTGGTCGATGCCAAACGCGCGCGCGACTCCAAAGTACCGAACCACCGAGTAGAACAAATAGAGCGTGGGGATCGACAGCCCGAGCGCGAGCACCCGGGCCGCCGTCGGATCGACATCCAACGAGTTCCGGTTGGCCAAGGCCAGGGCAATGATCGTCAGAAGTCGCAACGCGAACAGGATGGCAAAGCCCACGGCGTAGTATCGGAAGCCGGCTTCGCGTCCGAAGGCCCGACTGATCCAGGCATGATGCAGCTCTGAGCGCCAGACCAACCACACGTAGAACTGGTGCAGGATCGGAACGGCAATCGCGCCGACCAACCACGCAGCAGTGGACAGTCCGAGGAATTGGCCGGCCATGACGTCGGCGCCAGACGCGGCCACGACTCCGGCCAAGAGAACAGTCAGCAGGACGTAGTGAAGCGTTTGTCCTCTAAACACGGCGATGCTCGGTTACCGTTCGGGGAGGCCGTCCGCTGCCTGATGCATGCGACAGTCGGGGTCCATCAAACCCGCTCGAGAATTGCCGCATGGCTGCGTGCAATGTTCAACGACTCGACCTTGCGCAGGCCGTTGGCCTCCGCGACGGAAAGTGCCTCCTGAAACTCCCGCTCCGAGACATGCCCCCTCGGTTCCGCAAAGAGCACTCGGCCGCGATGTCTGAGGACTCCATGAACTTCCCCGAAGAATCGAGCCGCATCGCCAACCTCATGCACGACATAGAAGGCCAGGACAAAGTCGATCTGGAGCGTGAGGTCGTCTGCACGGAGACTCTCTGTATCGCAGACCCTTGTCTCGATGCGAGCAGCCACGTTGGCGCGGCGCGCGCGGCGCATGAGCGCTTCGAGCATCTTCTCCTGAATATCGACGCAGATCACTTGCCCACTCGGGCCGACGAGTCGTGCCAAGGGCAACGTGAAGAATCCCATGGCGGGGCCGACATCCAGGACGTGCATGCCCGAGGTTACATGGGGAGCGAGAATCTTCTGCGGGCTCTGAAAAAGCCTTCTGATCGGGCTCGCCAGAAGATAACCGACCCAAACAGGACAAACCCGATGATGCTGTGCCTTTGCTGTTCCTGTCATGTCACACCAGCGCCGCGTTGGGCATCGTCTTCGCTTCGAGCCGGCTCACGCCTTCCAGGCCATGCGCTCTGCGAGGCCATGCTGCATCTTGGAGCCGTCGTCGCCCGCGTTCAGGTGCACCGGGGGAGAGTACACTGTCCACTGCGGCTCGAGGCGGATAACCACACGATGCTCCTCTCGGGCCTTTGCCTCGACGAACGGCCGCACTGCCTCGGGAAGCGGCTGCCCGGACATGATCTGCCCCACCTTCATCATCACGTCGACTGTCGTTCCCAGGGCGTCTTCTACATCGGCCGGTCCGTAAACCTGCAGGTACGTGAGCGGCCATTGCTCATCGAGAACGCAGATGGCCGCTTCACCCGTCCGCCGCACGGCTCGCGCCTTGGCGCGCTCAGCCATCGTCGAAATCAAGATGTCGTCGCCGTCCATGACATAGTAGACGACCGACATCGACGGCGGCCCGTGCTTGCGCTGGAATCCGAAGATGCAGGTGCGATGGTCAGCGACGAACGCGCGTCGCTCGGCCTGGTTCATCATGGCTCAGGTCTTCCTCATGTCCGGTCTGGCGCCCGTACGCGATTCCCGGGACGCTCGACCATGCGCTTTCCGACCACCGAATCGATCACAGCACGCCACGAGGGCTCGAGGTGGTGCCCAACGTTCAAGATCACCGGCGTGCGCGGCTTTTCGTGCAGGTCCGGTGCATTGCAGGGCTGGGCGGCATCTGACTCGAGCCATCGCTTTCATGACGTGACCTGGAGAGAAAGCACATAGACGAACAAGCAATAGCCGCTAACAACGCCGAGGTGGATCCAGAGCGGAACCATGCGACGGGCTTTGATGACTCCGCGGCGGGCAGCAACAGCTGAAGCGGAAACGATACCGAGGACGCTTGGACAAATCGTTATCAACAGTACCTCCCGCCTCTCGAGCGGCTGCATCCCGCCCCAGAACAGCAGAACCGTCCAGCCTGCCATGAGAGAGGCAGCGAGATTCATGGCGTACCGGGATTCAGGAGTGGCGCGAGATGAGTCGCCGCCGAAGAGCGCGGAGCCAACGCGCGGCAGCAGCATCGGAACGAGGGCCAAAGCGTCGGTAACAGCAGCTACGAGGAAGGCGACTCTCGTCAGAAGCGTTAGTGTCTCGGAAGAAAACTCCAGCACGATGGCGACGCCTCACGTAACGACGGCGTGAGCTACACCGGCCGCGGACTTGACGCAACCAATCCTGAGAACTGCTCGCGGCCAAGGCTCCGAAGAAGATGCACGAGGAGCTGGTCAAGGATTATCGACGGATGGTCTACGCCGTCGACGAGGAGGCGACCGAGAGGGAGCGCAAGGCGTTCGTGCGCAAGTGGAAGCTTCGGTGCCCGGCGGTGGTCCGGAGCCTGGAGGAAGCCGGCGACGAACTGTTCACGTTTCTGTCGTTTCCCCAGTCGCAGTGGCGGGCACTGCGCACTACGAGCGCGCTCGAGCGAATCAACTCCGAGTTCCGCCGGCGTACCAAGACCCAAGCCAGCTTGCCGAGCGAAGATGCCGTGCTGCTGTTGCTGTTCGGCTTGCTGCGAAGCGGAAACATCAAGACGCGAAGGATGGATGGGTGGCAGGACATGCCTAGGAAAGCAGAGACGCAGAGGAAGGCCGCGTAGAGAAGGAGATCAACCGATCGCTACGCTCCGGTTGATGACCATTGGACTTTTCCACCACTTGCCAGACACGGCCTGGGCCGCTCGGGAGCCACATAACGATGGCCGTAACGCGCAACGGCCGCCGTATAGCCGTCTCTGTCCCTCCCGACATGGTCTGCGGCCATTGTCGCGTTGACGGTGGTGTTATGCGCAGGCCCGCTCGTATAAGAATTCCGGTGCGAAGTCCGCGCCGTTTGGCCAGACGATTGTCTGCAACTCGGAGTCCAGTCGGAAGGACTTAAACTGATCTGGGTCGCGAAGCGGCTCAAACACCTCGCCCCACAGTTCATTCTCCAGATCGATTTCGCCCTCCGTTCCGTC
>JACRCR010000223.1 GCA_016218925.1 Deltaproteobacteria bacterium | reverse complement strand
GCTTGTCGCAAGCCGCGACTTGACCCCTACGAGATGCCGGCGGCGGAACTGATCACGGCGACGAAGTGGCAGGTGCTGCCGGCCGCGACGAACAGGTGCCAGATGGTGTGGCCGAACAGCAGTCCTTCCCACGCGAAGAACACCACGCCGAGCGTGTAGCTCAGGCCGCCGGCGACCAGCCAGGCGATTCCGCTGGTGTCGACGTGGGCCAGCATCGGACCTGCGGCCAGCACGCCCATCCATCCCATCAATAGATAGACGCCGGTGGACAGGTGCGGGAAGCGAAACCCGAGCGTGCTCTTGAAGACGATGCCGGCGGCGGCCAGCGTCCACACGAGCGCCAGCAGCGACCAGCCCCACGGCCCGCGCAGGGCTCCGAGCGTGAACGGCGTGTAGGTTCCGGCGATGACAAGATAGATCGCCGAGTGATCGAGCACGCGCCAGACTTCCTTGGCTCTGGACTCCGGCAGTGCGTGGTACACGGTAGAGGCTGCGTAGAGCAGCACCAGCGACACTCCGAAGATGACTCCGCCGACGATCTGCCAGGGATCGTGGCGCCGCGCGTCCACGACGATCAGGATCGGCAGCGCGAGCAGGCTGGCTAGCAGCGCCACACCGTGAGTGATCGAGTTGGCGACCTCTTCGGCGCGCGTTTGTTGCCTTCCCTGGGACATGGCCGCGCATGATGCGGGAAAGTGCGGCTGAAAGCGATAAAGTTTCTTCGAAAACCGGAGATTCAGGGCGCGCTCAGTCGCCCCGTTCGGGTCGTCCCCTCGCCGGCGGCCCGCCACCCTGTCTGGCGGGTCCCGGTTTCTCCGCGACGTACGCGCAGCAATCGGCGCGGCAAGGATCAGGCCGCGCGCCGCGAGTGCCGAGCGCCGGCGCCGTGCGGCCCTCGATGTGGGCCGCGATCAGATCGCGCAGTCCGGCAACGAAACTCGGCGCGGCGCCGACCGTGGCGGCCCGCGTCATGCGCAGTCCCAAGCCATCGGCCACCGCGCGCACGTCGGTGTCGAGGTCGTACTTGACCTCCATGTGGTCGGCGACGAAGCCGATCGGGATCAGCACTACTCGAGTGATGCCCTGCGCGGCCAGCGCGCGCAGATGATCGCGCACGTCGGGTTCGAGCCAGGGCTGGGTCGGCGCGCCGCTGCGACTTTGGTAGACGAGATCCCAGCCAAGCGCGGCAGCGCTGCGCTCGGCCACCAGCGCGCAGGCCTCGCGAAGTTCGGCTTGGTAGTCGCAGGTGGCCGCCATCGCCAGCGGAATCGAGTGCGCGGTGAACACCAGGCGGGGCAATGCGAGACCAAGCTCCGCCACCGCCGCGCGAGTGTTGGCCGCCATCGTCTCGATGAAGCCGGGGTGATTCCAGTACGGCGCGATCTTCTCGACCAGCGGCGCGCTCTCTCCGACCACCGCGCGCGCGCGATCGATGTCTTGCAGGTACTGGCGGCACGCGCTGTACGAACTGAAGGCCGAGGTTGCCACTGCCACAGCGCGCCGAACGCCGTCGTGCGCCATGCGCGCCAGCGTGTCTTCGAGCATCGGGTGCCAGTTGCGGTTGCCCCAGTAGACCGGCAGGCGAGAGCCGGCGCCGGCGAGCTGGGTTTCGAGTTCGCGGATCAACCTGCGACACTCTTCGTTGATCGGGCTCACCCCGCCGAAGGCGAAGTAGTGCTCGCCCACCGCTGCCAGACGCTCGCGCGGGATGCCGCGACCGCGCGTGACGTTTTCCAGGAACGGCACGACTTCGTCGGGACCCTCGGGGCCTCCGAACGACAAGATCAGGATGGCGTCGAACTCGGGCGCGTCGCTCATAGCGGAAGGCTTCCTCCGACCGCGCGTCCGATGCCGTAGGTGATCGCGGCGGCGGTCAGGCCGAACATGGTCTGGCGCAGGCCGGAAAACAGCACCCCGCGTCCGGTCATCAACGTGATCGCGGCGCCGATACCGAACAGGCCCACCCCGCTGGCGGCCAGGCTGACCGGGATCGCGACCTCGCTGCTGGAAAACAACAGGAACGGGACGATCGGGATGATCGCTCCCACCGCGAACAACAGGAACGACGTGAACGCCGCTTCCCACGCCGACCCCGCCAGTTCGTTCGGGTCGATTCCCAGCTCTTCTGCCGCCAGCGTCGCAAGGGCAGTCTCCGGGTCGCTCAGCAGCTTGCGCGCCAGCGCCAGCGACTCTTCCTTCGAGAGGCCTTTGGACTGGTAGATCAGCGCCAGCTCCTGCGTCTCTTCCTCCGGAGCCAGCGCGAGTTCCTCGGCTTCGATCTCGATCTGTCGCGCGTAGAGTTCTCGCGCGCTCTGCACCGACAGCCATTCGCCGAGCGCCATCGAGATCGCTCCGGCCAGCAGACCCGCCAGTCCCGCGATCAGGATCGGGCCGTTCGACGTCGAAGCTCCGGCCACGCCCATCACCAGACTCATGTTCGAGACCAGTCCGTCGTTGGCGCCGAGCACCGCGGCGCGCAGCGCGTTGCCGCCCATCGCGCGATGACGGCCTTCGAAGCGCGCGATCGCGCCGCCTTCCATGCCGCGCTCGGAGGTGTTCTGGATCGTGCGCAGGATCGCGCCGTGTGCATCTTCGCGTCCGGTGAGTGCGGTGCCATGCGCGAGCTTGGCACTGGCCGCCGCCTGACTCATCGCGCGCTCGGCTTCGGCAAGCGTCGACAGGATCAGCCCGGGACCGAAACGATGGGCGAGCCACGCCAGCGCGCGAGCGCGTCGGGAGGGCGCCACGTCGGCTGTCTCTTCTCCGCTCTTGGCCAGCAGATGCCGCCAATGCTCGGCGTGCCGCCTCTCCGATTCCGCCAACTCGCGGTACACCTCGACGATCTCGGGCCGCCGGTCGAGCGCCGCCAGGGTCTCGTACAGGAACTGCGTGTCGACCTCGGTCTGCAGATTGGCGAGCAGACGCGCCGGCGGCGGCACCGCCGGCGTTGAAGCAGGAGTGGCTTTCATGCGTTCCTCGTCGGGATTTCCGCTCGCTGCCGACCGCGCGAGACATAGGAATACACAGCCGGCACCAGGTAGAGCGTCAGCAGTGTCGAGAACATCAGTCCACCGACCACCGCGATGCCGAGCGACTGGCGGCTGCCGGCTGCACCGCCGAGCGACAGCGCGATCGGCGCGATGCCGAGGATCGTCGCCAGCGTGGTCATCAGGATCGGACGCAGGCGCGAGACCGCCGCGTCGACCACCGCTTCCAGCAACGGCAGTCCTGCCTGCTTTCGCTGGTTGGCGAACTCGACGATCAGGATTCCGTTCTTGGTGACCAGCCCGATCAGCATGATGAGTCCGATCTCGCTGAACACGTTGAGGGTCTTGCCGGTCAGTGCGAGCGTTGCCAGCGCACCGGCGATCGACAGCGGCACCGTGACCAGGATGATTACCGGATCGCGGAAACTCTCGAACTGCGCGGCCAGCATCAGGTAGATCAGCACCAGCGCCAGCACGAACGCGAACACCAGGCTGGAGGCGGCGTCGGCGAAGTCGCGCGACTGGCCGGCCACGCTGGTGCGGATCGCGGGCGGCAGCAGTCTCTCGCCGATCGCGTCGAGCGCGGCGATGCCGTCGCCGATGGTCTTGCCGGGCGCCAATCCGGCCGAGATGGTCGCCGAGGTGAATCGGTTGAAGTGATAGATCGACGCCGGGCCCACCGTCTCGTCGAAGAACACCAGGTTGTCCAGCGATATCATGTCGCCGTCGCGGCCGCGCACGAAGAGTTTGGCGAGGTCGCCGGGGTCGTTACGATCACCGCGGTTCACCTGGCCGATCACCTGGTACTGGCGGTCGTTCATCAGGAAGTAGCCGAAGCGCTGTCCTCCGTAGGCGAGTTGCAGCGTGCGTGCGATATCCTGCACCGACACGCCCAGTTCGGCGGCGCGCGCTCGGTCGATGCGTATCGAGCCTTCGGGGCGGTTGAGCTTCAGGTCGACGTCGACGAACTTGAGCGCAGGGTCGGCGCCGGCTGCATCGAGGAACTTCGGCAGCACGTCGACCAGCTCGTCGAGGGTCGAAGCCTGCAACACGTATTGCACCGGCAGCCCGGCGCGGCGGTCGCCGATGGTCGGAGGCTGAGCGGGAAACGCGCGCACGTTGGAGAATCGGTCGAGGGCGCCCGAAATCTGCCGGAACACGTCGTCCTGGCTGCGGCCGCGCTGGTCGGGCTCGGTCAGATAGAGGCTGAGCACGCCGCTGTTGGCAGTGCTTCCGCCCATTCCGCTGATCGCCAGCGCCCGCGAGACCTCCGGAATGTTGTCGGCGACGTAGATCGCCATCCGGTCGAGCTGGTCGCGCGTGAATTCGAACGAGGAGCCCTCCGGAGTCCTGAACGCCACGCGGATGTTGGATCGGTCTTCGAGCGGCGCGAGCTCGCTCGGCAGCGTTCTGCCGAGCATGGCGATCGCGAACGCGCTGGCGGCCAGCAGCGGGAAAGCGACCCAGCGCATTCGCAGAAACGCGGCCAGCGAGCTGCGGTAACCACCGGCCAGCGCGACGAAGAACCCTTCGGTGGCCCGGTGGAACGCGCTGTGGTGCGCCCCCGCTCTCAGGATGAAGCGGCACATCATCGGCGACAGTGTCAGGGCGACGAACGCCGATACCAGCACCGCCCCGACCACCACCGCGCCGAACTCGCGGAACAGCCGCCCGGTCAGTCCCTGCAGGAAGATCACCGGAACGAACACCGCGGCCAGCGTCACGGTGGTAGACAGCACCGCGAAGTAGATCTCGCTCGATCCCTCGAGCGCGGCCTGCAGCGGCGTCGCGCCGCGTTCGACCTTCGAGTAGACGTTCTCGAGCACCACGATGGCATCGTCGCAGACCAGGCCGATCGCCAGCACGATTCCGACCAGGGTCAGCACGTTGATGGTGAAGCCGGCCAGATACATCAGGAAGAACGTCGAGATGATGCTGACCGGGATCGCCAGCACCGGGATCAACGTCGAGCGCCAGTCGCGCAGAAACAGATAGATGATCAGCGTCACCAGACCGAACGCGATCAGCACCGTTTCTTCCACTTCGCTCACCGAGCGCCGCACGAAGGTGGTGAAGTCGTAGCCGACGTCGATCTCGTAGTCGGCCGGTGCGTCGCGGCGGATCCCGTCCAGGCGCTTGTAAAGCTCGTCGGCAATCGCGATGGCGTTGGTGTTGGGCTGCGGGATCACGGCGATCAGGATGATCGGGACCAGGTCGCGCGAGACACCGGTGCGCAGGTTCTCGGGGCCGAGTTCGGCGCGTCCGACGTCGCGAAGCTGGACCTGGCGGCCGTTCTCCTCGCGCAGGATCATCGAGTCGAATTCTTCGGCAGTGGTCAGGCGCCCGCGCGTGCGCAGGCTCAGTTCGACGGTGCTGCCTTCGAGGCGTCCGCTCGGCAGGTCGACGTTCTGCGCCGCCAGCGCCTTCTCGACGTCGAGCGGGGTCAGCCCGTAGGCCGCCAGCCGCATCGGGTCGAGCCACAGTCGCATCGCGTAGCGCTTCTCGCCGAAAATCCGCACGCTGCTGACGCCGGCGATGGTCTGCAACCGCTCGCGCACGACCCGGTCGGCGAAGTCGTTGACGTCCAGGATGCTTCGTGTGGCGCTCTGCACGCCCAGAAAGATGATCGGGTCGGAGTCGGCGTCCGATTTTTCCACTACCGGCGGATCGGCATCGGGCGGCAGCAGGCGCACCGCTCGCGAGACGCGGTCGCGCACGTCGTTGGCCGCCGCTTCCAGGTCGGCTCCGACTTCGAACTCGACGCGGATCTGGCTGCGCTCTTCGCTCGACGTCGAGGACAGCACGCGGATGCCGTCGATGCCGTTGATCTGCTGCTCGAGCGGTTCGGTGATCTGGGAGGCGATCACCGCCGGGCTGGCGCCGGCGTAGTTGGCCGTGACCGTGATGATCGGTGGGTCGACCGCGGGGTACTCGCGCACGCCCAGCAGGAAGAAAGCGACCACGCCGAACAGCACCAGCACCATCGAGCAGACGGTGGCCAATACCGGTCGCGAGATGCTGATGGCGGAGAGATTCATCGCTCGGCGTCTTCAGTGCGCGGTGGCGGCTTCGATGCGCACCCCGGCCCGCAGTCGCAGCAGGTTCGAGGTGAGCACGGTGTCGCCGACCTTCAGCCCGCGCACGACCTCGACCGAGTCGCGAGTGCGCAGTCCGATCTCCACTTCCTGAACGGCGGCGCGTCCGTCGCGCAGCACGAAGACGCTGTGACCTGTGGCCGATGGGACGATGGCCTGGGCCGGCACCAGTATTCCGGCCAGCGGCCTCTCGATCGGCACTTCGACCGAAGCGAAGGCGCCGGGGATCAAAGCGCCCTCGGTATTGTCGGCCAGGCCCCTGACCATCAGGCTGCGCGTTGGTGCATCGATGACCGGCTCGATCGCGATGACCCGGCCCTCGAAATCTTCGGCGCGGCTCGCCACGCGGAAGGCGAAACGCGTGCCGATCGCGACCGCGCCTGCGTGACGCTCTGGAATGGAGAAATCGACCTTGATGCGACTGGTGTCCTGCAGCGTGGTCATCACGATGTCGGGCGTGATCCACGCGCCTTCGCTGACGCGGCGAAGGCCGACCCGGGCGCGGAACGGAGCGCGGATCTCGGTCTTGGCCAAGGTCACACGCAAGGAGTCGATCTGCGCTTCGATGCCGTGCAACTCGGCCAGTGCCTGGTCGTAGGCCTGCTGGCTCAGCGCCTTCTTGTCGTATGCGAGCAGCGCGCGCTGTCGCTCCTCGGTTCGCGCGGAGAGCTGGCGCTGCACTTCGAGTTCGGCCAGCTTGGCGTTCAAGTCGGCGTCGTCGAGTTTGAACAGCAGCTCTCCCTTCTCGACATCGGTGCCTTCGGCCACCGCGATCGAGACCAGCCGGCGCGAAAGCTCCGACACGACGCTGATGGCCTCGTTGGCGGCCAGCGTTCCGACCGTGGCGACGGTGTCGTGGATCGGCACTGCCGCCACGACATAGGTGTCGGTACGCAACGCGGCGTCGCGCGGCGCCTGCGAAGTCGAGGAGGCCGATTCCGCCGGTGAGGAAGAGCATCTCTTCAGCGCGCAGGCGCATGCGATCGCGATCGCCACTGCAGCCAGTGCCAGGACCACGCGTCGTCGGCTCATTGGAGACGGACCTCCTCGGCTTCTTCCCAGCCGCCTCCGAGGGCGACGTAGATGGCGACCAGTGTCGTCGAGACCGCGGTCTGGCTGTCCACCAGGCGACTTTCCGATTCAACCAGCGAGCGCTCCGCTACCAGAACGT
Source organism: Deltaproteobacteria bacterium (assembly GCA_016218925.1). Lineage (GTDB taxonomy): Bacteria > Desulfobacterota > Binatia > UBA1149 > CAITLU01 > CAITLU01. The sequence continues at coordinate 8,928 of JACRCR010000223.1, read as the reverse complement.
CCAGGAAGCCCACCAGCCCGTTGGAGTAGAGGCGGCGCGCGAGCTCGGCCGCTTCGCGATTGGCGTCGACGGCCTCTTCGAGATCGCGCCGGCGCAGTTGCTCGCGGGTGTGGCGCACGAACGCGTTTTCGACGTCTTCGAGCGCGGCCAGCAAGGTCGCCTCGTAGCGCGCGAGCGCTTCTTCTTGCTGGGCGTCGCGCACCCGGATCGCGCCTCGGATGGCGCCGCCGGCGAAGACCGGCCACACGATGCTCGGGCTCAGGGTCGTGAGTCTGGATCCGCTCTTTAGCAGATCGTCGAGACTCGCACTGGCGAGCCCTACCGAACCGGTAAGCGTGAAGCGAGGGTAGAGATCCGCGGTGGCAGCGCCGACGCGGGCGGTAGCCGCCGCCAGTTCGCGCTCGGCGCGGCGCAGATCGGGCCGGCGCCGCAGCAGATCGGCCGGCACGCCCACCAGGATCTGCGACGGAGCCGACGGGATCGCTGCCTGCGCGCGAAGCTCTCCGGTCAGTGCAGCGGGCTGCCCGCCGAGCAGGACGCCGAGCCGATGCACGCTCTGCTCGCGTATGCTTTCTAGCGGCGACAGCGCAGCCGAGGTTCCGGCGGCCTGGGCTCTTGCGCGTTCGACGTCGAGATCGCTGGCCAGACCGACCGAGCGCCGTGCCTTGGTCAGGTCCCAGGTCTCTTGCTGCGTGGCGAGGTTCTGTCGCAGCGTGGCGATGGCGCTCTGCGATCCGCGCAGTTCTATATAGGTGGAGGCGACTTCTCCGACCAGCGCCAGCAGTACCGCGTGACGCTCTTCGATCGAGGCCTGGATGTCGGCGTCGGCGGCTTCGACGCTTCGCCTCACACCGCCGAACAGGTCGAGCAGATAGCCGGCGCTGGCCAGGAGCGTGCTGTTGTCGGCGCCGGTTCCGGCGCTCGTGGCCGCACTGGCATCGAGGCTCGGCCAGAGCTGCGAAGAGGCGATGCGCCGCGAGGCCACGGCCTGCCGCACGCGCGCCTCGGCCACTTCCACGTCGACGTTGGACTTCACCGCTCGCTCGACCAGCGAGGTCAGCGTGGAATCGGCAAATCGCTTCCACCACTGGGCGAGGTCGCGCTGCGGCTCGGGCGTCGTCGTCGCTTGCGAGGGCTCGCCGGTAGCGGTGTCGGTCGCGCCGGCGCTCTGTGAAAGATCGGCGGAGGCCGGCCGGCTCCAGGTTGGCGAGACCGCGAGGTCAGGCCGGCGATAGTCGGGGCCTACGGTGCAGGCTGCGACCGAGGCCAGAACGAGCGCGAACAGAGTTCTGCGCAGTGGGTCTTCGCCGGCGAGCACGTCGTAGTGTAGGCGGCACGGGTTTCAAGTCGAAGCGCGGTCTGTGGGTCGCCCGGGCAGCCAGCGCCGCACCTTGCGGCAGTAGGCGGCGTAGTCGCCTGCGAACTGGCGCGCCAATGCGGGTTCCTCGTAGACGACTACGCGAACGTGGAACACGATCGCGAGCAGGGCGGCGTAGCCACCCAGCAATGGAGAGCCGTCCTTCAGAGCCAGCGCGGCGACTATCAACACAACACCGACGTACATCGGGTTTCGCATGTAGCGGTAGAGTCCGACCACGACGAGGCGGCGCGGAGGATCCCACGGCGCAAGAGTTCCGCGCCCGATCGCGAGGAAGTCGCGTACGCACCACAGCAGCACTACCAGTCCGGCGGCGAGCAGCAACGAGCCGGCGAGGGGGAGGCCTTCGGTCAGTCGCCAGGGGTCGAGCGCGAGCAACACCGGCGGCAGCAGACCGGCGCAGAGACCTGGCAGCACCATGAACGCGATCAACGCGCGCAGCCACAGTATCCGTTCTGCGTGGCTGCTCATCGAATCTCAAACGGGAAGTGGATGTTCACGCCGAGTGTGCCGCGGGGGCTCGTCACTGCGAACGATGACGAGCCCCCGCCTGCATGCGGTGGCTTCGGTGCGTGCTTACGGCGCCAGGCACGCCGCTCCGCCGCACACGTCCACGACCATGCCGGTGTTCTTGAGGAACTCCGACTTCTGCGTGCGCGCGTCGGCGTTGCTGCGCGGGCAGGAGTGTGGATCCGAGCTATGACCTTGCGGACAAGGTCCGAGATCCGCCCACTCCGGATCCGCCGGCGTGATCTGCGGCGGTTCCACGTTGCCGGTGGGCGGCGCGGGATTGCCGGAGTCCCAGATGACCATCGCCGACCCGTCGAACGGATACGCGGCAATGGCGGGGATTCCGTAGTACGGCGTCACTTCGGGCACCACCTTCGTGGGCGAGATCGCCGGTTGATGGATCGAGGCGCCGTTGCTGCGCGCGGCAACCTCGACCGTGACCGGTGCCACCTGGTGATCGCCGAACGCGACCTGGTACAGCAGTTTCTTGGCCGGTGTGTTCGCGTACGGATCCGAGGTCACATGGTTGATGTGACCGCTCGGGTCGGTGCGATCCCACAATATCTGCGCGACCGACAGCAGCAGGTTGCGGTCGGTGGAGGCCGGATAGTTTCCCGCGAGCAGCGAATCGAACGCGACGAAATCCACGCTCCGGTTGAGCAGCGTGCTGTAGTTGATTCCGGGAACGCCGAGCGAGAAGCGCGTCGCGTCTTGCGAGAACGCCGCCAGCACGCCGCCGAGGATGCCGCCCTGACTGTTTCCGTCGTAGAACAGGCCGCTCGAATCGATCATCGACTCTCCGCCGACCTGGAACGCGGCGTCGCTCGCGAATCCGTCGGCGTGAATCAGCAGGCGACCGAGCATCAGCGCATTGAGGATTCCCTGATGCTGGCGGTCGATGAAATTGGGGAACTTCGAGAAGTCACCGAGCACGCTCGCGATCACGAACCCTCCGTCGTCCTCCGCGAAGCCCGTCCAGTCGGTGGCGCACTGGATGATGTTGTGCTCGCTCGAGAAGTCGCCGACGTTGCCCGCACTGATCTCGGTGTGGCTTCCCAGCAGTCCGTGTCCGTAGAGCGAGACACGCGCAGGCACAGCCGGGGCAGCGCCGCCGGTGGTCGCCGCGTAGGGCACGATGCAGCGATACTGCGCGGTGAAGAAGTCGCCGTTGTTTACCGGGACGCCGTTGCTGTCGACGCGAAGAGTCGAGCCAGGGACGCCGCCCGTGTTCAGGTACAGCGGCACCTGGAAGGTACCGTCGATCTGACGGAAGATGTCGGCGTCGACCGGCTCGACGACGGTATCGACCGTGAACGACGGAGCGGCGGCGGCGAGGATGTCGAACGCGTCGTCGCGCATCGCGAGTAGCCTTCCCGCAGTGCTATCCGAACTCTGCGTCGTGAAATCCCACGCCAGGTAGAGCTCGTTGCGCCCGATGCCGTAGCCGGTCAGCGTCGTGAAGATCTCCTCCATGTGCGCGCGGCGTGCTTCGACCGGAAGTATGGTGGTCGGAGTGTTGTCGCGGTACACCGCGAATCCGGAGCCCGGATTCAGCACGGTGCCGGAACCATCCTTCATGTTGCGCATCGCCACGATGTAGCGGTGCGCTTCCTTCAGGTTGCGCCCGACGCGACCGATGATGGGCTGATCGGCTACGGTCTCTCCGCGCTGGTCGCGTTCCAGCCACATGAGCTGGCGCTCGCCGGTCGCGGCGTCGATCAGCACGACGGGAGCGTCGGCGTCGAGCGACCTGGCGAGGTCGGTGATCGGCGTCGCGCCGGTCACCGTGAGGTCGATATTCACGTCGTTCAGCAGCAGCATCGCGCCGATGCTGAAGCCATCGGCCTCGTTCCACCTGTCGGGTATCACCGCCTTGCGGACCGTGTTGGCCGGCAGGGTGTTGGCGCCGAGTGCGAGCCGCCTGGTACTCGGTGTGCTGGCCCCCGGAACACTGAAGTAGTCGTTGGGGAACGGGAATGCGCAGCGCGTGGTGTCCATCGGGTCACACGGCGAGGCCACCGCCGAAGGGATCTGCGCGGTTGCGGCCGCCACGAAGGTCGCCGCATCGGTGCCGACGAGCGCGGCGAAGGTCGCGCACTTGGAGTTCAGGTCGGCGACGGTCTCGGACCCGTCGGGGCCGAAGTCGAGACTGCAACCCTCCGTCGCCACGCACTTGCTGAGATCCTTGAGTCCACCGCTCAGGTACTTTGCTGCAGCCTTGGCGGCGGTCAGCAGACACTTGCGTCCATCCTTGTCGGCGCCGGCGTATCGCGAGCCGTCTGCTCCGAAGGCCCGCTGCGAGACAAGCTGGGCTTGCCACTTGCAAGAGTCGCCGACGAAGATGCCGAAGGTTCCGACCGTGTACGGGCCGTAACCGGCGTCCGCGACGGCGGCGGGGTCTTCGCATTTCGAGCGGATGTTCTTGGCCGCGGAGTCGAACGCCGCGCCCAGCTTGGTGTCGGCACTCGTGCAGTCCGCGCCAGTGCTCTTGTAGCAACCGGAATGGATGCCGATCGCCTTCTTGGTGCACTTCGACAGCGCCTTGGCGACGGCCTGCGCGCACTTGACGCCCGGAGTGGTCGCGGCCGAGGCGGGAACCGCTGTCGATATGGGCAGACTCGCCAGCAGTGCAGTGAGCGTCAGGATCTTGACTGGAGAATGGTGAGACATGGCTACCTCCCGTGGTGCCGAGAATCCTGGGAGTATGTACCCGCCGCCGGCCTCAAGGAAGGCGCAACCGGCCGGCTCCGCCACGGCCGAGCGCAAGGCCGCTGCCGCATGACTGGCTGGCGTAGCGGGGGCCCAGAGCGGGCTCGGACCCGGCGCAGGAGAGTCGGCCCGCATGGCCGAGTCCGGCCGGCCGGCTGTGGGATCGCGCGCGCCGGATTGTTACGCTCGGCCGAGCGGGGAAGGTCGTGCCTGCTCGGGGTGCCTCTTCAATCTCATGGCGCTCATCGCGCTCATCGCGCTCATCGCGCGAGCTTCCCGAGCACCGCCGATTCCAGCGCAGCCTCCATTTCGAGCAGCGCCTGTTGCCGGGTCGGCGCATCGCCGCCTGTGTCTGGTGCGCGTCGATCGCCTGCGCCGGCCTCGCGCTGGGCCTCGAAATACGCCGCTACGACTCGTCCGATGTCCGCCTTGGTCGCCGCCATGGTCCGCGGCAGGAACGCGATCCCGGCGCCGTTGATGAGCGAATTGACGGCACTGGTGGCAATGATCTCTCGGCGCAGCGCGTGGTCCGTGAAGTGCCCGGCGTAGCCGTCGCGCAGCCGCGCGGGGAAATAGCCGTCGAGGAACGGTCTTGCCAGCGGATGGTCCGGGAACGCGGTCTCGATCAACATCTGGGACGCGCGGTTCTTGCAGTGGCCGAGCAGCACGCAAAGCAGTGGCCGCGGCAGGCCGTGCCCGCGTTCGGTGCTCGCGAGCAACTCTTCTTTGGCGGGAATCGCGTCGTCGCCGCGGTCGAGAATGCCCGCGCCGATCATGTCTTCGACGAGCTGGACGAATTCCTCGTAGCGCTCGACGCTTCGCAGGCCGTCCAGGCTCAGGCACAGTGCCTGGTGTCGGTTGTCGGCCAGCACGAGGTCTCGCACCTGGTCGGTCATCTCGGCGAGGATCGCGTTGCGCTCGTCGCGGCCGGCCAGAACGCCCTTCCTGACGAGCATGTCCATCAGGATCTTGATGTTGACCTCGTGGTCCGAAGTATCGACGCCACCCGAGTTGTCCACCGCGTCGGTGTTGATCAGACCGCCGCGCTCCCAGTACTCGAGCCGCCCCCTCTGTGTCAGGCCGAGGTTGCCGCCTTCACCGACCACGCGGCAGCGTAGTTGGCGGCCGCTGACGCGCACGCGGTCGTTGGTGCGATCGCCGACCTCGGCGTCTGACTCACCTGCCGCCTTTACGTAAGTGCCGATCCCGCCGTTGTAGAGCAGGTCCACTTTCGCGGTCAGGATGCGCCGGATCACTTCTTCACCCGAAGCGCTGTCTGCTTCGATATCGAGCAGCTTCCTCATCTGCGCGGAGATCGGGATGGCTTTGGCCGAGCGCTCGAAGATGCCGCCGCCCGCGCTGATCCGCGTTGCATCGTAATCGCGCCAGGTGGAGCGGGGCAGTTCGAACAGCCGGCGGCGTTCCTGGGAGCTGGCCTCGACGTCCGGATCGGGGTCGATGAAGATGTGCGCGTGGTTGAAAGCCGCCTGCAGCCGCATCACCGGCGACAGCAGCACACCGTTGCCGAACACGTCTCCCGACATGTCGCCGATTCCGACAGCGGTGAACGGCTCGCGTTGGACGTCGACGCCGAGGTTGTCGAAGTGGTGCTTGACGCACTCCCACGCGCCGCGGGCGGTGATGCCCATCTTCTTGTGGTCGTAGCCGGCGCTGCCTCCCGAGGCGAAGGCGTCACCGAGCCAGAACCCGTACCGATTCGAGACCGCGTTGGCGGTGTCGGACAGATGCGCGGTGCCTTTGTCGGCGGCCACCACCAGATACGGATCGTCGCCGTCGCAGCGGACGACCTCGGGCGGGTGGATCACCTTGCCGGCCACGATGTTATCGGTGACGTCGAGCAGGCCCGCGACGAACTCGCGGTAGCGATCGACCAGGTAGGCATCGAGCGCCGGGCGTGCGGGCACGTTGCCCTTGAGCACGAAGCCACCCTTGGAACCAACCGGCACGATCACCGAGTTCTTGACCATCTGTGTTTTCATCAGGCCCAGGATCTCGGTGCGGAAGTCGTCGTGGCGGTCGCTCCAGCGAATTCCGCCGCGGGCGACCTTTCCGCCGCGCAGGTGAACGCCTTCGAGCAGCCGCGAATGTACGTAGATCTCGACCATCGGCCGCGGCGACGGCATGCTCTCGACCTTGCGACTGTCGACCTTGATCGACACTACCGGGCGCTGCGGATTCTGGAAGAAGTTGGTGCGCAGCGTGGCGCGGATCAGGTCGTCGAGCGCGCGCAGTACCTCGTCCTCGGCCAGGCTGGTGACGGATTCGAGAGCCTCGCGGAAGGCGACTTCGGCCTGCGCTACCGCTGCGGCGCGGTCGCCGGCAAGGGCGGGATCCAGACGCGCGGCGAACTGCCGATATAGCGCGCCGGCCGCCGCGCTGTTCTTGAGCAGTACAGCCCCGACGGTCTCGGCGTTGTAGTGGGAGCGGAGTTGGAGCAGGTGGTTGCGCAGCGTGCGTAGTACCTCGACCTCGCGCCAGCTCAGGCCCGCCATCAGCACCAGCGCGTTCAGCGAATCGTCGGTGGCCGCCTCCTCGTCGAGGGCGCGCAGCGCAGTGGCGAAGAGTTCCTGGTGCGAGATCGTCGCCGCAACCAGGTCGGGCGGCGCTTCGATCTCGAAGCGATAGATGAAAGCCCGGCGTCCCTCGGGAAGCACCACCGGGACCCGCAACTCCTCGGTCACGGTCAGGCCGAGGTTCCCGAGCGTGCGCAGCGTGTCGGTAAGGGTCAAGGCACGCTGCGAATACACGTGCAGCGTCATGCTTTCGGCGGTGCGCGGTTGCACGCGCATCTCCAGGCTCGCCTCCATCGCTTCGAAGCAACGAACGTCGTCGGCTACCGTCTCGGGAGCGGTCGACTCGCGGTAGAGACCGTTGCGGCTTTCCGGGCGGGCATAGCGTCGCAGCAGCCTGCGTCCCTCGCGCTCTCCGAACGCCTTTTCGAGCGCGGCGGCCGCGCGGTCTTCCCAGGTCGTGAGCAGCCGCGTAACCAGCGCGCGCACCGCGTCGGACTCCACCGGATGCTCGAGGTGCGTGTCCTCGAAGTAGAACAGCAACAGTTTCACTGCGCCGCAATCCTCCGATGTGGAGAACGGGATCGCTCCGAAGGCGTTTGCGAACGCGCTACGCAGGTCCTGCTCCACTCGATACGAGTAGCGCAGCCGTGAGAACGCGACCGCGAGCGCGGTGTAGCCGGTGGCGCGGCGCACGTGTACGACAATCTCGTCGTCCGAGGTGACAGCGGCGATCTTCTCGACGAGTTCCACGACACTCGAGGCCGGCGCGTAGAAAAGTTCGCGTTGCGGCAAGCGGTTGAAGATCGCGCGGATCTGGCGATACAGGTGCGACTCCGGCATCGCGCCGGTTTCTTTCATGATGAATGCGCGCTTCTCGCGAAGCAGCGGAATCTCGGCGGCCTGGCGGTTGAACGCGCCTTTCGAGAAGCGCCCGACGATCAGCGTTGCGGCGGCGAGCCGGCCCTCGGGACTCCACTCGCGCACCACGATGTCGTCGAGCGGTTCGAGATGGTAGATCGCCGATGCGTTGCGACAGTAGTCGATCTCGACGATGCGCCCGTCGTCCGGGGCCGGCACCAGGTGCGGCTCGACGGCTTCCATCAGTCCGGGAAAGACCACCGGCAGCAGCGCCGGGTCGGTGAACACACCGGTCGCGGCCTGGTCGATCCGGTCGGCCCGGCCGCCCGCGCTGATCTGGTAGCGCGCCACGCCCTGAAAGACGTAGTTGTCGGCGACCAGCCATTGAAGGAATTCCCGCGCCGACGCTACTTCGGCGTCGTTCCCCGTTCGGCTTCGAAGGCGCGGTTCGAGATCGCGTACCCGATCCAGCATCTGCTTGAAGTCTTCCACCGCGCAGAACAAGCCCTTGAGCACCGAGAAGATCTCGTGTTCGATGCGGCGCAGGCGCTCGCTCGACTCCACCTGCTCGATCTGGAAGTGACAGTAGGACTCGCGCGCGCCTTCGGCGCGCGGCCCGCTCACCGCGACGACGCGCTCCCACTGCCGCTGCACCGTGATGATGGGATGAATGGCGACGAAAACCCGCACGCCGGCTTTCTGAAAGTAGTTCTTGAGGCTCTCGAAGATGAACGGCACGTCGGCGGTGTGCGTCTCGACTACGGTAGTCTCGATCGGGAGGCCGCTGGTCCCGCCGCCGATCCCGCGAGCTTCGCGCTCGCCGGGATTGGACGCCCTGACGTGGATCCCCGGCAGTCCTTTGTAGAGCTGATAGGCCGGCGGCATCTCGCGCGCGATGAAAGCGAAGTGGCTGCGCAGCCGTGCCGCGACGGCCCGCGC
>JACRCR010000040.1 GCA_016218925.1 Deltaproteobacteria bacterium | reverse complement strand
CGGCCCACAGCACGCCCTTGCCGGCGTGCAAGGCAGGACGCTTCGCGCCGGCAAGCAACTCGGCGGCGCGCGCGACAGCGGCCGGATCGCCGGCTCCGAGCGAGGTCACGCGGTAGTTCTTGGCCTGGTAGACAGGCGCCAATGACTCCTCGATCTTCTGCCCGAGCAGTTCATCGGAGATCGCGATGAAGGCCGGGCCGGGCCTTCCGGTGAGCATCGCGCGAAAAGCGGCGCGTACCATCTCGGGCAGTCGCTCGGCCTGGCGGATCATCGCCGAGAACTTGGTGATCGGCTTGGCCATCTCGACCAGGTCGGTGGCCTGCCAAGCCCCGCCGCGGTCGGGATCGGTGGTGCGCCGGCGCCGCGTGGCGCCGATCGCGAGCACCGCGTGCCCCTCGGCCTGCGCGCTGGTGATGCCGGCCAGCATGTTGGCCGCTCCGGGCCCGGGGCTTCCGAACACGACGCTGGGCTGCCGGGTGATGCGCGCGAAACCTTCGGCCAGATGCACGGCGCCTTCTTCGTGGTGACAGTTGATGTGGCGGATGCCGTAGGCGCCCGCGGCGACCACGAACGGAATGTGGCTGCCGTCGATGATTCCAAACGTCGTGTCGATGCCTTCGGCGCGCAGACAGCGCACCAGAAGTTCGCCTACGGTGATCTCGGCCATGGTCGGTCTCCTCGTCTCCTCGTGCGGGCCGTCTACGATCCTTGCGCTGCGACTCAGAGGCCGCGGCGCTGCTTGCGCAGGCGGATAGCGGTTGTCGTAAATCCGCGACGGGGCGGCGTGGCCGTCGCGGGGCCAGAAATGCCCGTGGGGCGCTGCTTAGTCCACCCCGGGCTCTATTCCCGAGGCAGCGCCCTGCTCCAGCCACAGCTTCAGCTCCGGCGTCAGCGTGCGTGCCGCTGCCGCCTCGTACAGTTCCAGATCCTCGGCGGTCAGTATGTCGCGCCAGCGGTCGTTGGTGCCCTTATAAAGGAAGCGCTGCGCGCCCCCTTCGAAGACCATGTCCATCTCGGGGCCGAGCAGGTGGGCGTCACGCTTCATCGAAGCGAAGGTCGCGGCGTCCACCAGCGCCGGCCACGTCTGCTCGTCGACGTCGATATCGAGGAACCGCGAGATGCGGCGCATCTGCCCGTCCAGGTCGGCTTTCAGGTCGTTGTAGTGGACGAACAGCAAGTTGGGCAGATGCCGGAAATCCCAGTACGAGCGCGCGTGGTACAGGTGCGACCAGTTGGGGTAGCCGTCGTGCTCCCACTCATACCTGCCGCGCGTCATCCACACGCGCCAGAACTCGCGGATGTCGCCGCACGGCTGCTCGAAGGGCTCGGCAGGGGCGTTCTCTCCAGAGTTCAGCATCTCGAGCGCCATCGGTGTGTAGGCGTTGACGTGATTCCACGCCGACATGAAGACGTCGCGGGTGTCGCGCCCGACGTAGATGTACTTGACGTTCTCGAAGTACGGCAGCGCATCCAGCGGAAGGTGGCTCTTGATGAAGCGGCGATTGTCGAGCGCTTCGACGATCATCATCATCTCGGCCTTGGGTCCTATGAAGCGCGCGTCGATCCACGGCGAGTACGAGTGCAGCGACATCGGCAGCTCGGTGGTCTGGAAGATCAACAGGCTGACGATGCGCTGGGTCCAGGTGGTGCCGGCCTTCAGCGCCGTGGTGATGATTATGTCATCGGGTCGCGGCTTGAATCCGTCCCAGCGTGTCGAGTCGATATGGTGGCATTGGTAGATTCGGGTTCGCTGCGGCAGGGCGTGGGACATCGGGCGGGTTCCTTCCTTCGAAATCGGGCGTCGGGCGGTCGGCCCGCGAAGGAGACTTAAAGCGCTGCCGGAGTGCGGCGGCAAGATTGCCCCCGCCATCGGCGCTCCGGGTCGCCAGCTTCCGCCAGTGCGACCCGGTTCGCCGCGGCCAGACCCCTCTCGTTGGCTGCCCGAACTGCTGCTATCGTCGGTGCATCGACCCTGCTCCGGGAGGCGCTGCTGTCATGGATCATACCTATGTTGCCGTCGCCATCGCTGCTGCGGCTGTGATCGCGGCTGCGATCGTCGCGACCGTCGTGAACAGATCGCGGAGTCTGGACGAAGGCCTCGACCGGCTGCGGCTCGGCATCAACATCGTCCTGCTCGGCTTCTACCGAGCGCTGTGGGCTGCGGCCCTGCTGCTACTGGTGCTGGGCTGGTACACGCAGAACTTCAATTACTGGTACGGCGCGTTTGGAGTTCTGCTGATCGGGTTGCTGCTGTTCCGCGACCTCAGTGCGTCGCAGGCGCGTCCGCTGCGAGAGTGGCTGAGCGGGCGTGGGCTGGCCGAGCGTGCGCGCGCGATGGAAGAGGAAACCGCACGGCTGCGCGAGCAACTCCGGCGCGGCCAGGGTTACGACTCGTCACGTTCTTCCGGGGCTACGGATGAAGAGGACTTCATGGCGGCGTTTCGGCGCGCGGCCGCCGACGCCGCTCATCCGCAGGAGAAGGTCGACGGTGATGGCAAGACCACGCGCACCTACACCTTCCAGTTCCGCTGGCCGCCGCGTTCGCGCGACGCGTGACGGACAGCTCCCCCGTGCCGCCGCGCTCCTGCGGCGTCTGACTGTTGCCATCAGCCCACGCCCGAGTGCGTCTTGCGATAGCGCCCGGGCGGCTGGCCCAGCCAGCGCCGGAACGCGCAACTAAAATTGGCGGCGTTGTCGTAGCCGAGCAGAAGCGCGATCTCGTCCATGCTCAGGTTAGATCGCTCCAGGTAATCGAGCGCCAGGCTCTTGCGCACGTCGCCGAGCACCTCGCTGAATGACGCGCCCTCCAGGCGCAACTTGCGCCGCAACGTGCGCGTGCTGACGTGGAGTTCGCGCGCGACGTCGTCGAGGTCGGGAAAGCGGTTGCGCCGTGCGAGCAATTCGCTGCGTACACGGTCGACGATGCCGCCGGCAAGTCCGAGACGCGACAGGATCACTTCGCAGCGCTGCTGGCACATGCGGCGGATCTCGGCGTTGGACAGTTGCAGCGGTTCGTCGAGCATCTTCGGCGCGAGCATGAACTCGACGCTCTCGCAGTCGAAGAGGATCGGGCACGAGAACAACCGTTCGTACATGCGCCGGTGAGCGGGTGCCGGGTAGTCGATGCGGATCTCGAGCGGCCGCAGGATCGCGTGGCCCGAGCCCGGCATTTCTTCGGCAAACAGGGCCAGGATCTCCTCCACCATCATTTCGTGCAGTTTGCCGACTGGCGCGGCATCCCAGGCGCGCAGGACGGCGACGTGCCCCTGCTCGCGCAGCCGGAAGTGAAACGGGGAGCCGACGGCGACGGTGTAACGCTCGGCCATCCTCAGCATCTGCCGCAGGCTGGCGCACGCCAGCAGCGCGTGTCCGAGAATGCCGTGGTGGGTAAAGCGTAGTCTGGCGCCGAAGCGCAGGCCGAGGCCCGGCCGGCGAGCCAGGCCCAGCGCGTTGGCGTAGATGCACAACAGTTGCTGCTCGGTGATCAGCGCATCAGGCGAGGCGAGCGTTTCGATCGACACTCCCGATCCGACCAGCACTTTGCCCGGATCGACGCCCTCTTCGCTCATCAGCCGGCATAGCTCGGCTGGGTAGGCCACCGATGCGATCTGCCTCGCCACGCGAGACAACTAGAGCGCCTGGCCGGATATCACAAGACGTTGGCCGGATCGCACAGTAGCCGGCCGGACCTCGGCGCTATCATCGCAAGGGGGGGTCAAGTCGCGGCTTTCGATTTGGCTCCTCGACCGGCCGGAACCGAGATCAAAGGTGCAGGGCGGTGCCGCGGCGAAGCGCTCCGCCGCCCGGACAAGGAGGGCCGTGCGATGCTGGTCGATCCGGAAAGGTGCAACGGGTGCTGGCTGTGTGTGGAGGCCTGCTGCCTCGGCGCGGTCTCGCGCGGCCAGGAGCGGCCCGCGGTGTCGCGGGAACTGTGCGTGAACTCGCTGGCGTGCCCAGCTCAGCAGATCTGCCCCACCGACGCGCTGGTAAGCGAGAGAGTCGAGCCGGCCGGCGCCGCGTTGCCTCACGGCTTCGCCGAATGCGCGGTGTGTCCGTCCTACTGCCAGATTCCACCGGGTGGCAGCGGCGACTGCCGGATGAACGATAACCGCGACGGTCGCGTGGTACGCGCGGTCGCGCTGACGTCGATAGAGGATGCCGGCTACGCCAGCGGCGGCGAGGCACACGATGCGGCGATCGCCAATCCGCTCGTCAGCGGAATCGGTGCCGGTACCAGGATGGGATTCGGCTGTCCCTACGTCGTGCAAGGCAACGTCGACGGCGTCGACGTCGTGACCTGCGTGACCGAGTCCCACTACATGTACAGCGGCATCCAGGTGAAGATCGACGCCGAGCCCTACATCGGCGAGGAAGGCGCTCCGATCATCTACAAAGGCGTGCAAGTCGGGATGGTCAGCGTCGAAGAGTACGGCTCGAAGTGGATCTACATCGGCGGTGCCAGCAACCTGTCACGCAAGAACGGCTGGATGGCCGCGAGGCTGGTCGCCGACATCGCCAATCGCCAGCCCGTCAAGATGAAGGTCCGGGGCGGCGCGAGGCTGGAGCTTCAGGTCGGCGAGAAACCGGTGATCAACGGCGAGGTCTGCGACAAACGGCGCTGGGCCTGCGGCGGCGACGCTGCCTTCGAACTCAGCATCAGACTGCAGGAGCCGATGGCCGCAGGCGTCGTCGACGAGATCGTGGTGTTCGACCGTTCCTATCTCGGCCACGCCGGCCCGGCCGCCGAGCAAACGCAACGACTCTTCGACGACCGCAAGAAGAGCGGTCTGAAGCTCAAGTTCGCCGGCCCTCACACCTGGTGCGTCGGACCGCGGCCCACCGCGGTAGGCGGCTGGGGAGGGACCTTCGCGAAGGATCCGCTCGAGATCATCGAGGCCGTCGACCCGACGCGGATGAAGGCCGGCTTTACGCTGCTGTTCGTCGAGGCCGACGGGCGCCGGCGCGCGCTCTACCGGTGGCGCGGTGATGGCAACTGGACAGCGATCGACATACCGCGCGCGGTTGCGACGGTGCTCGATCGCTTTCACGCCGACTGCGAACCGGCTCGTGTCAGCGCTTACTTTGTCGCCGGTGCCGGAGGCGCGGCACGCCGGGGCGTCTCGCCGTTCACGCCGCGCAAGGTCGTGGAGCTGGTCGAGCGCTCCAAGCTGCGGCTTACCTGCGGCGGCGCGCCGACGCTGCGATTCCCCGGCGGCGGCATCGGCTTCATGGTCGACGTCGAGACCGTCAAACCCGGCGCGTTCTACTGGACGCCGATCCCGGCGGTCGTGGCTCCGCTCGAGTGGACGACGCGCCGCGCCGACTTCGAAGCGGTCGGCGGGCGCGTCGACGAGATCAGGGACGTGCGCGGGCTCGCCGGCGAGCGTCGCGATGATTGAAACGCTGGCCGATGGGACCGTCGTCGCGGCGTATGGCCCGATGATGGCCGCGATACGGGCGGTGAAGAACGGCACGGTCAGCCCGGATTCGGCGATGATCGGCGTGCGCGCGGCGTTTCTGATGCAAGAGCAACTGGCGCGTTTCAGCGACGTGATCCGGCGCAACATCGAAGAAGTTGAGACCGATCGCCGCTATCCGCAGGTAGTGAATTTGATGATCGCGTCCGCCAGGCAAGCGGCGGATGCGTCGGTAACTCCGCTGATCGCGGTGGCCGGAAGCGTGGCCGATCTGGTCGCCGATGCGATCTTCGCCGACGAGGCCGTGACGCTGGTGACGGTGAACAACGGCGGAGACATCGCGGTGCGGATGAGAGCGGCGGCGGCGGTTACCATCGGCATCCGTCCAAACGCCGGGAGCGACGGCATGTCTCATCGCATGAAACTCGACGCGGCTTGCCACATCGGCGGAGTCGCGACCAGCGGCTTCGGAGGCAGGAGCTTTACGCTCGGAATCGCCTCGGCGGCGGTCGCTGCGGCCGCCAGCGCGTCGCTTGCCGACGTCGCGGCGACCTTGATCGGCAACGCCGTCGACACCGAAGGCGCGCCGGTCGTGCGACGGCCGGCGCGCGAACTCGACGCGGATACCGATATCCCGGATCTGCTGGTCACGACGCGCGTGGGAGCGCTCAGCGACCGGCAGGTCGAGGCCGCGCTGGCCAACGGGATCGGCAAGGCGCGCCGGTTGCAGGATCGCGGTCTGATCGCCGGCGCGCTGGTCGCGCTGCGCGGCAGGACGAGCGTGAGTGAGTCGCTGGCCGGGCTGGTCGAGGCGACCTGAAGATGGTGCCTCGCCGATGACGCGTGCGGCGCCATCGCGCGGCGCGGCGCCTGGACGCGGTACGTTCTTACTCTTGGCCGAGGAACTTTCGGATCTCGCTCAGCACGACGCGAATCCGCGGGATCTCCGACAACGCCGCAGGAACAACCACGCGCAGCGGCCGTTCGCGCCCGATCTCATCGGCGAGCACCGGCACGAGGCGATCGACAGACCCTTCCGACTCGGCAAACCCCGCGTCCGGCACGAAGGCGATGCCCATTCCTGCCGCTGCGCACTGGCGCAGCATGTGGATGTCGGTGCTGATCATTACCGGCACTACCCGCAGGCTCGTGCCGTGGCGTGTGGGCCATTGGGTCGCGTCGCCATCGGGTGAGGCCCAGGCCAGCAGATCGTGGCGCTCCAGTTCTTGCGGCGTCTGCGCAACAAGCTGCGCTTCGTGCGCATGTACACCCGCGGAGTCGGCGTCTGGAATTTGCTCCGTCCGATTCCGGGAGTGTTGTTCTTCATCGCGCAGGAAATTCGCCACGACGGCGCCGGCATTCTGCGCGATGGGAACCCGCTCGACAGCACGCTCTACGGTAAGCTGGTCCGCGCCGATGCCAACGTGCGCGCCAGCGTCGCGCTGGGCGGGACCTTCGTCACGTCGATGGGCGCGATCACGTCGTTGGATGTCTCGGTGCGCAGCGCGCAGGCAGCGATCGAGGCCAAGACGCTTGAAATAGACGATTCCAGATTCGAGCGATCGGCGCGTCTGGGCGCGCCGGAGATTCCCTACACGTGGCCGGAGAAGCGCGGATACGACCGACTGTGAATGCGCAGGTCGGCGGCGCGCGGGATCTTCGCCGCGACGCGCAATGCGACTGCCCGACGGCCCGGGCAAGCTTTCAGCGGGCAGTCGCCGAGGCGGGCTCCAGCACCACTACCGGGATGCGGCGTGTGGTGCGCGTTGCGTACTCGTCGTAGTCGGGCAGGCGATCGGCCATCTGGCGCCACAGCGTCTCTCGCTCGGCGCCGTCGGCTACGCGCGCGCGAACCTTGCGCTTACGGCCACCAGCCTCGATCTCGACGAGTGGCTCGGCTTCGAGATTGCGGTACCAGGCGGGATGCTTTTCTTCGCCGAGGCACGAGGCGATGACGATGCAGCTCTCTCCGCTCGGCAGGTAGGTGAGCGCCACCGTACGCGGCTGGCCGCTCTTGCGTCCCTTTGTGGTGAGCAGCAGCACCGGCATACCCATGATTTTGCCGCCGATGCGGCCACCGGTCAGCGAGTAAAGGCCCGGGTGCAGCTTCCAGAATAGCTCGACGAAGAAGTTCCTGCGCAGTGCCATGGCCGCTTCATACTCCTTCGAGCGCGTCCGCGCCAACCCGCGGGCAAAGCCCTGCGTTCAGATCATGGCGGCGATCGCGCCAGCGGCGGTCATCAGCGCCAGCAGCACGAGGCCCGCAGCGAAGGCCCTCAGGCTGCGTCGGGCGTCGATGCGATCGGCAATGCGGCCGCCGGCCAGGACTCCGGCCACGGCCGCGACCGTGAAAACTCCGGCTACGATCCAGTCGATCGGCGCCGCCGTGCCGAGCCGCGCCGCCAGCGCCATCGCGCTGTTGATCGCCACCACCAGCAGCGACGTCCCGATCGCCTGCGGCATCGCTAAGCCCAGGGTCAACGTAAGCGCCGGCACGATGACGAAGCCGCCTCCGACGCCGAACAGGCCCGTAAGAAACCCGACCGCAGTGCCGGTCGCGATCACCATCAGCCCGCGGCCGAGATCGATGGAAGCACGCGGGCGCGCTGCTGAAATTTCTTCGAGAGCGATCTGCTCGCCACTGCGCGTGCAGGTGGGACACGCGGTCAGCATCCGCCAGGCCGCGATCATGATCAGTCCCGAGAACGCCAGCAGCAGCATGTCGGGGTCGAGCCTGCGGTTTGCTGCGGTGCCGGCCAGCGAGCCACCGATTCCGGTGGCACCGAAAGCGATGCCGTGCGCGACTTTGACGCGTCCGGCGCGCAGATGCGCAGGGAGTCCCGACAGCGCAGCGACGCCGACCAGAAGCAGGCTCGTTGCAGTGGCCTGCTGTGGCGTCTGGCCGGCGGCGTACACCAGCGCCGGGACCGCAAGGATGGAGCCGCCGCTGCCAAGCGCGCCGAGCGACAGTCCGACCAGAAAGCCGAGCGGCGATGCGGCGATCGCGCGGATCACAGGCGCAACGCACGCCAGCGGATCATGCCGCCCGCTGAATTGGCGACGTCGCCGACGCCGGCCGTCGCCAGGATGGCGCACGCCTGCGCGGAGCGTCGTCCGGAGCGACAAACGCAGACGACGGGCTTGTCGCGCGGCACCTCGCCAACTCGCGTCCTCAATTCGCCGAGCGGGATGTGCAGGCTGTCCTCGATGCGACCGAGATCTCCGGTCAGTTCTGCGCCGTCGCGCACGTCGAGGATGGTGACCGCGCCGCGGTGTTCGGCCACCCACACGGGATCTACTTCGAGCCCTCCGGCGAAGGTGTGGACTACGGGTCCCCAGGCCGGCTCGTCGCGGGCCGCGCCCGCCGCCGGTCTGCCGCACACCAGGTTGGCCGGCACCGCAACGTCGATCTGCTTGGGATGAGGCAAGCCGAGGTTGCTCATGTAGCCGGTGAAATCGCTCTCGCTCGCGTCGCCACCTATGCGAGGGTTCCAGCGCTTTTCTTCGCCGACGGTGGTGAGCGTGCGACCGGCGTAATCGTGGGCCGGATAGAGCAGGCAGTCGTCGGGAAGCGTGAAAATCTTCTCGCGGATCGAACGGTACAGAGCGCTCGCGTCACCTTGCTGGAAATCCGTGCGGCCGGCGCTGCGGATCAGCAGCGCGTCGCCGGTGAACGCGATCGACCGATTCTTGGTGACGTAGGTGAGACAGCCGTTGGTATGCCCCGGCGTGGCGCGAACGGTCAGTGTGGCCGCGCCGGCCTCGATCACGTCGCCGTCATCGACGTAGAGGTCGCCGCCGCTGGCTCCGCTGCGCGCGGACAGCACGATCTTCGAACCCAGTGTCTGCTCAAACCGCCACGCAGCCGTGACGTGGTCTGCGTGCACGTGGGTTTCGAGAGTGTGCGTCAAGGTCAGGTCGAGTTCATGGAGCAACGCCCGGTCGCGTTCGAACTGCTCGAACACGGTATCGATCAGCAGCGCGCAACGAGTGGTCCCGTCACCTAGCAGGTAGGTGTAGGTGGAGGAGGCGGGATCGAACAACTGACGCAGCAGCATGCGTTCGCGCAGCTATCACGGCAGTCGTGCGTGCGCGACGGGTGTCGGGTGCCGTTCCTGCGGCCGGCGAGGGCTCACCGGCGCCCAAGCTGAGAATCCGCTCACTTGCGACGCTGCTGATGCGCTGTCGCGTGCCATCTCGCGATGCAGCCGTGACTTTCTCGCGACCGGCGACCGCGAGCGCTGCTGGCGCCTTATTTGGACCGAGTGATCGGCCTCACAGGTTTGTCGCTTGATTGTTTGACGGATCTCCTTCTGGGGGCGTACCTCTGCGCGCGTCACATTCACTCGATGGGGGAACGTCGGTGATCAAAGCGAAACTGCGTTTGGGCGATGGTCTCGGAAACGGTCGGGTATGGCTCGGCAGCGTCGTGCGCAATGCGCAGATGGGGCTTCAACATGCGGGCCGGCAGATCGTTCCCGACGGCGAGTTCGGTCGAAACACGCTCGAGGAACTCCGTGCCTTTCAGCAATCGAAGGGACTGGCGCCCAGCGGCGAGTTCGACAAACAAGCGTGGAGCCAACTCGCGCCCGATCTCGCGGCTACCGTCGAAACCACGCAGCAGAAGATTCGCGAGTCGCTGCCGCAGTTCGACGGAGATCTGTACTGGGTCCACGAAAGAGAAGGGCACAAGGGTCATCCGTACTGGCCGGAAGGCGAATCGGGCGTGACGTTGGATCCGGGCGTCGATCTTGGCCACGTCTCGTTCGAACAGATTTCGGCGCTTTACGGCGGTTTTCTGAGCGCGCCGCAACTGGCGACGTTGAAGCAGGCGATCGGCAAGAAAGGGGACAGCGCACGCGTCGCTCTCGAAACGATCCCGGGCATCAAGGCGATTCGCATCAGCCGCGCGCAGGCTCTCGAAGTCATGCCGCGTGCGGCCAAGCCGTACTGGAACGGAATCGTGAAGCGCTTCGGCGCAACTGCGGCGACGCCCGCGCCACCGTCGGTGCAAACCGTGATGCTCTCGCTCGCGTACAACCGCGGCGTCGGAAACGCCGACCTGCAGCCGCTGGGCGCCGCGCTGTCGGCGGGGGATTGGGACGGCGTTGCCGACGTGGTCGGGGCCATGCAGCAGAATCACTCGCTGCAGGGGATCCGGTCGCGAAGACAACACGAGGCGGCGCTGATCCGTGCCGAACTCGACTTCCTGCGCTCGTGAACATCCGTCGTCGTCGTCGTTGTCGGTGAATCCAGGCCGGTCCGACACGGAGGAACCAACCCCAATGGACAGATCGCGATTCTTGCCTCGACTATTCGGCGTTGCGCTGGTGCTATCGGTTATCGGTGGCTGCGCCACGCTTCCCGATGTCGGTCCGTTCACCGGCGCGACCGGAGACCTCCGCACGGCCGTCGTTTCCAGTGGCGCAGTGGTCGATACCGAACTGCGGATGATGTCCGGCGCCGCCGGACGTGCCGATCTGTTCGCGCTCCAGTGGCAGAATCGAGTGCGGGCGCTCGACGCCGTCGCCGAGTATTCGGCTTCGCTGGCCGCAATCGTCGACGCCGGCAATCACGGGAAGGAGAGTGCCACCAAACTGGCCGACGCGATCAAGGGACTCGCTCAGACTGCCGGTATCGCGGTGCCCGCAGCCGGCGCGGTGCCGATAGTTGTCGACGCGGCGACGATGATCTACGGACAGATTGCCGTGGTGCGCGGCGCACATTCGCTGGAAGAAGCACTCGACGCGAGTCAGCCGGCAATTGCCCAGATCGGGACCGTCATCGCGAAGGACCTGCGCGATGCCCGCGACATCTGGCTGTCGGCGGGCGCCGAGGTTCGTGCGAAGATCCAAACGGATCAACAAATAGGCCTGGCCTTTCGCGAAGAACTGATCGCGGCGCGTGATCGGCTCTATGCGAAGTCTTTCGAAGATCTCACTGCCGAGCAGCGTCGTCAGCTCGCAGAGGTCGATGGGCAGATTGCAGCCACGGACCGTTGGTATGTGCCTATGACGACCGAGCTGCAGCGGGCGGACGAGCGTTTCCAGGCTGGCACGAGGCTGCTTGCCACCGGCGCCGACGCGGTGACGACGTGGGCGCGCGCGCATGAACAACTCATCGACGCTGTCAAGACGCGCCGCCCGGTAACGGCGCAGTCGGTGGCGCTGGCCGCGGTGCAGGTCCGCGATCTGGCACGGAGGATTCAAGAGCTATGAGCGAGTTCGACGCGATAGGAGACTTCGACGGCTGGAAGGCCAAGCTGGCCGAGCTTCTCGCCGCGTGCGAAGCGGCCGCGGCGCAGAACGACATCGGACCAAGGCTCGCCGTCAGCGACCGGCTGACGCAGTTCGTGCTGAAGTCCCGCCCCAACACTCCCGAGATCCTGGCCCTCGACGACATCGCCAACGCTTCGCGCACCGCTCTGTTGTTCAACACGATCGATGAACGCCTGCGCTCGCTTTCCGAGCGCAGCGGCGAGCTCGCGTCGCTCACCAAGAAACTCGCCGTCGTCACCGAGGCCGCGAACGCCGCGGCCTCCTCGGTACGCCTGGAGCGAGCCAACGAGGTCGTTGCGACCCTGACCGACGCCGTGCGGACGTTGAAGGACCTGCGGCAATCGCTCGATGGCGGAACCGACGAAGAGCTGATCGCGTCGATCGAGAAACTGATCGCGTCGATGCAGTCGGTCCGCGAGACGGTCGAGGGTGTGGTCTGAAGAAAGAGTCGTAGTGGAGGTGTAACATGTACAAACGGAGTTCGATTGTTCTCGCGATCGTCATGCTGTTGGTCTGTCTCGACACCGGGCGAGCCTCGGCTCAGGCCCTGGAAATAGTTGAATCAGCGTGGACGAGTGGTGTGCACGACTTGCAGTATGTCGACAAGCTGGGACCGAACGTGCCGCAGCACCCATTGTACCTCTGGCTGCGTGTGGCGGCGGACGAGGGCGCTCTGCGTGAACTGGAGAAGAAGAATATGCTTCCGATGCGCAATCGCTGGCGCTACTACGCTGGGATAGGCACGGAGTCCGAATCGAGAGAAGTCATCGACGAAATCCACCTCGGCGTTGGGACGGCGGAGCTGGTTGCAAAACTCGAGCGGGAGATTGCTGCGTCGCCCGACGGCAAGTTCGATTGGAGGGTGTGGAGCATGAAGAGCCGGATACGGCCCGGAGACTGGGTGGTCGAGGTCGTCTACAGCGATGCCGGCAGCACTCCGGTTCCGTGTCGATCGCAGGCCACCAACGCGCTGGAGCCGTGCCGCTTCGAGATCCGAGTGCAGTGATGGATGCGGCGAACGCTGGCGACGGTGCCGCGGCAAGCACGGGCGCGGCGGCTGTAGACGTGCGGGATCAGCCGGCGAAGCCGCTCGGCGACGTCGAAGCGGTCCGGGAGACACAAACGGCGGTCAGCCGCCTGCTGCGCTACGCGGTGTCGCAGGCCAACATAAGGATCGATGACGAATACATCGACCTGATCGTTCCGATCCTGCAGCAGCCTGCGGCGAAGCTCGCGCTCGGCGACGTGGCGAAATTGTGGAAGGGGTACAACAAACTGGCGCTGCTCGTCTATCCCGCGACCAGCGAGAGCATCCTGGTCGCCGAGCAGATCGAGGAAGCGCGACGCCGGCCGCGGCGCGCAAAGGACCCGGATGGAAGGCTTCGAGTGGCTACGGTGTGCCGGCGGCAGCTTCTCGGCGTGATCGTGCTGCTGTGTACGATTCTGCTGGTCTTCCTCGGCTCCCAGGCCTACGGCATCTATCTCGGAGACATCCTTCATGACGCCGAGCGACACAACGTCGCGTTGGAAAGTGTCAGCACGCAAATCCGTGCGATGAAGGAAGCGAAAAGCGATCTGACCGATGAAACGCCACCGTTGAAGGATCTCGTCGATCAACGAGACAGTCTGGACAAGCGCATCATCGCGACCTACTCGACGCTGGTGCAGGCGAGCCGGCCGTGGCGCGGCCTGTACACGTTGTCGGAGGCGACCGCTTCCGCCGCAGACACCGCGGTGGGGCGGCAGTACCGTCGTATAGCACTGGAGCAGGGCGCGCGCTCAGTGCTGCGCGTGTGGAATTTTTACGTGCTTCCGCTGGTACTCGGCTTGCTCGGTGCCGTCGCGTTCATCACACGGCGCCTGCTGGCCAGCCTGGCCAACAATAGCTACACCCCCAATACCGTCAGTCGCTACATGATGCGGCTGGCTCTGGGCGCTCTGCTCGGCGTGGTGGGTGGGATCATCCTGGCCCCGGATCAGCCCTCGCTACAGGGTTTCAGCCTTTCGTTGGTGACGCTCGCCTTCTTGATGGGGTACAGCGTCGAGTTTGCGTTCTCGGCTTTTGACACGCTCATTGAGCGCGGCCGTCGGGCCTTCCAAGCCGACTCGGTGATCGCGGCGAAGGGGTGAGCAATGCCGGCCGGAGAAGCGCAAGGGCCGTGGAACTCAGAGGGCCCCAACCGCCGCCTGTGTCGCTTCCTTGCGTGCGTGGCGACGGCTTCTTTTCTGGCGCTCGAATCCGGAGAAAGCGGCGCGGCTTGTAGCCGCGATACGGACTGTCCACCAGAACAGGTCTGCGAAACCGGCGCATGCACGCCCCGGGTTCCCGTCAGTCCAGTAACCCGCGGCATTCGGTGTACGCGTGATATCGACTGTCAAGATGGTCAAGTGTGCGAGGAATACGAGTGCGGAGTGTTCTTGCGTGACGGACCGGCGGCGTCTCAACGGGAATGTACGCGAGATATCGATTGTTCCACGGGAAAGGTCTGCGATTCGAGTGTCTGTCGTCAGCCGATACCGGCAGGGCGCGCTGCCGCGCCTGTTGTACACGGCGTGGCGATCAGGGTCCGCCGCCAGAGGACGCCGGTGTGGTGTTGGGCCGCTGCGGTGGCGATGGTCGTCGAGTACATTCAGGGGCTGTCCGTCCAGGATTGCGAGGTCATGGCCGAATACGACATGCGGTTGGGCGGTCAGGGACTGTGTTGCGCCGGAGCGCGGGAATGCGTTCGCACCGGTTTCTCGTCGGAGATGTCCCTGCTCCTTCGGTCCTTCGGAATCTCGTCCGAGTATCGCTCCGCACCAATTCTATTCTCGGCTGTGCGCGACGCGCTCGACCGCGGCCAACCGCTGATCGCCGAGTTGACTAACGCGAGCGGTGGACACGTCGTCGTTGTGTCAGGCTACACGCTGCCAGACCAATTGCTCATCGTCGACCCTGCGATCGGCGCGAGAACGATGAAGTACGACGAGTTCGTCGGTGGCACCGATCGTCTTCCGTGGACGGGTACGCATATCCTGACGACAGCGCGTTCGCCCACGCCACGGTGTGGAAGAGTTCGCGAAATGTTACCTGACGGTGCCGCCCGCACGAGAATTCGATGCGCCTAGCCGTCCGCCAATGCGGCCGAACCAGAGGAACCGGAGAATGCCGAGATCGAACAGAGGAACAACAATGATCCCACAGACCTGCCGTGGTCACCGCTTCATCGCTGCCGCGCGGGGTTCGAGCTATTTCGTCGGCCTCTGCGCAGCAGGTCTCCTGTCGCTCCTTTTGGTACCTGAGGACGCGATCGCACAGTGCGCCAGCAACGCGGACTGTCGTTTCGGGCGCACATGCATCGCGGGTGCGTGTACCGGTTCGCAGAAGACGCCGCCCCCGGCCGACGCCGTGTCGCCATCCGTTCCCTCCGCGTCTTCTCACGGCTGCGAGGACCGTTGCGACACCAGCTACGGCCGGTGTGTGAAGGACGCGCGAGAGGACTGTATGTCCGACATGCCAGACGAGTGCGTGAGCGCATGCATTGGCGCAGGGATTCCAGCTTACAAGTGCACGACACAGATGTGCGACCCGGATAGTTCGGTGAATCAAGCAGCATGGCGGACCAAGTGTGCGTCGAGCGCCGACGTCGACGACTGTCGCGATGAGCGCGACGATTGTCATGACGCGTGCGATCGGACGCCAGTGGGCCGGTGAGACCGATGAGCGAGCCTGCCTCGACCGGACTGCGGGACGTGAACGTGACTTCTCGGCGGTGACAATGTCGCCGAGGATGTGGGTCTCGAGCCTGCGCTTGGATGGCAGAGCGAACTCGCGCGGCAACGCGCTGTAGCGGTCGGACCGCTGGCGCACGGGATCGATCAGCAGTGCGCGACGCCTGGTGCTTGACTGTCCATTCCAACCGAGGAACTCGCGCGGGTTTCGATCGGCGGCTTCATGACGTGCGGCGTATCGCCTGCCCGGAACCCGGAGACTGCGGTCAACGCTCTTGCGCGAGCATCTCTTCCAACGCCGCCGCCAGCGAGCGCGTCAGGCCCGGCGCGGCGTTGCGAAGCCTGAGATCCTCCGTGATCAGCCGGCCGCCGAGTTCGTCCGCGAGTGCCAGGAATCGAGCATCGCAGGCACTGACCGCACAACGAGTGGCCATGGTCAGCGCAGCCGCGTGAGGTACCGTATGCATCCCGCCACTGACCAATTCCTCGGCCGCGGCCAACAGACCGTCGGCTACCGCGGGCGCCAAGCCGCGCACACGAATGCTGGTGGCGAGGAGATTGGAGAACTCCACGAGCGCGAAGGAGTCGGTGTGCCAGTCGTCGTCCGCGAGCAGCAACGCTTGCGCGTCTCGGGTCCGGTCCCCGTCCAGCAGCGCGTACGCCAGGACGTTCGTGTCGACGATGACCATCGCCGTCGGATCAATCGCGCCCGTTCGCGATAGCCGTTTCGATGTCGTCGATGGTCAACGGACCGCTCTCGAGCCTTACCGGTTCGGGCAACACTCGAGGTTGTCGCGGAGCCGCGGGCGCCAGAAGTCCCCGCGAGATCACCTCGGCAAGGACGTCTTTGAGTCGGCGATTGTTCTGCGCCGCGCGGATCTTCACCGCCCGCATCAGCGCATCCGGCAGATCCAGTGTGGTCTTCACGGTGGCGTTTTCCCATAGATCTGGTTTCCCAGCAACGCGGGGGCGTTGGTTCGGCGCGGGGCGGTTGCGGTCGCTGGGTTGGTGAGGCGCCATTACCACCTATAGAGAGGCGAACATGGCGGCCCCTGGCCGAGGCCACGGCGAGTCCGGTGTTCGCGCATACCTGCCCGCCTCCCCCCGCCTCCGATTTCAAACCCAGCCGCTTTCGCATAGGCTCCGCGCGCCGGTGAAGGGCAGCCGCGCCTCGCCGAGCACCAGCGTTCCAAGGAGTTTCGCCAATGCGAGAAGCTGTCATTGTCGCCAGCAAGCGCACCGGTCTTGCCAAGTCGTACCGGGGCTCGTTCAACAACACGCGCCCGGATGAGATGGCCAGCCACTGCATCAAATCCGCCCTCGCCCAGGTTCCCCAGCTCGATGCCAAGGAGATCGAGGACTGCATCCTCGGCTGCGGCTTCCCCGAAGGCTATCAGGGGATGAACGTCTCCCGCGTGGCGGTTCTGGGCGCCGGCCTTCCCGAGACCGTCGCCGCCACCACCGTCAACCGTTTCTGCTCTTCGGGCCTGCAGGCGATCGCGATGGCGGCTCACCAGATCGTCGCGGAAGGCGCCAACGCCGCGATCGGCGGAGGTGTCGAGAGCATCACCCTGGGCCAGGGCAAGATGAACGCCGACGGCATCGTCAGCGGCCACGTGATGGAGACCTGGCCGGGCGTCTACATGGGTATGGGCGAGACCGCCGAAGTGGTAGCGGAGCGCTACAACGTCACGCGCGCGGACCAGGACAAGTTCGCGCTGATGAGCCAGCAGCGCACCGGCGCCGCGCAGAAGGGCGGGATCTTCGCCGACGAAATGGCGCCGATGATGGCGAAATGGTCGAAGAAGGGCGACGACGGCAACATGGTCATCGAAGACAAGCTCGTCGACCGTGACGAGTGCAACCGTCCGAGCACCACTCTGGACGGTCTGGCCTCCTTGCCGCCTTCGTTCCGTCCCACCGGTACCGTCACCGCGGGCAACGCCAGTCAGCTCAGCGACGGTGCTTCGGTTACCGTCCTGATGTCGGGCGAGCGCGCCAAGGAACTGGGCATCAAGCCGCTGGGGATCTACCGCGGGTTCGCGGTGGCCGGCTGCCGCCCCGAAGAGATGGGCATCGGCCCGATTTACGCGGTGCCCAAGCTCCTGAAGCGCGCCGGTCTGAAGATGTCGGACATCTCGGTGGTCGAGCTCAACGAGGCCTTTGCCGCGCAGCTCCTGTACTGCCAGCGTCAGCTCGGCATCAGCGACGAGCAGATCAACCCCAACGGCGGCGCCATTTCCATCGGCCATCCCTACGGAATGACCGGCTCGCGGATGACCGGCCACCTCCTCTACCAGCTGCGCCGTAGCGGTGGCCGCTACGGCATCGTCACGATGTGCATCGGCGGCGGCCAGGGCATGGCCGCTCTGTTCGAGGCCTGCTGAGTCTCGCGACCGTGCTGCGCCGCTGCCAAAGGGCGGCGGCGCAGCGCGACGCGCGAGCCGGCGAGATTCCCACGTGCAATCCTCGCGAAGCACCGTCCTGGTGGCGGGAGGGCGGAGCCCCGACCGCACCATCGCGCTGGAGATCCTGTTGCGTGAAGCCGCGGATCGTCACGGCTGGTCCGACCGGGTGGTCATTCGCTTCGGCGGACTGGGCACCGCGGCGGGACGCATCAGCGATGCCGGTGTGGCGGCGCTTCGTGCGCACGGCGTCGATGCCAGCGGCGCGGTGTGCCCGGATCTCGAAAGACGTTCGGATCTGTTCGAGCACGCCGACTTCATCGTATGCGACTGCGCCGAAGTGGCCGATGCTCTGGTGGACTGGGACGAGGCTGCGACCGCACGGTTCGTGTGTCTCGACGACCTCGTCGCGAGCCAGGACGACGGCGAATCCGGCCGGGAACTGGCCATCGCCGAGGATCTGGCTGAAATGGAGAAGCTGGTGCCCGAGGTGCTACGCCGCCTGGTCGCCCGCGCTCCGGCGGACTAGGCTGGCTGCTGCGGCAGCTCCCGCGCCTCTACTTTACGACCCACACCGGGGTTCCGACCGGAACCAGCGAGTATATCTCGGCAATGTCGGGGCTCTGCAGCGCGACGCAGCCCTGGGTCCAATCGACCCCGCGGGCCTGCTCGTCCGGCTTGTCGTTGCCGTGGATGCCGACGCTTCCGCCGATCGGGAACAGCGAGCCGTCGTCCTCGCGTGGAATCAGGTTGCGGCGCGCTTCGTCGCGGTAAATCTGCTGGTCTTTGTCGTTGGGATAGTCGATCGCCAGGAAATACTGCCAGCGGTCGTGGACGCGCTTGTCGATGACGTGGTAGCGGCCCTCGGGAGTCCGCGCGTCGTACATGAAGCGCTTGCGCCCGAGCGGGTTGGCTCCCAGTACCACCGGATATTCGCGGTAGAAATTGCCGAAGCGATACAGAGCCAGCGAACGTTTGGACTTGTAGACGACGATCTGGACCGGACCCCAGCTGGTCTTGCCGCTCGCGAACGCAGCGCTCGGCGCGGTGGTCGAGGCAAGCTGCATCGGATCGTCCGGCAGGCCGCTGCGCGCCGCATCCTGGGCCCTTGCGCCGGAGGCGAGCGCCACCAACGCCAGCGCGGCCACCAGACCTGCGATCCGGGGGCGGCTTTTGAAATGCCGTATCTTCATAGCGTATAAATCCAGACTTGCCGGCATTTTCGAATATCGATCGGCGCTGCGCAACTCTGAGGCCGAGGCCATCGTGATGAGACGCGAGTTGTGGGGAAGCCCTCGTGCCCGCGTTCGCGCGGTGATCGTGGCCGCGATCGGCGTAGCAGCCGTCGCGGCGCCGCTCGTTGCAGAGTTCGGCTTCAGCCAATCGGAGAACGATACCGCGGCGTGGGAGATCGCGGGGTTCCAGGAACCGTCCGGGGTTGTCTACGACTCGTCCCGCAACACTCTTTTCGTCGTCGGCGACGAGGGCGACATCGGCGAGGTCTCGGTCGGCGGCAAACTGCTGCGTTCGAGTCATCTCGGCGGCGATTTCGAGGGCGTCACGCAGGACCCGTCCAGCCATATGCTCTACGTGGTGCGCGAGGGGCACGAACTCATCTATGAAGTTCGCCCCGAAGACTTCAGCATCACGCGCCGCTTCACCATCGACCGCACGTTTGAGGGCGACCCGAACTATCTTCAGCGCGGCGGCGACGGGATCGAGGGGATCACTTTCGTCCCGGATCAGGGTAGCAAGGAAGGGGGCCGCTTCTTCGCAGTCAACCAGTACGATCCGCCAGCGCTGCTCGAACTGGCGGTGCCGATCCGGTCATCCACGGCCAAGTTCGCCACTGCGACCGTCGTCAGCGCGCGCCCCGTGGAAGCGGCGCCGCTCTCGGACGTGGTATGGGACTCGGCGATCAACGGCTTCCTGATCCCGTCGGCATTGTGGCGCAAGGCGTACGTGACGGATTCGACGGGGCAGTACCTGCGGGCGGTGCGGCTGCCGGCGCTGATGCCCGAGGGCATCGCTCTCTTGCCGGGAGGAAAGTTCGTGATCGCCCAGGACTCCGGGGGATTGGTGTCGTGGACCCCGCCGGTGGATCCTTTCGTTGCCGGGCCGGCCAGCGCGGCCGTACCGGGGCCGGCAGTGCGGCCGCCGCCCGCGCCGCCCGTTTCCGAACCCGACACCGGCAAACCCTAGGCGGTTGTGCTTTAGTCTGGCGCCGGCCTGGAGACCGCTGAGAGTGATGGCAATACGAACAAGCAAAGACACCGCCTCCGATGACGAGCGCGCGGCCGAGCCATTGCCGCTGGCCGCGGTGGTGATCGCGGCCGGCCAGGGAAAACGCATGCACTCGGAGCGCGCCAAGGTGCTGCACGAGATCGGCGGTCGCGCGTTGGTCGAGCACGTGCTGGCGGCGCTGGCCCCATTGCGGCCGGATCCTGCGGTCGTGGTGGTTGGGCACCAGGCCGAGCGGGTCCGCCAGCTTCTCGGCGACAAGGTCACCACGGTGCTGCAGAAAGACCAGCTCGGCACCGGCCACGCGGTTCTGCAGGCCAAAGGCGCGCTGCGAGGGTTTGACGGCGACATCCTGGTGCTGTGCGGCGACGTGCCGCTGCTGCGCGCCGAGACGCTCATGGAGCTGGTCGAGGCCCACCGCAGCTCCGACGCCAAGGCGACGGTGCTTTCGGTGCGCGTCGAAGATCCGAGCGGCTACGGGCGCATCGTGCGGGGCGCCGGCGAGGGGCAACTACGCATCGTCGAGGACGCCGACGCCAGCGACGAAGAGCAGCACATCGACGAGATCAACACCGGCACCTACTGCTTCGACGCGGCCTTCCTGTTTCGAGAATTGTCGCGCCTGGGCCGCGAGAACGCCCAACGCGAGTACTACCTGACCGATCTCGTCGAGGTCGCTTCCAGGCGATTTGCGGCGACCTGCCTGATGCTCGAAGACGAGGACGAGGCGATGGGGATCAACACCCGCGCCGATCTGGCCCGCGCCGAGAGCGTCTTGCAGGATCGTCTGATCGCCCACTGGCTCGAAAGCGGCGTGACGTTCCTGGATCCGGCCACGGCCTTCTTGTCTGCCGGTACCATCATCGGCGCCGAGACGGTGATCGGTCCCTACGTGCGACTGGACGGTACCACCGTCATCGGCAAGGGCTGCGTGTTCGAGGGCGCCTCGCATCTGCGCGACACGCGGGTCGGCGACGGTGCGTTGCTGCGCTGGGGTGTGGTCGCCGACAGCGCCAGGATCGGCAGCGAAGCCAAGATCGGGCCGTTTGCGCACTTGCGTCCCGAGGCCGATCTCGGCGAGCAGGTCCACATAGGCAATTTCGTCGAGGTAAAAAAGTCACGAGTCGGCGCCCGTACCAAGGCCAACCACCTCGCCTACATCGGCGACGCCGACGTCGGCAAGGACAGCAACCTGGGGGCGGGGCTGATTACCTGCAATTACGACGGCCTCGACAAGCACCGTACCGTGATCGGCGATCGGGTGCAGATCGGCAGCGACACGCAACTGGTCGCGCCGGTACGCCTGGGCGACGACAGCTACATCGCGGCGGGGTCAACCATCACCAAGGACGTCGAGCCCGGCTCGCTGGCTTACAACGACAAGCCCCAGCGCACGCGTGCGGGCTGGGTCGCGGGCTTCCGCGCCCGCGCGCAAGGTGCGGCAAAGGCGCGCAGCGGCGCGGCGCCCACCCACGGCGCGGCCAAGACCGGCGGCAAGAAAAAGAAGGGATAGGCCATGTGCGGGATCGTGGGATACGTGGGTCACCGCCAAGCCGAGCGGGTCTTGGTCGGCGGTCTTCGTAAGCTCGAATACCGGGGCTATGACTCGGCGGGCCTGGCTACCATCAGCGAGGGGCGAGTCGAGGTGCGGCGCGCAGTCGGCAAGCTCGACAACCTCGAAACGCTGCTGGACGCCGAGCCGCTCTCGGGCAGTGTCGGAATGGGTCACACGCGCTGGGCCACCCACGGTCGGCCTTCGGAGCGCAACGCTCACCCGCACCGCGCCGGCGACGTGGTCGTCATCCACAACGGCATCATCGAGAACTACGTCCAGCTTCGCGAAGAACTGGCCGCGGCAGGCTGCGTGTTGTGCTCGGACACCGACACCGAGGTGATCGGTCATCTGATCGAAGGGGGCCGCAAGAGCGGGAAGTCGTTGGCCGATGCGACGCGTGGCGCTATCGCGCGATTGCGCGGTTCGTTCGCGATAGTGGTGATTTCTTCCGGTGAACCCGACCGCTTGATCGCGGCCAAGAACGCTACCCCGGTGGTGGTCGGTCTGGGGCAGGGCGAGAACCTGGTGGCCTCCGACATTCCGGCGCTGCTCGACTACACCCGCGACGTTCTGTTTCTGGAAGACGGCGAGATGGCCGAAGTCACCGCCGACTCGGTGCGCCTGTCGACCTTCGACGGGCGCGTGGTAGAGCGCGCGGCGCGACGGATCACCTGGGATCCGGTCACTGCCCAGAAGGGCGGATACAAGCATTTCCTGCTCAAGGAAATCCACGAGCAACCTACCGCGATCATCGACACGCTGCGCGGGCGTCTCGACCAGGACGCTGCCAGCGTGACTCTGGGCGAGCTCGAAGGGCTCGAGAAGGACATCGCGGCACTCGAGCACGTCACGATCGTGGCTTGCGGCACTGCCTGGCACGCCGCGTTGATCGGGCGCTACGCCATCGAGAGGCTGGTGCGCCTGCCGGTAGACGTCGACTACGGCAGCGAGTATCGCTACCGCGACCCCATCATCGACTCGCGCACCCTGATGATCGTCGTCTCGCAGTCCGGCGAGACCGCCGACACGCTGGCTGCGGTCGAGGCCGCCCACGAGCGCGGCGCCAAGGTGCTGGCGGTCTGCAACGTGCTGGACTCCTCGATCGCGCGCAAGGCCGACTACGTGCTGTACACGCACGCCGGCCCCGAAATCAGCGTGGCCAGCACCAAGGCGTTCACCACGCAGTTGGCGGCGTTCTACCTGCTCGCGGTCTGGATGGGGCGCCGCCGCGGCGCGCTCGCCGCCGCCGAGGAGGCGCGCTACGTCCAGGCCCTGGCAGAGCTGCCGCTGCTCGTCGAAGGTGCGCTCAAGGAAGAGGAGGCGATCGCTCGCGTCGCCCGCCAACTGTCGGGCGTTTCGGATGTTCTCTATCTCGGTCGCGGAGTGAACTTTCCGGTCGCGCTCGAAGGCGCGCTCAAGCTCAAGGAGATCTCGTACATCCACGCCGAGGGCTATCCGTCCGGCGAGATGAAGCACGGCCCCATCGCGTTGATCGACGAGCAGATGCCGGTGGTGGTGATCATTCCGACCGACGAGGTCTACGAGAAGACCCTCAGCAACCTGAAGGAAGTCGAATCGCGCGGCGGACGCATCCTGTCGGTCACGGACGATGCCGATGCCGAACTCGCGAGGATCTCGGAGTGGGTGGTACCGGTGCCGCGCACCGACAGCCTGTTGATGCCGATGATCCTGGCGGTGCCGCTCCAACTGCTGGCCTACTACGTAGCGGTGGAGCGGGGCAGCGACGTGGATCAGCCGCGAAATCTTGCCAAGAGCGTGACGGTCGAATAAGCGAGCGAGGGGCGCCAAGGTCGTCCGACGGATCTGCCGACGGATCGATCCGGCGCCGAGAGCGCGAGCGTAGCCGTCCGAACACACGCCGCGAGCCGAGGAGCTCTGAAATGAAGGTATCCGAGTACGCAAAGTACGATGCGCTGGGCCTCGCCGAGCTCATCGCAAAGCGGGAAGTCACCGCGGCCGAAGTGATGGAAGCGGCGATCGCTGCGATCGAAGAGCTCAACCCGAAGCTGAACGCGGTCATTCACAAGAGCTACGAGCGCGCGCGGCAGCAGGCCGCCGGCCGGCTTCCCCAAGGTCCGCTGCGCGGCGTGCCGTTTCTGCTCAAGGACCTCGGCTGCGGAAATCTCGCCGGCGATCCGCATCATTGGGGAACGACGTTCCTGCGCGACGCCGACTTTCGTGCTCGCACGACGTCCTACCTGGTCGAGAAATTCCTCGCTGCCGGGCTCGTCGTAGTCGGCAGGACCAACGTGCCAGAACTGGGCGCGTGGGCGATCACCGAGCCGCGCGCCTACGGATCCTGCCGCAGCCCGTGGAACCTGGATCACTGCTCGGGCGGATCCAGCGGTGGGGCGGCCTCGGCGGTCGCCGCGCGAATGGTGCCGATCGCCCACGCCAGCGACGGCGGCGGTTCGATCCGCAATCCGGCGAGCCAATGCGGTCTGGTCGGGCTCAAACCAACCCGCGGCCGCATCTCGCTGGGACCCGACATCGGCGAGTTCTGGGGCGGCATGGTGTTCGAATTCGCGCTGTCGAGAACGGTTCGCGACACGGCAGCTCTGCTCGACTGTGTGCATGGAACCATGCCGGGCGACCCCTACGAAGCCGCACCGCCGCGGCGCCCCTACGCCACGGAGGTCGGGCGCGATCCCGGCCGACTACGCATCGGCTTGCTGTCTTCGCACCAAGGCGGCGTGCACGCCGACTGCACCGCGGCCGCCGAATCTGCCGCTCGTACTTTGCAGAGCCTTGGCCACGACGTCGAGGTCTCGTCGCCGCCGGATCTTGCCGGCTCGGCCTTGATCGAGAGCCTGCTGGTCGTCATTGCCAGCGCGCAGGCGCGTGAAGTCCAGGTGTTCGGCGAGCTCCTCGGTCGCGAACTCGGCGCCGATGACATGGATTGCGACAACTGGGCGGTCACCGAGATGGGGCGGCAAGTAAGCGCGACCCGCTACCTGGCCGCGCTCGATGCCTACCAAGGCTACCAGCGCAGAATGGCGGCGTGGTGGGCAAGCGGCTTCGATCTCCTGGTCACTCCGACCATCGCCGCACCGCCGCCACGAATCGGCGAGATGATTGCGGACCCCGCCCGGCCCATGGACGCCTTCATGCGTTCGGGCAACCTCCTGGTGTTCTGTGCCCCGTTCAACGTCACCGGGCAGCCGGCGATCTCGCTCCCGCTGCACATGAACGCTGCCGGGCTGCCCATCGGCGTGCAATTGGTTTCCGCGTTCGGCCGCGAGGACTTGCTCATCCAGGTGGCTTCGCAACTCGAGCGATCGGTGGGTTGGGCCGCACGACTGCCCGCCGTTCACGCGTGAGCGGTGCCGACACGCCGCCCGGCCGGCGCAGGTAGACAGCCATGACTGAAGCGAGCCCGGTCATCGCCGCCTCGGCGTACCTTGCCGAGGGCGCCGTCGTTCGCGGCGACGTGCTGGTGGGCGCGCGTGCCAGTATCTGGTTCAACGCGGTACTGCGCGGCGACGAAGGACCGATCCGGATCGGGGAGTGCTCCAACGTGCAGGACTGCTGCGTGTTGCACTCGGACCTGGGAGCGGCGGTGGAGATCGGTGCGTGGGTCACGGTCGGGCACGGCGCGGTGGTTCGAGCGGCGCGGATCGGCGACCGCGTCATGGTCGGCATGAACGCGACCGTAATGAGCGGCGCGGTGATCGGCGAAGGCTCGATCGTCGGTGCCGGCAGCTTCGTTCCGTATCGAGCCCAGTTCCCGCCATACTCGATGATCTTCGGAGCGCCGGCGCGGCTGATCCGACCGCTCGAGCAGTGGGAACGCGAGCACTATCGCATTGCCTGCGAGAAGTATCTGGAGTTGTCGGGCGAATACCGGGCCGGCAAGTGGAAGGGACCGAAGTAGAACGGGTTCGAGATACGAGGAGGGCTGTTCATGGACACCGACGCGGCGAATACAAAGCGGCAGGCGATGGCCGATTTCGCGGAGTTCATCAATCCGATGAAGGTGCGGACCATGAAGGCCGCCCAGCTCGACATCATCGAAGGCAAGAGGGAAGGCGCCTGCGTCTGGGACCTCACCGGCAAGAAGTACATCGACTGCCAGACCGGCTCCGGCATCATGAACGTCGGGCGGCACAACCCGCAGATCGTGCAGAAGCTCAAGGAAGCGCTCGATACCTACGACATCGGCGTCTTCCTGCTGTGCTCCAAGCAGAAGGCCGATCTCGCGAAGAAGCTCGCCGAGATCACACCGGGAGACCTCCAGTGCACGATCTTCGGCGTAGGCGGCGGCGAGGCCAACGACGCGGCGATCAAGATCGCGCGCGGCTATACCATGAAGACCGAGATCATCTCGACGGAGCGGGCCTACCACGGGCATACCGGGTTCGCGCTGTCGGCGATCGGCCGTGCTGCCTACAAGGAACCGTTCGAGCCGCTGATGCCCGGCTTCAAGACCGTCCCCTTCGGTGACATCGAGGCGATGCGAAGCGCGGTGACCGCAGACACCGCCGCGATTCTGCTGGAGCCGATCCAGGGCGAAGGCGGAATCCACATTCCGCCCGACGACTACCTGCCTGCGATCCGCGAGCTGTGCGACGAGAACGAGATCCTGCTGATCCTCGACGAGATCCAGACCGGTCTCGCGCGAACCGGGAAGATGTTCGCGTCCGAGCACTGGGGCGTCGTGCCCGACATCATGACGGTGGCCAAATCGCTCGGCGGCGGCGTGTATCCGATCTCGGCGACGATCTTCAAGGAAGAGATCCAGGACTTCTTCGTCCCGCATCCCTTCATTCATCTCTCGACGTTCGGAGGCTCGGACCTCGGCTGCCTGGTGGGCCTGGCGGTGATCGACTACATCGAGAAGAACAACCTCGCCGGTCACGCCGACGCGATGGGCAAGCGGTTCCGCGCGGGGTTCGATCGACTGCTGAAGGATTACCCGGATCTGCTGCTCGAGGTCCGCCAGAAGGGTCTGATGATGGGACTGCAGTACACCAACGAGTCGATCGGGCCGCGCATGACCAGGAAGATGGCGGACCGGAGCGTCATCGCCGTCTACACCGGCAACGATCCGAGCATCTGCCGCCTGATGCCGCCGCTGGTCATCACGCCAGAAGAAGTGGACACGGTGCTCGGCGCTCTCGAAGACTCGATGAAGGAGCTGTCGAAGGAAGCCGGGCTCGGCAAGAACGACTGAGTCGATAGAATCGACGACACGA
The DNA here is from genome assembly GCA_016218925.1 of Deltaproteobacteria bacterium. Taxonomy (GTDB): domain Bacteria; phylum Desulfobacterota; class Binatia; order UBA1149; family CAITLU01; genus CAITLU01. The sequence continues at coordinate 9,071 of JACRCR010000040.1, read as the reverse complement.
CGGAGGAGAGGAATGGCAACGAGTCAGGAGATTCTCGACGCGCTGGCCGACTACCAGGTGCAGTGCAACGACAACAAACGTCTGCGCAGGATGCAGCGAGACTGGTCGAAGCTGCTCCATTTCGTCGCCGACGACACCGACGACAGCTTCACGATGAACGTGGTCAAGGGCGAGATCGTGTCGTTCGAGGCCGGGGCATCTGGAGCGCCAGACATCGTGGTTACCACGCGCAGCGAGTTTCTTTGCGACATGTTCTGGGGCGACCTGAATCCGTCGCAGAAGTACCTGCAGGGCGAGATCAGGGTAAAGGCCAGCCAGGAAGACATCATGCGCCTGGACGCCATCACGATGATCATCTGGCCCGACGTCTAGGAACCCGGCGATGACGCAACTGCGCAAGGTGCTGAAGCTGCGGACGGTGATTTCCACCTCCGCCGGGATGGCCATCGCCACGTCGTGCTATCTGGCCGGCCTTCAGATCGCCACCGTACTGGTCGGCGAACTGGCGTGGATCTCGGTGATGGTGGCGGGATTCTTCTGCATGCTGTCGGCGATGTGCTTCTCGGAACTGACGGCGATCTATCCGAGCGCGGCGGGAATCAAGCTGTTCATACAGCACGCCTTCAACGAAAAACTCGCGATCATCATCGGCATGTTCTACGTCGTGCTGGGCATCTCGATGGTCGGCGCGGAGAGTTATCTGCTCTCGAGCGTACTGACCAGCACGATCCCGATCGTCGGCCCGGTATTCGACCGCTACCTGTGGCTGCTCTTGTTCGTCTTCTTCGTCGCCTACATCAACTACCGTGGTGTCGTCATCACCGGAATCGCGCAGGACATCATGACCTACGTGATGATCGCGTTCCTGATCAGCGTCTCGGTCTATTCCATCTGGAAGAACGGCGTGGACATCGCCGCTGCCGCTCACAGCACCAGATTCACGTTCAGCAACGTCATCCAGGCGGCCGCAGTGGGGGTGTTCCTGTTCGTCGGCTACGAATGGGTGGCGCCGCTGGCCGAGGAGACCACGGACTACAAGCTCATCGGACGCGGAATGCTGTGGGCGATCGGGGTCCTGACCTGCACGTATTCGCTGTTCGCGGTGGGGATGTACGTCGGGCTGACCGAGGAGCAGATCAAGGAACAGCTTTCGAGCGACACGCCGATCCCGCACATCCTGCTCGGCCGCAACCTGTTCGGTCCGGTCGGCGCAGTTCTGTTCGTGCTGATGAGCATTCTGGCTTCGGTTACCTCGTTCAATTCCGGGCTGCTCAACACCTCGCGGTTTTCCTATGCGATGGCGCGCGACAACGTGCTGCCGCGGGTCTTCAGCAACCTGCACCCGGACCACGCCAGCCCGTGGGTGTCGATACTCTTTCTCGCCGGCCTCTCCGCGGTGGTCTCGCTGCTGACGCTGCTGACCGGGCAGTACTTTTTCCTGATCATGATGGCGGCGGCGCTTGAGTGTTTCATCTACATCGTGGCGGCGGTCTGCGTGATCCGGCTGCGCAGGAAGTTTCCCGACAAGGAGCGGTCGTTCAAGGTCCCGCTCGGCTACGCGATTCCGATCGTGACGATCGTCGTGTTCACCGGCCTGCTGATCGGCCTGTTCTGCGACGCGACCCGCGACTACGAAGGCCGGATACTCTTCCAGAACTACTGGGTGGCGATCGCGATGGGCTGCTTCTTTCTTTTCACGACCGCGTACACGCTCGCCATCGTGCCGATCTTCAAGAAGAAGGCCCAAGAGAGGGCCAGCACCAGAGTGAAGCGAAGGCCGGGCCGGGCGTAGGTGTGTGCCGCCCGGGCCCGCAGCGGCGCGGTTTTTTCCAGCGGACCGCAGGGGTATAAGCCGCCAGCATGTTTGCGGGTTCCCCCAGGAAGGATCGGGACGGGTCGGTCTCGCCGATTTCGCCGATCGCCGAGGCCATCGAGGAGATGCGTCGTGGTCAGATGATCGTCCTGATGGACGACGAGGATCGCGAAAACGAAGGCGACATCGTGGTGGCTGCCGAGAAGGTCACCCCGGAGCAGGTCAACTTCATGGCCACGCATGCCCGCGGCCTGATCTGCATGCCGATCACCGAAGAACGGATGCAACGCCTGGGGTTGCGCATGATGGTGCAGGAGAACACCGCTCCGCTCGGTACCGGCTTCACGGTGTCGATCGACGCGCGCGGTTGCAGCGGTGGGGGCGTGACGGCTACCGATCGCTGTCGCACCATCCGCCGTGCCTGTGAAGACGATGCCGAACCGAGCGACTTCGTGATCCCCGGCCACGTCTTTCCGCTACGTGCACGCGAGGGCGGGGTGCTGGTCAGAACCGGGCAGACCGAGGGCTCTACCGACCTGTGCCGTCTGGCGGGCCTGAAACCGGCCAGCGTGATCTGCGAGATCCTCAACCAGGACGGCACCATGGCGCGCCTGCCGGATCTGGTGCGTTTCGCTCGTACGCACGGTCTGAAGATCTCTACGGTGGCCGATCTGATCCAGTACCGCCTGCAGAACGAGTCACTGGTCGAGCACAAGGCCACCGCACGTCTTTCGACCAAGTATGGCGGCGAGTTCGCCGCCCACGTGTATCACTCGAGCGTCGAGGACGGCGAGCACCTGGCGCTGGTGCGCGGTGTAATCGACCCCGATAAACCGATCCTCGTGCGCGCCCACGCCGAGTATCTGCCGGGTGACGTTTTCGGCTACACGCACCGCAACACCGGTGCGGTGCTGCACTCGGCGATGGAGAAGATCGCGGCCGACGGGTGCGGAGTCGTGCTCTACGTGCGCCGCTACGGCCGCGGCGCGGAGATGCTCGGTGAAGGCGGCGACGGCCCGGCGACGACCAACCCGACGATTCGCCTGGCCAGCTTCAAGGACTACGGCATCGGGGCTCAGATTCTGCGCGACCTCGGCGTGCGCAAGATCCGCCTGCTCACCAATTCGCCGTTTCGTCTGCCCAACCTGGTAGGTTACGGACTGGAGATCGTCGAGGTCGTGCCTGTGTGAGGTCGGTCCCCGGCGGTTCGGCGCGCGAAGCGCGGAGGTACACGGTGTTGGCGATCGCGAAGGCTTCTTGTTTCCTGGCTGGTTCTTTCCTGGTGCTCGCTCTGTCGACGGACGCGATGGCCGCGAGACTGTGTGGCGACCAGAGCAACAACGGGGCGGTGACGGCGGCGGACGCGTTGGGCGTGCTCAAGGCTTCGGTCGGGTCGCTGACCTGTGACATCTGCGTCTGCGACGCGAACCATTCCGGGACCATTACCGCCGGCGATGCTCTGCTGGTGCTGAAGTTCGCGGTCGGCCAGCCGGTCGGGCTGAACTGTGCGTCGTGCGACTGCTACCAGGCCGCCGCCCCGCAGTGCGGCGGCGACTGTGAAGGCAGCCGTATATGTGCCGTCTCCCCGTGGGATCCGACCCACACCTCGTGCGAGTGCGTGACGCCGTGCGAGATCGCTGCGGCGCCCGCCTGTGGAGCGAGTTGCGAGGGATCCGAGCGGCCCGAAGACGTCTGCACCCACGTCGAGTTCACCTATGGTGACGTGGTAGAGGACAGGTGTGAGTGCCTGCCGCCCGGCACCAAAGCGTGCCAAGACACTTCGTCTCCAGCCTGTGGAGGCGCCTGCGGCGGTGGACACCAGTGCGTCTCTCAGAGCGGCAAGTGCAAGTGCATCAAGCTGGCCGAGCAGGGTCCCTGCGCCGAGGCCGAAGCGCCGGCCTGCGCAGGCACCTGCGGAGAGAACCAGCTCTGCCAGGTATCGGGCGACTCGTGTGTGTGTGGGGAGTCGATGGGTGATGACCCCTGCTACAACGTCACAGCGCCGATGTGCGGCGCCGCGTGCAGCGGTGGGCGACTCTGCGCGACGGAAGTCATCTCGGGTTGCGGCTGCTTCGAGCCCTGCGGCGTGAAAGACGCGCCCGCGTGTAACGGCTCGTGCCTCGACCCGCAGACCACCTGCGCTGTTACCATCGCGAAAATAGGAAACTCGTCGATTCAGTTCTGCGAGTGTCGATGAGGGCTTACGGCCGGTCGCGGGCCGGTGCACCCGGCGGGAGGGTATGCGCATGTGCAAACCCGGAAGAACTCGGAAGCCAACGCCGAGTCATGGGTTCGTAACCCGCGCGCTCGTGTCACCGGCGATCGTACTGATGGCGATCGCCGGATTTGCCTCACTCTCGCAGTCGGCCGACGACCAAACGTTGATCCATCTGTCCGACGGAGACGTGCAGGGGCAACTCAACGACGCGAGCCGTGAGTTCCTCGGCATTCCGTTCGCCGCGCCGCCGGTGGGAGAGCTTCGCTGGCGTCCGCCGGTGCCGGTTACGCCGTGGAGCGGCGTTGTCGGGGCGACGACGTTTTCGCCCGCGTGTCCTCAGCAGGCCGGCAACAGCGGCACGGACAGCGAGAACGAAGACTGCCTGTACTTGAACGTGTGGACGCCGCAGGCCACTCAAACCGCGCCGCGCGCGGTGATGGTGTGGATTCACGGCGGGGGCAACGTAACCGGCTCTACCGGCGACGGCATCCCGTTCCCCGATTACGATGGTCACTTTTACGACGGGCACCTGCTGGCCGAGGAGCGCAACGTCGTCGTTGTCAGCCTCAACTACCGGCTCGGCGTCTTTGGGTTCTTCGCGCATCCGGACCTCGCCAGCGAGAATCTCGCCTACCCTTACGGAGGCAATCAGGGGCTGCTCGATCAGGTCGCTGCTCTCGAATGGGTGCGCGACAACATCGCGGCGTTCGGCGGCGATCCGGGCAACGTGACCATTTTCGGCGAGTCGGCGGGTTCGATCGACGTGTGCGTGCACCAGGTATCGCCGCTCAGCCGCGGGCTCTTCCACCGCGCGATCAGCCAGAGCGGCGGCTGCACGACCCTGCAGCGCACGGCGGCCGAGGGTGCGGCCACGGCGCAGGGCTTTGCTGCCGCCGAGGGTTGCAGTGGGCCCGACGAACTCGGCTGCCTGCGTGCGCTCCCCGCGGCCACGGTGCTTGCGGACGCGCAGCCACTGGTGGCTACGCCGGGCGCGAGCCAACTCGGAATCGTGGTCGACGGCGGGTTCCTGCCCGACCAGCCGCGCACGCTGTTCGATTCGGGCGAGTACGCGAAGGTTCCCTACGTGCTCGGTTTCAACTCGGATGAAGGAACGGTCTTCCTGCTCAGCACGCCGCCGGTCACGACCGAAGCCGAATACGTGGCGGCGCTGGAGGCGCAGCTCGGGGTGTTCGCTGCCGACGTGGTTGCCGCCTATCCCGCCGGCGACTTCGCGTCACCGCAGGATGCGCTGGCAAGCGTGGTCGGCGATGCGTTTCTGGTGTGTCCCACCTACGACGTCGCGCGCCGATCGGCTGCCGGCCGCGCCCGGACCTATCTATACAACTTTGCCAGGGAGACCCCGATTCCGGTCGCGCAGGTGCTCGGCCTGGGGGCCTTTCACGGCGCCGAGATCCCGTACGTGTTCGGTTCGATCAGTTTTACCGGGCCGTCGGATGCCGGACTGGGGAGGCGCATACGCGAGTACTGGTCGCGCTTCGCCGAGCGTGGCAGGCCCAGAGCCAGGCAGGCGGTGGGCTGGCCGCGCTACAAGGACAGAAGCGACAGGATCTTGCGCGTGAACATCCAACTGAACGTCGTCAAGGGACTGCGCCGCGACAAGTGCGAAATGTGGTGGGCGTACTACGACTCGCAGTTCGTCGCCTCCGCCACTTTTCGCTGAGCCGGCTCAATCCTCATCTTGGACCGGAATCGGCGAGTCGCGCCGAGTTCCGAGCGTGAAGGTGAAGGTCGAGCCTTTCCCGACCGCGCCGTCGGCCCAGACGCGTCCACCGTGATGGCGGATGATGCGCTCGACGGTCGCCAAGCCGATGCCGCTGCCTTCGAACTCGTCGACGCGGTGCAATCGCTCGAAGGGGCGGAACAGCTTGGCGACCTGCGATGCGTCGAAACCGGCACCGTTGTCGCGGACGAAGTGGGCACCGCTCGCGTCGCGTCCCATCTCGATGCACGGTCGCGGCGAGTCGCGGGTGAACTTCCACGCGTTGGCGATCAGGTTCTGCAAGACCAGCCGCAGCATTCCGGCGTCGCCCCACGCCTCGAGCCCCGGCTGGATCCGCACGTCGATAGTGCGCTTCGGGCTGTCCTGCTCGAGTTCTTCCACGACGCCACGGGCCAGAGCCGACAAGTCTACCGCTTCGTCGTTGCGCACGACGCGGGTGAGCCGGGCCAGCGACAGCAGACCGTCGATCATGCCGGCCATCCGCACCGCCGCCGCTCTGATGCGCTCGAGCTGTTGGCGCGACTGACCGTCCAGCATCTGAGACTTCTCGTCGAGCAGAATCTCGGCGTATCCGGCCATCGCCCGCAGCGGCGAGCGCAGGTCGTGCGAGACCGAGTAGCTGAACGCCTCCAGCTCGGACACCGCGCGCTCGAGTTCGGCAGTGCGCTCGCGCACGCGCTTTTCGAGTTCGGCGTTGAGCACACGGATCTCGCTCTCGGCCTGGCGCATGTCGGTGACGTCGAGCGTGGCTCCCGTCAAGCGCACGGGATCGCCTGACTCGTCGATTTCGACGCGTGCCATCGTTCGCAGGATGTGCTCGTTACCCAGCATGTCGCGCTGCCGGTACTCCGCCACCGATTCGCGCTTCCCCTCGGGCGAGATCGCCGCAGCGATTGCCTGCCTGACGCGTTCGCGATCATCGCGATGCACTTGGGAAAGCGATTCTTCCAGCGTGGTCACGCCGCGTCCAAACGCAGTGGCGTGTTCGGTATGGGTTTCGGATTCATCGCGCTGCTGCGGATCTTCGTCCACCCACATCGTGCCGGTCGCGAGGTCGAGTTCCCAGGTCGTGAGTCCAGCCACGCGCTGCGCCCCCTCGAGGCGAACGCGATTCTTGCGGAGCTGTTCCTCGATCCGCCTGCGCTTGGTTATGTCGTGGAGGATCGTCAGCATCAGCGTGCGGCCGCGGTCCTCGAGCGTGTACCCGATCACTTCCACCAGACGCGCGGTACCGTCGGCGCGGCGGATCGAATACTCCGCCGGTCCCGGGTCGATGCCCTGGGACAGCAGCGCCAGGTTCTTGGCCGCCTGGGCCATGTCCTTTTCGTCGAGAATCCCCAGCGCGTAGATCGGCTTGCCTTCGGCTTCGTGTGCGACCAGACCGGAAATCTCGCACGCTGCGATGTTCATGCGGTCGAGCACTCCGTCCAGGCCGAGCAGAATGTAGCCGTCGGGCGCGAACTCGAAGACGCGCCGCCATTTCTCTTCGGCTTCTTCACGAACTCCGCGTTCCCACTCGGCCTTCTCGCGGGCACTGTCGGAAGCCAGCCACAGCTCACGGATCCGCAGGACTCCGAGCAGCAGCAGCATCGAGATCAGCAGTCCGGTGATTTCCTCTACCGGAGCTACGAGACCCGTTTCGGCGGGAAACACGACTCCGCCGAGCGGAACCAAACGGCGGATCGCCATCAGAATCAGCGCGGCCGAGATCGTTCGCCACGCTACGCGCAAGCCGCCCCTTGCCGGCGCGTACCAGGCGGCGACGCCGGCGGCGATCTGCAAAAGCGAGGAAAGCACCAGGATGAAGGGAGTCATGCGCTTGACCGCGAGGCCTCAGCCACACTGACAGCGTGAGGGAGGGAAGCCAACAGGGAAGAAATGCTGGACGCCGCCGGCAGACTCATGGTACCAGTCGGCGCCCTGCGCGTCTTGGCAGCAGTCGTGCGCGTTGAGCATCTTGTCACTTGACGCTTCCGTTTCCGGCCCGGCGGTGCGGACGAACCGCGCGCAGATCGGTGCCACGCTCCGGCCTGGGGCCGCCAACGCGAAAGGAGAGGGATTCATGGTCACGGTCCATCATCTGAACAACTCGCGTTCGCAGCGCGTACTGTGGTTGCTCGACGAGCTCGGCGTCGACTACGAGGTCAAGCGCTACGAGCGTGATGCGACCACGATGCTCGCTCCGGCTTCGCTGCGCGCGGTGCATCCGCTCGGCAAGTCGCCGGTCATCACCGACGACGGAGTCACCGTCGCCGAGTCGGGTGCGATCGTCGAGTATCTGGTCGATCGGTACGGCGCGGGCAGGCTGGCTCCGCCGCGCGGTACTGCCGAACACTTGCGATACACGTACTGGATGCACTATGCGGAGGGTTCCGCGATGCCGCCGCTGCTGCTCAAGCTGGTCTTCGACCGCGTCAAGGATGGGCCGATGCCGTTCTTCGTGCGGCCGATCGCCAGGCGCATCGCCGACGTGGCGACAACCGCGTTCATAGGCCCCCAGCTCAAACTCCACCTCGATTACATGGAGCAGGAAGTAGCCAGGACCGGCTGGTTCGCCGGCAGCGAGTTCAGCGCGGCCGACGTACAGATGAGCTTTCCGCTCGAGGGCGCCGTCGCGCGCGCCGGGCTCGACGCGAGCCGGCCTGCGCTGACGGACTTTCTCGCCCGCATCCACGCACGACCGGCCTACCAGCGTGCGCTGGCTCGCGGAGGCGAGTACGCGCTGGCGGGCTGACCTCGGTCTCTATTCGATCGCGAAGACCATGAAGTGGGCGTTGAGCCCATCGTTGCCGTCGCCCCAGATGTTGGCGTTGGAGATGTGACGGAAGCGGTAGCCGATGGTCCAGTGCACGGCGTCCTCGCCTCCGAAGGCGAGGCCGATTCCGGCGTTGTCGCTGAACTGTACGTGGGAGCCGAGCCCGTAGCCGTCCAGCCCGGTGTAGATCAGGCCGATGCCGCCTTCGAAGTAGGGCGCGACGTTCTCCCAACCGAGCGGTTGGAAGCGTGCGAAGGGGACCACCGAAGCCTCGAAGGTGTCCTCGTTGCCGACGATTGCCGCTACCATCGGCTCGATGGTCCACGAAAAGTCGACGTGGCCCTTCTCGAGGAAATTGTCGAGGAAGTCGGCCCCGTCGCGGCGCCAGCGCCAGCCGAGCCCGCCGAACGCGAGAGCGTCGTCGTTGCCTGAGGCGTCCTGGTCGCCGGTGTAGCCGCCGACCAGTAAGGGTCCGCTGCCGATGTTCTGTGCCTCGGCGTGATCGGATGGCACGGCGACAGCCGCGATACTCAGCGCGGCGGCG
>JACRCR010000039.1 GCA_016218925.1 Deltaproteobacteria bacterium | reverse complement strand
TGGGACGCCGATGACAACAGCTTCGCGACCCACACTGACCCGCGCCGCCGCTCCGGCCCGCTGGCGCGCGCGTTTGATCGCCCCGGGGCCGCTTCGAGTAGCGATCGCCGCCACCGCGCTCGCCATCGTCGGCATCTGCGGGTTCTCCGAAATCGCGCGCATCGGCCAGCCATTCGCCGGCTTCTTCGTCTGGGAGAACGGCTTCGTCCCGGCGGTGGGACTGCCGTCCTGGAGTGGAAGCGCCTCGGGACTGGGCTACCACTCGTGGCTCGAATCGATCGACGGCCGCCCCTTCGACTCGGTGTCGGCGCTGACCAACGCGGTTGCCGAGCGACCCATCGGCGCGCCGGTAAGAGTGGAGGCCTCCCTCGATGGCAGGCGCTATCAGGTTACGGTGCCGACTCAGCGCTTCGACTTCGAGGCCTTCGCGGTCAGCACCGGGGTGTTCCTCTTCAACGCGGTCGTGCTGGCGGTGCTCGGCGTGGTGATGCTGTGGGTCAAGCCCGGAGACGCCGGAGCGCAGGCAGTTGCCGCCTTCGCGTTCGTGCAAGCGTTGTTTCTTGCGACTTCGATCGACCTCTTCGGTCCCTACCGCTTCCGCACTCTGTACTTCTTCTTTGCGGGCCTCACTCCCACCGCCACGCTGTGGATGCTCAGCCGTTTCCCGCTGCAGCGAACGCGCCGCGCCTGGGAGAACGGCGCTCTCGCGGTCGCACTGGCGGCTTCTCTTGCATTCGGGATGCTCTCCAACCTGTGGTTCTTCACCAATCGCGCCGGCCTGCTCGCGCTCGACACGCTGGTCCACATGGCAATGGCAGCCAGCGCACTGTCCGCCTTCGCGTTCTTCGCCTGGCACTTTCGCAGAGCCGCCAACCAGTTGGTGCGCCAGCGCTGCAAGGTGGTCCTGCTCGGCAGCCTGGGGAGTTTCCTGCCGACCATGGTGTTCCTGGTAGCGTTCTACGGCGGACTCATGAGTCTGCCGTTCAACTTCCTGGCGGCGCCTTTCGTGCTGTTCCCGATCGGCATCGGCTACGCGGTGGCCAAGCACGACCTCTTCGACGTCGACACCATCATCAAGCGCACCGTGGTCTACGCAACGCTCAGCGCGATGGTCTTCGGCTTCTACTCGGCCGCCATCGGCGTGTTCGACTTCGTCTTCAGCAACGCCACCCCGGTGGCCTCGCGCACCGCCGAAGGCCTGGTGATCCTGTTCCTGGTGCTGGCCACCAACCCGAGCCGCCAGCGCATCCAGGAAACCGTCAACCGCCTCTACGACCGGCGCCGCTACGAGTATCGCGACGTGGTGCGTTCGGCCTCGCGCGCATTCACGACCATCCTCGGCTTCGACCGGCTGATGCCCGCGGTGCTGACGCTGATCGACGAGACGCTGCAACCGACTTTCGCCGACATCTACACGATGGATTCGGGCGGCATCCCGCACCTGCGAGGCCGGCTCACCCACGCGCCCGGCGACACCGCCGAGGTGCACGCGGTCGCCGCAGAAGTTCTCGAACCGACCCTGCGCGCGCTGGCGATCGAAGCCGCGCGCCGCGAAATCCTCACCGACCCCGCGGCCATCGGCGCGGGAAGCGGCGCGGACATCAGCACGTGGATCGGCGAAGGCGAAGGCAGTTCGCTGGCCGCGGGAATGGCGCTGGAAGGGCAGCCGGTAGGACTGGTGCTGGTCGGGCCGCGACGCGCCGGCGGGCTCTACACCAAGGAAGACATCGACCTGCTGCGCACCATCGCCGGTCAGCTCACCATCGCGCTGCAGAACGCCGAATCGTTCAAGACCATCGAGTCGCTCAACCAGGACCTCGAAGGCAAGAACCTCGCGCTGCACGACGCCCTCGTCGATCTGCGCCAGGCCCAGGACGAACTCGTCCTCAAAGAGAGACTGGCGGCGGTTGGCGAGATCGCCGGCGCGGTCGCGCACACCATCCGCAATCCGTTGGCGGGCATGCGCGCCACCGCGCAGCAGGCGTCGATCGAACTGGGCGAGCACCCGAGCGCCGAGCTGGTCGACTTCTTCGTACGCGAGACCGATCGTCTGAGTGCGCGCATCGATGCGCTGCTCGATTTCGCGCGGCCGTTCCACCGCGATGCCAAGCCGAGCAGTCTCGACGACATCGCCCGCGAAGCCGTCTCGCAGGTACGCGCGCGCGCCGCCGCCAAGCAGCAGGTCATCGACGTGGAAACCGCTGCGCAGGCCACCCTCGCACCGATCGATCCCGTGCTGTTCGAGCAGCTCGCGATCGAACTGCTGGCCAACGCCGTCGACGCCGCTCCCGAAGGCGGACGCATCGCGATCGCGGTCGGGTCCGCGGATGCAGTCGCGTGGCTCGAAGTCCGCGACAGCGGACCCGGCATCGCCGCCGCCAAGCGCGACGAACTGTTCCGGCTCTTCTTCACCACCAAGGCCAGAGGGACCGGCATCGGCCTGGCCACCGTCAAGAAAATTGCCGACGCTCACGGCGGCAGCGTCGCGGTGACAGCGGCGCCCGAAGGCGGAGCGTGCTTCCGCGTCGAAGTTCCCGACCGCTTGCCTCAGGCCTCGTACTTGGAAAGCCGGTAGCGGAACATATCGCGCGACATGCCGAGCAGGCGCCCGGCTTCGGTCTTGGAACCCGCAGCCTGAGCCAGCGCGCGCATCAGTAGTTCGCGCTCGATCTCTTCGATCGCCAGCGGTCCCTGCGAAAAGTCGATCTCGATTGCGCCGCCTGCGATGCGCGCGGCCGGGCCGCCGGCCTCCGCGCGCGGCGCGGTCACGCCGGCGCGGGCCGTGCTGTCATCGGACGTCGCGGTCACTGCGCCGCGCGAGCGCAGCCCCAGATCCTCGACGTCGATCGTATCGCTGGTGGCGAGCACCACCGCTCGCTCGAGCGTGTGACTGAGTTCGCGGATGTTGCCCGGCCAGCGGTGCGCGCGCAGAGCCCGGCGGGCCGCTTCGGTGAGACGCGGAGCGGGCAACCCGTAGTCGGCTGCATGCCGCGCCAGGAAATGGTCGGCCAGCCGCAGCATGTCATCGTCGCGCTCGCGCAGCGGCGGCATCGTCACTTCCACGACGCGGATGCGGTGGTAGAGATCCTCGCGGAACCTGGTCTCGGCCACGAGTTTTTCCAGATCCATGTGGGTGGCGGTCACGAACGAGCAGCGCACTGCTCGGTCGCGTGTGCTGCCCAGACGCCGCACGCTGCGCTCGTCGATCACCTTGAGCAGCTTGGCCTGAAGGCCGACGCTCATGTGCCCGATCTCGTCGAAGAAGATGGTGCCGGACTCGGCCGCTTCGAGCAGCCCAGGCTTGGCCGCGACCGCGCCGGTGAATGCTCCGCGTTCGTAGCCGAACAGCTCGGCTTCGAGCAGGTCTTCGGGGATCGCGGTGCAGTTGACCTCGATCAGCGGGCAGTCGCGGCGGATCGAGGCGCGGTGAATGGCGCGCGCGACCATGCCTTTGCCGGTGCCGGTCTCGCCGGTGAGCAGCACCGTCGGACCGATCCCGCCTTCCTTCTGCAACGCAGCCACTCGCGAGATCACGGCGCGCAGCCGCTCCACCGCCGGCGAGGAACCGAGAATGCCTTCGAGGGCGCCGTCGGCCAGGTGACGCCCCCGATAGTAGTCCAGCTCGCGGCGTACCCCCTGCCCCTTCAAGCATCTCTCGACGACCAGTTGCAGTTCGCCGAGATCGATTGGCTTGCGCAGGTAGTCGGCGGCGCCTTCGCGCATCGCGGCGACCGCGTCTTCGACGGTGCCGTGCGCGGTGAGGATGACGAAAGGGATGTCGGGATGATCGGCCTTGACCGCGAGCAACAGGTCGTAGCCGGTCATTCCGGGCAGCCGGTGGTCACTGAGAATCACGTCGGGCGGACCCTGCGCGATCATCTCGAGGCCTTCTTCGGCGCTGGCAGCCGCACGCGCCGCGTGGCCCTTGCTGCGCAGATTGCGCGCGAGCGTCAGGCGCAGCACCTCTTCATCTTCTACGATCAGGATATCGGCCACTTGCAGACCTCTTGCTGGAACGACCCGCACCGGCGGACCGCGAGAAAACTCCGTGTCCCGCACCGGGGCACCTGCCCCACTTCACGCGCGAGATGCCCCGCGCTGCCCCGCCGGCGCGGTCGCCGCTGGCACACGGCCTTGTAGCACCCGCGAAATCGCAGGCGAAGGTGACTTGTCGGGCGCCGGGTTCCGGCACATATTCTGCAAGTTCCGTGACCAGCCCGGTAAGCGCGGGCAAAGGAGACGCTTGAAACATCTTCCGCAACGAACGCTTCGCCGCGCCTGGCTCGCACTGGCCACAGCCCTGGCGCTGGCGCCGGCTCCGACGCCGGTCCTGGCCGGGTCCACCGATCCGGTGCTGGTGATCGGACAGGCCGGCGCCACCGGCAACCCCGCCGCCGAGCTGGTCGAACTCACCGGCGCATGGGGCTTCGACGACATCCTGCAACTCGACTTCCCGCTCGGCATCGTCGTACGTCAGGGCGCCGTGTTCGCGCTGTTCTCGCCGGCCCAGACCGCAAAGTCGGGGACCTTCGCCGCGCTCGGCGACGGTTTGGCGGCCGGCGAGATCGCCGGCTTGGAAGCCTCCGCCTCCCCCGACGCCGCGGCCGCGCTGCTGCGGCTCGGCGCCCACGAGATCACGCTGCAACTGCCGCCGGTGTTCGCCGCCGGCGATGTCTCCGTGGTGCTCTACGTCGTGCTGCCGGCCGAAGGCACCTTCCTCAGCAACGAAGTGACGGCCGCCGTCCAGCAGAGTGCGCCATGACACTGCTGGCTATCATGTCTCTCGCACCCCATGCGTCGCCGCGCCAGCACGTGCGCCGCGCGGCACTGGCATCGGCGTGGATCTCTTGCGTTGCATGGAGTCTGCTCGGTGCGCGCGTCGCGCTGGCCCAGCAGGTGTTCCTCGGCGATCCCGTCGATAGCTCCACCACGCTTGCCTATCCGATCATGCCGGGACTGCCGCTACTGCTGCCTGGGCCCGACGAGGATTTCGGCAGCGGCGACGACGTGATCGATACCGGCCTTACCGGCGACGTCGATCTGGCCATCCGTGTCGGCACGATCGGCGGCGCCGTGGTGCCGCCACCAGCCGGCGCGCCCGGCGGTCCGTCTCTTACGACGGTTACAGCCGGAGGGGGCAGCAGCGGTCAGGGCGCCGAGACGCCGTTCACCGTGATGGTGAGCGACGGCACCGGCTCGCCCGCGTACGGCAACGTCATCACGTCCACCGATCTCGATGCGCGTCCGGTGGCGATCTACGCGTTCGCCGACCTCGACGGCGACGGCGTCATCGGCCCTACCGACGCCGATGGCGCGGCCGACAACGAACTCGAACGGCAAGAAGCCACCGCGCTGGCCGGACGGCAGGTCGGTTCTCTCATCAGCGGGCGCGTGCAGGGAACCATCGGCGCCCAACTCGGCGCGCCCGCCTCGATTGGCGGAGTCACGGTTGCGCTGGTCGCCGGCGCCTACACCGGCAGCGATCCCGCCAGCCTGTTCAGTGACGGCACGCTGATCCTTACCAGATGGCCGTTCTTTCCTCCGCTCGACCCCAAGCGCCTGCTCGGTGGCGGCAACGCTCCGCCTCCGGATCCCGATCTCCCGAGCCAGCTCGCCTTCGACGCCGAACGCAACTATCTGCCCGCGCCCGGTCTTCCGGTGCTCGGCACGCCGTTCGCGGTTGCGACCGATGGCAGCGAAGCGACCACCGATCAGTTCGTCGTCACCAGTGGCGATGCACGTGCGGCGCGCGTTTTCGTCGACGCCGCAGCGGCGAGCTTTCGCGCCAGCCAGGGGCCTCGGCTTCGCGTCGCTCCGCTGGCCGGTGGGGGCGGGCGCGCCCTCGTCCTTCCATCGCAGCGCCTGGTGCTGAGCGCCGACGGCGCGGCGACGCAGCAGAGCCTGCGCGTGCTGCCGACCGACCTGTTCGGCAACGTCGCCGATCCAGGCGCCGGCGGCGTGGCGATCACCGTGGTGGCGGGTGCCGGTCTCGCCATCGTCAGTCCCGACACCGACGCCGACACCCAGACCGAGTCTTTCGTGCTCGACGCCGCGGGCGGGCAGACCATCACGATCGACGATGTCGGAGCGCCCGCGCAGACGACACTCGACGTTTATGCAGGCAGCGCTCTGGTGCAGTCGTTGCCGGTCGCGATCGGCAGCGCGATCGACAGCGACACCGATGGCGTGGCAGACGACGGAAGCTCCAGTGCAGTCGTCGGCGACACGATCTGCGACGCGGCCGCAGTGGCGTGTGACGACAACTGCCCGGACGTGATCAACCCGAGCCAGCTCGACGCCGACCACGACGGACGCGGCGATTGCTGCGACGGAACCTGCATCGACCGACCCACCCTCACCGGCTGCGATGAGTGCGCATCGCCGGCGCCGACCACCACCAGCACCACCACGACGACGCTACCGGGGCCGAGCGTCACTGCCGCGTCGTCGGCAAGCGTTGCCACCAGAACCGGCGTGGCCGGACGCGACGACACGATGGTCGTGAAGGTCGCGTTCACGCTGCCCGGCGGCGCCGCGTTGCACGCCGACTCCGAGCTCGTCTCGCTGCAACTGGGTCAGAGCGGACACGGCGGCTACCTCGGCGAGCTCGCCTCGCTGTTCATCGACAAGGGCAGGCCCAAGCCGACCTTCGTCTACGCCGACGCTACCGGCAGCGTCGCGGGCGTCCTCAAGGCCACCATCAAGAACAGCCGCAGCGCGGATTACAAGGTCCTGTGGCGAGCGCGCAGAAGCGCGCTCGTGGACCTGGGTTCGGGCGCGGCCACCGTCACGCTGACTGTCGGCGACGACGTCGTTGAAGGCGCACTGAGCTGCACCAACACATCCGGGCGGGTTCGCTGCCGGCTGGTGCCGTAAAGGAAGCGGCGCGCTCTGTCGACGTGGGGGACCGGCGGGAAGTCCCAGCACCGAGTCGATCGCGTCGGGGCGCGCCTATCTCGCGCACACATCTGATGCCGGTTCTCGTCGCGCCGGCCGAGATCCTGCTCGGGAGCCGGCGATCTCGCGGCCGAGAATTCAGGCCTGAGATCGGCGCGAGCGACACCGGAACGACTCCTCCGGTCGCGGCGGGCACGCGCCTTGCCTGCCAGCCGGTAGGCCGCGCAGCGCCGCCGGGCGTGCAACGAAGTGGGGTTTCCGCTAACACCCGCCCACGGCTCCGGGGCGAAGCTCGCCTTGCGTGCCGAAATTCAGCGCTGAGAGGACATCGATGAAGTTTCGTCACGCCGCCTTCGCGACGCTCGCCGTCGCGTCGTTCTTCTTAACGGGAGCTTCCCACTCCCACGCCGAGGCTACCAAGCTGTGGTCGGCCAAGCTGCCCGACAAGCTGAAGTGGCAGCGGGTCACCGAGTACGGAACGCTGCTCGTCGGCACCAGCGGTTCGGTCGTCAACTACGATCCGGCCACCGGCAAGCCGCTGTGGATCCGCGAGGACATCGACAACATCGCGCCGTTCAACGTGCGCGAGATCCAGGGCACGCCCGCGCTGCTGGTGGTACAGCAGACCGGCACCATTCCGCCCAAGAGCAAGGGTTACTCTCTCGATATCGCGACCGGAAAGACGATCTGGGAGACGAAAGAAATCACGGGGAGCTACCTCGGTGCCTTCGCGATCCCGGAAAAGCAGATGGCCGTGTTCTTCGTTCAGCAGTTCGACGGCGAAGGCGGAGCGGGAACCTTCGTGCGCGCCGTCAACGCCTACACGGGCGCCGTGCTGTGGTCGACCAAGTACGGCGACGCAAACGACATTCAGCTTCACACCGCCGAGAACTCGGGGATGTTCTTCGTCAAGATGGATCTGTCCGGCCATCAGTCTCCGGTACTGGCCGGCGATACCCTGCTGCTGCCGTTCCAGGGCGTACACGCCTTCGACATCAAGACCGGCGCGCTGAAGTGGGGCGTTCCGTTCAAGCCGTCGAACAAGGCTTTCAAGCAGTCGTACCCGCCACTGACCGTGGCCGACGCCACGGTCTACGCGTCGGGCAACGGCGTCGTCTACGCGATCGACCTCGCCAACGGCGCCGTGCGATGGAAGACCGACAAGCTGCGTTCGGGATTCTTCGGTACCGGCGTCATCTCCGAGCTGATCCCGGCCGGCGACGTCCTGTTCGCGCGCATGGGCGGCAACTTCACCGCAGACAACAAGCACTGGGAACTCAAGGAACCGATCGGCGTGATGGCGGTCGATCGCAAGACCGGCGCGAAACTGTGGGAAGACGACGACCTGGAGAAAGGTCTCACCAACGTCGTGGTGCTTCCCGACAACAAGTCGGTCATGGTCGCAGACGCCGACCACCTCAAGGGCTACGACGCCCGCGGCGGCGCCAAGGCGAGCACGTCGTTTGAGGTGCCCATCGAATTCAAGCGCAGCCTCGGTGTCGCCGATACCACCGCGATGGGAATGAAGGTCGGCCTGGGCCTGCTGACGGGCGGCTTCATCGGCGCGGCGCAAGGATCGGTTTCCGCGGCGGCCGGCGACGATCGCAAGGACGTACCGGTACAACTGATGCGCACCGACCAGAACAAGGTGGTCGTGCGCGGCCAGCAGCACATCCTGTCATTCGACCCCGCCAAGAAGGCCGTCGACTGGTCGCTGTACTACGAGGCTCCGGGCGTCAACGACTTCGCGATCATCGCGATGGGTGCGCTGTCGGCCGCGGCCTCGATGGCCAACTGGAGCAGCGCGGTGCAGAGCGGGGCCTACGCCAGCGAGGCCAGCCAGAAGGCCGTTGCCGGATTCGACGACTTCCAGAAGATGGCGAGCAAGCGCTACACCGCGGCCAAGGCCAGCGCGCGCCGCGCGTTCTTCCTCACCAACGTCGAGGAGGGCCGCAAGAAGGGCCCGGGGCTGATCGGTGTCGACCTCACCACCGGCCAGAACACCGCCCAGGTCTACCTCGGCGACAAGGAACCGAAGTACTCGGTCGACGAAGTGACCGGCCGCGTCTTCTACTTCGAGGATGACAAGGAAGTCACCGGCTTCCAGATGTAACCTGCCGGGTTTCGAAAGCGCCGCCGCGAATCTTGGTGGATTCGCGGCGGCGCGCCGCGCGCACTCCGAGCCGCTGCGACGGCGATCTTCGCGGGGCGCGGCGTCTCCTCATGGTCTTCGCACCGCGTGCCTTTACTTTGGGTTCTTCGCGAGAATCTGTGGGTGCGGGGGCTTCGGTCGTTCATCGTTGGTCGAGGGCCGGCGGGCGTGGCCACCGATGCCCCTGTTCTTTCGATTCTGGCCGCCGGCGCGCGGGTGATGCCTGCGGTGGG
>JACRCR010000045.1 GCA_016218925.1 Deltaproteobacteria bacterium | reverse complement strand
GCCTCGTCATCGACAACTGCGAGCTCGCCTACGATGACAGCGGCCCACCCGCCGCGCCCGCGGTGGTGCTGCTGCACGGCTTCCTCGGCTGCAAGGACGACTGGCAGGCGGTCAGCGACGCGCTCGGCCCGCGGCTGCGCATCGTCGCAGTGGATCTTCCCGGTCATGGCCGCACGCGCGTGGCGCGGTTTCCAGACGACTACTCGATCGACGCCGCCTGCCGGTTGATCGAAGAGCTGCTGGATCGACTGGATCTGCGCGGCGCGATCCTGGCCGGTTACTCGATGGGAGGGCGCATCGCGCTGGCCTACGCACTCAGGGCCGGCCGACGGCTGCGCGGTCTGGTGCTGGAGAGCGCATCGCCCGGAATCGCCGATGCGGCCGCACGTAGTCGCCGCGTGGCCGAAGACGAACAGCGCGCGACCACGCTGGAGCGCGACGGTCTGCCCGCGTTCGTCCAGGCATGGGAGTCACTGCCGCTGTTCGCCAGCCAGAGCGCGCTCGAGCCGGTGGCGCGCCAAAGGCAGCGACACCTGCGCCTGCTCGGCGACGCCCGCGAACTGGCCGCTTCGCTCAGGGCCGCTGGCACCGGCAGTCAGCCCTGGCTCGGCGAGCACCTGAGCGCGCTGCCGCTTCCGGTGCTGCTCGTGACCGGCTGTCTCGACTCCAAGTTCGCCGCGATTGCCGAGCAGATGCTGGCCGCGTTGCCTGACGCCAGGTGGACTGCCGCCGAAGCCGCCGGACACAACGTCCATCTGGAAAGACCCGATTTCTTCGCCAGCGCCCTCGCGGCCTTCGCCGACGAGATCGCACAGATCAACGACAACCAAGGAGCCCGACCGTGACCATCGCGTGGCAAACCGCCCACACCTACCAGGACATCACCTTCAAGAAGGCCGAAGGCATCGGCCGCATCGCGATCAACCGGCCCCAGGTGCGCAACGCGTTCCGGCCCGGCACGGTGATGGAACTGCTCGACGCTTTCGCCAAAGCGCGTGACGACGAGGAGATCGGCGTCGTGATCCTGACCGGCGAGGGCGACGAAGCCTTCTGCAGCGGCGGCGATCAGCGCGTGCGCGGCGAGCAGGGCTACGTCGGCACCGACGGAGTACCGCGCCTGAACGTGCTGGACCTGCAGCGACTGATCCGCAGCCTGCCCAAACCGGTAGTGGCGATGGTGGCAGGCTACGCGATCGGCGGTGGCCACGTGCTGCACGTCGTCTGCGACCTTACCATCGCTGCCGACAACGCCCGCTTCGGCCAGACTGGCCCGCGCGTCGGCAGCTTCGACGGCGGCTTCGGGGCTTCGTATCTCGCCAGGCTGGTCGGACAGAAGAAGGCCCGCGAGATCTGGTACCTGTGCCGCCAGTACGACGCGCGCGAAGCGCTCGAGATGGGACTGGTCAATACGGTGGTTGCGCTCGACGAGCTCGAAGCGACCACGGTGGCCTGGTGCCGCGAGATGCTCCAGCACAGCCCGATCGCGCTGCGTTGCCTGAAGGCCGGCTTCAACGCCGAACTCGACGGTCAGGCCGGCATCCAGGAACTGGCCGGCAATGCCACGCTGCTCTTCTACATGAGCGAAGAGGGCCAGGAAGGTCGCAACGCCTACCTCGAAAAGCGCCAGCCCGACTTCTCGAAGTTCCGTCGCCTGCCGTGAGCGCGGCTGGCCGCGACGCGCGCTGACTCGACTTGCACAACCGGACGACGATGAACGACACGCTTACGACACCGAGGCGCTGGCTGCTGGCGATCCGGCCGCGCACGCTGACCGCGAGCATCGTGCCGGTGGTGGTGGGACTCGCGCTGGCGCCACCGCGCTCGGCTGGCGACATCGCGATCGCCGCGATCACACTGGCGGCGGCGTTCGCGATCCAGGCCGCCGTCAACCTCGCCAACGACTACTACGACTACGTCGCCGGCATCGACACGCACGAACGGGTCGGCCCCACGCGCGTCGTGCAGTCCGGATTACTCGAGCCTGCGGCGGTGCGCCGCGGTTTCCTGGCGTGCGTGGCGGCAGCGGCGGCGCTCGGCGTGGTGCTGATCGCGCGCGGCGGATTACCGATCCTGGTCGTCGGCGTCGTCTCACTGGTCTGCGCGTACGCCTACGCGGGCGGCCCCTGGCCGCTGGCCTCGCACGGCCTCGGCGACGTCTTCGTGTTCGCGTTCTTCGGACTGGTGCCGGTGTGCGGCACGGTGTGGCTGCAGCGCGGGGTGGTGGAGCCGGGCACGGTCGCAGCGGCGGTCCCGATCGGGCTGCTCGCGGTCGCGATCCTGGTAGTCAACAACCTGCGCGACATCGCCACCGATTCCAAGGCCGGCAAGCGCACGCTGGCGGTGCGCATCGGCGAGCGCGCAACCCGCGTACAGTACGTAGCGCTGGTCGTCGTCGCGCTGGCGTGGCCGCTGCTGCTGGCCTGGCAGTTCGGCGTGACGCTGTTGTATCCGCTGCTGGCGGCGCCGCTGGCGATTCGGACGACCCGAGAAGTTCTCCAGCGCAGCGGCCCGGCGCTCAACGAGATGCTCGGCGCCACTGCGCGTTTGCAGGTCGTCTACGGCGGGATGCTGGCGCTCGGAGAGTTGTGCTCGCCGCTGCTGTGAGCGGCCGCGTCGTCGCAGCGCAGGTCGCTTCGATGTCGATCCCGCTGCGGCGGTTGCTGCAGCGGCCGGTGGCGCCGACGAGCGCGGGGTCGCTCCGGCCCGCGGCCCAGACCCGGAGCGAGATCTTGCTCGAGCACCCGGCTGCCGCCGGGCGCGCGGCACTGCTCACGCGCGAGGTCACGTGGCTGCGGCTGCGCGGCGACGACGGCGCCCAGGGAATCGGCGAGGCCAGTGCGGTCGATTGGCTGTCGCAGCGTAGCGCGGCCGCAACTCGGCGCGAACTCGCGGACCTCGCCGCGCAGATCGTCGCGACCCGGCCGCTCGCGTCGGAGCTGCTCGAGCGAAGCTTCGACGTGTCGCTGTCGTCTACCGCACGCGCGGGGCTTCAATGCGCGCTGCTCGATCTCGAAGCGAGGCGGCGCGGGGTTTCGTTGGCGCGACTGCTCGGCGCCACCTCCGACGCAACGCTTGCAGTCTCGGCCCTGCTGTCGGGCGACCCCGCGCTGGCCACCGAGGAGGCCGCGCGTTACCGCTCGCAAGGTTTCGGTTCGGTAAAGCTCAAAGTCGGCGCCGCCGGTGCCGGCGACGACATCGCCCGGATACTGGACGTGCGCGCTGCCGCGGGGCCGCAGATGAGGCTGCGGCTCGACGCCAACGGCGCGTGGAACGAAGTCGACGCCGAGTCCGTCATGCGCGGCGTTGGCGACGCCGGCATCGATTTCGTCGAAGAACCTCTCGCCGACGACTCGCCGCACCGACTCGCACTGATGCGCGCTCTGCGCGCGCACGCGCCGATCGCCGTAGACGAATCGATCCCGTGCAGCCGCGATCTGGACGCGGTGATCGCCGCCGGCGCGGCCGACGTGCTGGTGCTCAAACTCGAACG
Organism: Deltaproteobacteria bacterium; assembly: GCA_016218925.1. Taxonomy (GTDB): domain Bacteria; phylum Desulfobacterota; class Binatia; order UBA1149; family CAITLU01; genus CAITLU01. Next base: position 18,243 of record JACRCR010000045.1, on the reverse strand, counting down.
CGTCGGCGGACCGCTGCCGGCACTGGCGCTCGCGGAGATCGCGCGGCGCGAAGGCCTGCGCGTGGTATTCACCGATTCGATCGAGTCGGGGGTCGGTCGCGCGGCCACCTCCCATGTGGCACACGCCGCCGGCAGCGGCGAAGCGCTCGGCCTTGGCGGCGCGTTCTTCCTGGACTCGGCCCCACTGTGCACGACGGAAGCGATGATGGACGATGCGGGCCGTGCGGCGGCGGTTGCGGACGCGCCGCAGGCGCCGATACGCCCTGCGACGCAAGCGCCGGCGCCCTTCTTCGTGATTCGCGGCCCCGGCCTCGGCGTGGAACTTCCCGAACGTGAACACTGATCGCGCCATCACCGGCGATGACCGGCGCGGCCTGGGCGACGCGTGGCTGTGGCAACGCGCAAGGCTCACTCCGAGCGCCGCTGCGCTTCACTTCGGAGGTGAGGTGCACGACCGCGCGACGTGCGACGCGTCGTGCCGCTTCGACTACGCCGCACTGGCGCGCGAGGCCGAGGCGGTGGCGCTGCGGCTGCTCTGGCTCGGCGTCGCGCGCGGCGACCGCGTCGCCGCGTGCATGGCCAGTCATCCGCGTCTGGTGGCACTGGCGCACGCCGCGCAGAAGCTCGGCGCGGTACTGGTGCCGCTCAGCACACGGCTCGGCGCCGCCGAGCTCGGCACCTTGCTCGCGCACGCCGAACCGCGGCTGTTGCTGCTCGACGCGACCGCACCATTGCGCGGCGAGCCCGGCGGTCTGGCGCGCGGCGCCGTCTGCCTGGACGTCCACGACGCTCTCGACCGCGTCGCGATCGCGAAGTCTGCAGCGCTTCCATCTCACATCGACGCTCAGGCCGCCTGGATGATCCTCTACACTTCGGGGACCACCGCGCTGCCCAAAGGCGTGGTGCTGACCAGCGCCAACCACTTCGCAGCCGCCACGGCGTCGCGACGGCGTCTTGGGCACGGCGCCGGTGACGTGTGGCTGGCAACGCTGCCGCTCTACCACGTCGGCGGCCTGGCGATCCTCGCCCGCGCGGTGCTCGAAGGCAGCAGTGTCGATCTCGAAGACGGCTTCGACATCGAGCGCGTGCGCAGCGCGATCGAGGACGGCCCGGCGACGATGATCTCGCTGGTACCGACGATGCTGGCGCGGGTGCTCGACTCGCTGAGAGGTCGCGCCCACGCCAGGTTGCGCTGCTTGCTGATCGGCGGCGCAGCGCTGTCGCCGGCGCTCGCGCGCAAGGCCCTGGAAGCAGGACTCCCGATCGCCGCGAGCTACGGCCTCACCGAAGCGTGCTCGCAACTCTGTACCACCGAGCCGGGTAGCGCCGGCACGGTAGACGGCAGTGTGGGCATCCCGCTGCCCGGCGTGGAGGTGTGCATCGACTCTCCCGCGCAAGACGGTGTCGGCGAGCTGCTCGCACGCGGAGCGAACGTGACGCGCGGCTACTTCCGCAACGAAGAAGCCGACGCCGCGGCGTTCGGTGCGGTCGCAGCCGACTCGCACGGCGATGCGAATCCTCGCAAGGACCCCCACGCAACTTCCCGGCCCCGATGGCTGCACACCGGCGACCTCGCCTCCATCGACGCGCGCGGTCGCGTACACATCGCCTGCCGTCGCACCGACCTGATTGTAAGCGGCGGCGAGAACGTCGCACCGGCGCAGGTCGAGGCGGTGCTGGAAGAGCATGTCGCCGTACGCGAATGCGCGGTGTTCGGTATCGACGACTGCGAGTGGGGCCAGCGAGTCGTCGCGCTGATCGCACTGCGCGGCGGCCGCGAGCACGCCGTCACGACCAGCGCCGAAGAACTCACCGCCTGGTGCCGCGCTCGCCTGGCCGCCTACAAGACGCCGCGACTGATTCGCTTCGTCAGCGCACTGCCGCGCAACGCAAGCGGCAAGATCGACCGACGCCGCCTCGCGCAAGCGTGGGCAGAGGCCGCGGACTGAGGACTCACCTGCTCGTCGAGGTCGCCGAAAGCCGATGATCCAGGGGCGCCTCACGAAAGCCGCGATCTACCCGCGCGCCGCTTCGGCAGCCTCGTTGCTTCTTGCCGTCTTCAAAGCGCCGATCTCGACGCCGCGCACCTTCACCCTGGCTTTCTCGATGGGCTTCTCGACCAGCCGGTTCAGCAGCACCGACGCAAGCAAGAGCGGAGGCATGGTCGTCAGGAACCATAGCCTCGGCGGCGTCGCCGCCGCCGGGAACACCCACTGCACGAAATAGGCGACCGCCATGTGCAACAGAAAGATCGGGTACGCCAGGTCGCCGAGACGAGTGTCGAGACGCCGCCAGCGCGGCTGAGTTCGCGCGTCGCGCAGGACGGTCACCGCAATCGTCGTGAGTGCGAGCGAGGCGTAGAAGGCCACGCCGCTGGTGGAGGCGTAGGCAAGACCGGCGATCAGCGCGTGAAGAAAGAACGCTGCCGCGGCCAGGAGCCCGACCCGGTTGGCCGTGCCTGTAGGCAGGCGAGGCAGGTAGTAAACGCCGGCACCTGCGGCGAATGGGAGCGACGCGCCGAGCACGCTCGCATAGCGATCTCCGAACGGGATGTCGGTGAGGTTGGCGTACGCGGTCCATGCCACGCTCGCGGCCAGCCACAGCGCGGTGGTCGTCCGTGTACGGGAAAGGCCCAGTCCCAGCATGATGTAGAAAACCAGCTCCAGGTGCAGGGACCACGAAGGTGGTACGAGTCGCGGTATGTAGTCGACGTCGATTCCGAGAATGACGGCGTTGTAGAGCCACTGCGCCGCGTCGCCGGGAAGGAACACCATCGCGGTCTGGTTTCCGGCGACGCCGGGAATCGCGATCAGCAGCGCGACCATGACGGCCATCGCACCCCAATAAGCGGGATAGACGCGCAGGGCTCGGTTGCCCAGGAAACGGCCGAGAGCGCGCGGCCCGTAACCGTAGGTCTCGTGCAGCACGCGGGTCATCAGGTAGCCGCTGAGCAGATAGAAGCCGAAGACCGCGTAGGTTCCCAGCCAGCTGAGCCGCCCCATGAGGAAGTACCAGGTGTGCCCGCAGACGACCATGCAGGCGAGCAGGAATCGATAGGTTCCAAACATTGGTGGGGCCCGGAGCGCGCCGCTCACGGCGCGCAGCGGCAATCGCTATCCGGCTCGCCGTGGCATTGCCAGCCCGGGTGGTCCGCGGGTATTCGCCGGTGAAGCAGATGTATCGTTGACATACCGTCGAGCACCCCGACATCCTTCGGACCGAAGTCACTGTTGCCGAACACGGCTCGCTTTGCTCATCGACCGGAAGCTCCGGGCACGGAGGCCCAGATGAAATCGAAGTGGACGTTGCCCGCACTAGCTTTGCTTGCCGCCGCGTCTCTCGCCCAGCCGGCGTTGGTCGCGGCCGACCCCATGGACTGTGGCCAGCCCGCCTCCGGCGGCGCGAAGCCGACGGTGAGCGACTGCCTCGCGATTCTCAAATCCGCCGTCGGTCAGGACGTCCGAGGCTGCGCCGACAAGCCGTGCATCTGCGATGTCAACGGCGACGGCAACATCACCGCCGGCGACGCGCTGCTTTGTCTCGGCTTCTCGGTCGGCTGGCCCGTACTGCTCAACTGCAAGTGCACCACTGGCGCTGCCTGTACCTCGGCCGAGCTCACCACGCTGATCGGCTCCGACCTGGACTCGGGCTGGACCGGACTCGGCCACAACGCCGACGTCGTCATCGGCTCGACGATCACCGCCCGCACGCTGCGACGCTGCAGCGACAACGACGCGGCGTGCGTGAAGGACAGCGATTGTGGCAGCAACGACTGCAAAGCGACCTGCGACTGCCTCGACGACAACCTCTGTGACATCACCGGCCCCACGCATCAGAAGCACTGCGTGACGACGCTGGCCAACTGCCTGACCAACGCCGAATGTCCGGTGGGCGTATCGTGCGTGGCCACCTTCGGACCGCCACTGCCGCTGTCGTCGGGTGGAACTCCGGCCTGCGTGGTGACCTACTTCGACGGCCTGCTGAGCGGCACCGCCGATGCCGGCGCCGGAACCGGCGTGATGTCGGCGAACTTGCGCTCGCGCGTTCACCTCGGCGAACTGCTCGGGCGGCCCTGCCCTCGCTGCGGGACCCCGGCGCAGAACCCGCAGGTCGGCCAGCAATTCACTTGCGAAGGTGGGCAGACCCCCGGCGCGGCCTGTACGGTCGAAGGCGTCAGTCCCAACTTCGGCGGCGTCTCGCACGACTGCGCGCCGACCACCGGATCGAACATGTCGGGCGCCGGCCTGACCATCCGCTTCAACGAAGTCACCACCGGCACGACCACCAAGACCGCCAAGCTGCCGTGCAAGAACTACAGCTTCACGTCCAATCCGCTGAGCGGCACCGGCAAGTGCATCGACGACGACCTCGCGTGCAGCAGCAACGCCGATTGCAGGCGTTGCACCGGCGATCCGACCACGGCCTGCACCGGCGAGGCGCAGTGCGCCGGCAAGGGAACCTGCGCCGAAGCGCCTGACCAGCCGATTTCGTGCGGCTTCTGGTGCCAGTGCGGCTTCTGCAACAACAACCCGAGCCTGCCCTGCTTCGAGAGCGGAGACTGTCCGCAGGGCCAGACCTGTCAGGTCGGCACCGGAACCAACAACGCGCAGAACTCGCCGCAACAGAAGCCCAACGACTGCGCCAGCGACAAGAACATCTGCGGAATGGAGCAGGACGAGAGGTGCGCCCAGACCTTGGATGGTCGCTGCTCGCTGCAGGAGTATCGAAGCTGCAACGACGACTCCACCTGCCAGTCCAACGGCGCGGGCGTGTGCGAGTTCGACTTCCGTCCGTGCTTCGAGCCGCGAATCTCGCGCACCGGCGTGCCCTCGCCTCTGGGTGCGTACTGCACCGACACGCTCGCCACATGCACAGCCAACGCCGACTGCGGCGTGGGCGGCACCTGCGCGAACGACACGTCGGTACCGCAGACCGTGGCATTGTTCTGCGTACCGCAGACCGGCTCTCCGGCGATCAACAACGCGGCCGGCATCACCGGACCCGGCGCGGTTGCCGTGAAAGGCTTCATCCGCGTATGCCGCTGCGGTGATGGCGCGATCGGCTGCGACGAGCAGTGCGACGACGCCAACACCGTCAACGGCGACGGCTGCGACGATTACTGTCAGGACGAATAAGCGGAGCGGTTCACCGTCGCACGCGCGGGTTTGCCAGACAGCCTCACCTGGGGAAGGATGCCCGTATACTATCGCAGTCGCGTGCAACGGAGGCGTTCATGCTCATCTCACGACTGTCGGCGCTCGCAGTCCTCATCGCGCTGGTCGGGCACGCGGAACTTGCCCGCGCTGTAGGGCCTCACGACTTCTCCGGCAGCGCCGCGTACCCGAACCTCGCCGCGAGCGCGGCCAGCAATCTCTGCGCAGCCTGTCACTCGCGCATTGCGCAGGACTTCGTCGGCGACTTTGGGAACGACTTCCCGGGCGGAATCGCGGTGGTCACGGACCCCGACTATCGCGTCGTGCGCGACGACGGCACCACCGTGGGTCCACGGCGAAACCCGAGCCTCGTGTCCCCGATGCACTGCCTGGGTTGCCACGACGGCGTCATCCGCACAACGACCGGCGTCGATCAGATGCCCACCCCGGACCCCTGGAACATGAGCCCCAATCTCGACTGGAGCGCCGGCGGCGCACACAACATCTGGATGATGGGCCAGGACTCGGCGTACCACCCGGTGGAAATCCACTACCCGCCCGACCCCGAAGAAGAGATGTGGCCCGGCTTTCGCACACTCATCATCAACCGCGACAACAACCGCGCGCTCGTGGATGGCACCTGGTTCATCGTCGATCCCACGCTGTCGCCTGCAGGGCTGCCGCTCGTCACCGACCCGGCCGACCCTGGAAAGGGCTACATAAGCTGCATCACGTGCCACAAACCACACGGCGTGGACCAGATCGGTGACTTCCTTCGGGTGGACTGGCCGAACCTCTGCTTCATGTGTCACCGCCGCTCTACGACGCAGCCGGCAACCGCGGCCGCGGCTCCCGCCGCTTCGCGCGCCGCCTCGCGTGCCGCCTCGCGCGAGTTGCCCCTCGGCGCCACCACCAAGGTCAGCGAGCCGGCACCGGGCGATCGCGAGGCCTGGAAGAAGTACTTCTGGGAGCTGAGCAGGCAGCCTGGCGTGAAGTAATCACGACCTACTTTGGCGCGCCCTGCGCGGAATTGAAGACTGCCATCCCGGCCGACGCGTCCAGATCGGTCTGCGTCACTTCGGTCAGGCGCGTCATCGTCATGTAGTACCCGATGGTGAGGATGGCCTCGACGCAAACAGCCGCGTTCCCCGGCCTTACGCGTTGATGAGAACGATCTTGCCGAAGTTCACGTTTCGCGGATCGGATCGGAGCCGTCCCAGGCGATGGACGCTTGCTTGACGACGTTCTCGAAGAACCATCCCTTGGGACCGCTGATGTCGGACAGCTCTATCACCGTGCCGGCGTGCGTCTCGGTGTCGAAGTAGGCGAAGCGGCCCAGCTCGCCGCCGATCTGACCTTCGTGCCCCACCTTGTATCCAAGCGACAACGCGCGGTCGTAGAGGGCCTGGTAGTCGTTCGTCCAGTACGCGACGTGCTGCATTCCTTCGCGACCGGAGTCGATAAATTCCTTGTACAGCGAAGGCGCATCGTTGCGTTGCTGAATCAGTTCGATCTGGAGGTCGCCGGAATTTGCCAGCGCGATACTCATTTCGAGATTCGACGCGACACCGCGATGCCGGAAGTAGTCGAGCTTGACGCGTTCGAAGTAAAACCACGGTCCGACGCCCATCACGTTGACCCAGTGATCCATCGCGGCGCGTACGTCCCGCACCACGTACCCATTCTGGCGAACTGCACCGAAGATACGGCTCATGGAATTCCCTCACGACGTTGCGTAGGGCTGCCCGATACGCACGCCGCTACGTTCTGTTCGACGGCCTCGAACCTGGGCACCACAGCGCTCGCACCGGCTGCCGCCTCGGCGAACCGGTCGGCGTGGTAACCGTAGAGCTGCGAACTCGGGCTGCGCCGGTGCGGCGGACGCGGCCTCGGGCGCGGCGCCAGACGCAGCGCTTCGGCGTAGTCCGCCAGCGCGGCCCGGCAATCGTGCCGCGCCTGCGAAACCACCCCGCGAAAGAAGTAAATCAGCCCGGGATTTTGCCGCAGCTCGTTCGAACGGACGAAGTCGGCGCGAGCGCCCTCTTCGTCCCCCGTCCAGCTCCGGCATGCGCCTCGCTCGGCGTAGGCGAGCATGGCGTCGGGCGAAGATCCGCCGGACTCGATGATGCGCGTGCGCTCGGCGATCGCGGCGTCGCAGTCCTGGGCCCATTCCACGCCGTGGTCGCGCTGGCGCTCCAGGTAGTAGAGCCGCTGCGCGGAATAGTCGGGGATGGCGCTGAACGCAGCCGTCAAGTCGTCGCGCGCACCCTCGCGATCTCCGCCGTGCAGGCGCACGATCGCCCGGTCCACGTAGGCGATGAACCGGCTCTCGTCCGGCGCAACCACGCCGCCCGCAGGAACGATGACCGTACCGTCCATCGCAACCACCCGATCGAGATCGGAGGACGCACCATTTCGATCACCTGCCGACATTCGCCACTCGGCGCGCATCAGCAGCGCGGCCTGTTCGTCGTGTACGCTTGCGTCGGCCTTCGCCAGTTCGATCGCATCGGCGAAAGCGGACTCGGCCTCCGCCACATGACCGAGGTCACCGTGCGTCATGGCGTCGCGCAATCGCATCAACGAACGGTTCGAGTGTGTGTCTGGCATCCTGGCGACCAACAGCGCCGCCGCCAGGCCCACGACCAGCGCCGCCGCAACCGCGAGCTGCAAACCCAGCGCGACCTTCCGGGCCTCGGCCTCGCCTGCCGAGCGATGGATCAAACAGCCAGCTCGTAGCGCACCGGCGTGGCGTGCCAGCCACCCCACCGTTTCTCCCAGTAGAGGTTGTGGAGTCGGACCGAGATCTCGCCGGGCCCGTTGCGGCCGCCGATGGGGATGCCGTCAACGCTGCGGACCGGCATGATGCTGCCGGCCGTGGTGGTCATGAAGGCCTCCTGCGCAGCGCGGAATTCGTCGGCGTGGACTCGCCTCAGCTCGGCCGGCAGGCCCAGCTCGCTGCACAGATCGACGACGCTTCTGCGAGTGAGTCCTTCCAGACAACCCGAGTCGGGGCTGACGACGGTGCCGTCGATGACGGCGAAGATGTTGGCGCCGGCCGCCTCGGCCAGATAGCCGGCCTCATCCGTCAGCACCGCCCACTCCGCACCGCGTTCGCCCGCCTCGAACAGCGCCATCTGCATGTCGAGCCAGCAGAAGTTCTTGGCGGTCGGATCCACGGCGCGCGGCGGAATCCGGATGCGGTCGCGGCTGACGATCAGGTCGATACCCCGAGTGCGCTGTTCGTCATCGGCCAGGAAGACGAAGGGGACGGCGAAGGCGTAGAAGCGGTTGTCGAAGTTCGCAGCGTTCACCATCTCGCTGCGTCCCATCGGCGGCTGCCCCCGGGTGACCGTCCACCACACGTAGGCGTCGCGCAGCCCGGCCCTGGCAACCAGCTCATGGAGGATCTCCGCTTCCCTCTCGCGGCTGAACGGGTTGCGGACGCGAATCGCATCGCACGCCCGGGCGAAGCGCGCCTGGTGTCCCTCGAGGCGGAAGAACGCCCCGCGGCTGACGCTGACGACATCGTAGACCGCGTCGGCGTGCATGAACCCGCAGTCGATCAGCGGAACCGACGCCTCGTAGATCGGGCAGAAATGATCCGCGACATACGCGGACCCGAAGGCATAGGCGGGGTCGTGGGCGAGACGCTCGTGCTCGGGATGGCTGGCCATGACTTCTTCGGCGCGGATGAGCTCCATCGGGGGTTCCTCCTGTGCGGGAATTACCACGCGCGCCGCGGCAAAGAGAAACCGCTCCGGGTCACGGTGATGGGTGCGGCGCCGTCAACAGCCACGATCGCGATTGGGCTTGTACGGACATGGCGCATCCGCTCCGCCGTAACGACCGCCGCACAGGCAGAATGCTGACAGCCGGCAATTGTGGTCGGAGCGGAATCTGAGCCTCCGCCTCGCTTGCGGGCTGCTCGCGCTTTGCAGCGCGGCGTCACGCCGGTGCGTACCCGAAGGCTTTGCGAACTCTTCGGCCTGACCTGCCGCGCACTGGTCCGCCGCGTGCCTGTTTTTCCGACTGCTCGCGTTCGGCCTGCTCGCGCGTTCTCCGCTCTGAGAACTGCGAGACGCCGCATTCCGATTCCCTCCAACCGGCACCATCTGGCGACCCAAGCCGCCACTCCACGACGCGCTTCGCTACTGCACGCGTTGCCGCGTCCGCGCGTCGACGATTGGGCTGTTGCCACGAGGTTATTGCGCGGCCGGCTCGCAAGAGTCCTGGGCTGACGCCGACGAACCGGAGGCCGCGCTGCGGGCGCTTGCCGTGCTGCTGCGTGGGGCACGCAAAATGCACGCATCAAGTCGCGCCGGCATGAGCGCCCCTGCACGCGGCATCTAGTGCGAGAGGCGGGGCAGTGCGTCGAGCCGCGTCAGCCGTGGGGGGTTGGCGGGCGCATCCCCGTCTCGCTCCATCCAAACCTACCGATCAGAACGAGGGCGCCCGGCGCCTCGGAGGTAGACACCATGAATCGAAAAACGGCGAATTTATGGCCGATGCGCGCATTGGCGACGCTGCTGGTCGCGGGAGGCACGGTGGCATACGTGGGTGCGGCGCAGACGGCACCAACGGCTTCCACGATACCTTTTGCTCCTTACGGGAATGAGCTTTGGGGCGCTGCCGCAAGTCCGGTCCCGCTCACGTCAACGACCTTTCTGGTTACCGCGCAAGGGCCGGACGAAACCGTCGGCACAGCCGACGACGTCGTCTTGCTGGTGACGAGCGCGGACACGACCCCCGCCGTCGCGACGCTGGCGACGCCAAATCTCGGCGAGAACGGCCAGCGCATCACACGGCTCTCGGCCACCCGCGCACTGGTGTGCGCGGCCGGACCGGACCAGGCCTGGACGACGGCCGACGATGTCGTCTTCATTCTCGATCGGCTCGGCTCCGGCAACACGGTGACGCCGGTGACCGTCGGCTATTTGATCGAGCGGGGCGCTTCGGCGGTCCGGCTTACTGCCGACTCGGCGGTGGTGCCGACCTCAGGGCCGGATGGCTTCGGGACCACGGCCGACGACACTGTCGCACTGCTTACCGGTCTCGGCACCGGCGCGTCGGTCGCGCAGCTACCCGCGCCCTATCTCTCCAACGGCGGCGGAGCGCGACCCGTTGCGCTGTCACCGAGTGCATTTCTGGTGGTGAGTCGGGGCGCGGACGAGGCCGCCGAGACTTCCGATGATGCCGTGCATCTCTTCACCGATGTCGGTGGTGCCAGCGTTCGGACCACGCTGGCCACGCCCTATCTGTTGAACGGGCGTCCCAGCATGCCGGTACGCGTCGGTCGCGCGCGGGCGGTCGTGTCCTCGCTAGGCGCGGATGGCGTCCGCGAAAGCGCTGACGACGGCGTGTACTTGCTCGACGACCTGGGCGGCATCAACACCGTTACCCCCATCTCGGTGCCGTACATTTTTGACTATGGCGCCGGGCAACCCACGGTCATCGACGAGACCAGCGTCATCGTCGCGACCCGGGGCAGCAACGGGGTGGGCTTCGACGCCGACGACGCTCTCGTGCTGCTCTCGGGGCTGGGGACCACCAACTCCACCACCAGCATCGTCGTGGGCCCGCTGGAGGAGGATGCAGAGTGCCGGCCGGTACGCCTGTCCGCCGATACCTGCGCAGTGGTCACCTTCGGAGAGACCGGCGCGGAAGCGGATGCGATCAAGGTAGTAGCAGACCTGGGCGGGGCGAACGCGGTGACGGGCATCGCCGTTCCGGGCTTGGCGGACGGCGTCACGAGCAACCCTGAGCGTCTGTCCACAAGCGCGTTGATGGTGAGCAACGGCGGCGCCAACGCCGCGATCGGGAACGGGGCAGATGACACGATCTCGGTGATCAGCGGCATCGGCACCGTGGCCGTCGTCGAGACGGTCTCGACCGGATTCGATTTGGCGGAAGGGGGAGGTGGGGGAGACGCGTACAATGACGCGTACGCGCCCAAAGCCCTCGGCCAAGGCCGCGGCGTCCATCTGGCTCCGGGCGCGGATCTCGACCTTGGCACCGGCGGCGACGACGTCATGCGCCTGCTGCGCGATCTGCCGCAGGGTGACGCCCTGACGGTCAAGCTGCTGCAGATCAAGCACAACGCCGCCAAGCCAGAGACAGGCGAGAAGCTCAAGGTGGTGGCAACGCTGTTGCTCGAAGAGACCGCGCTGTTCGGCACGACCGATCTGACGATCTCGATCGGCGATACCGCGCAGACGATCCCGGCGGGTGCCTTCACCATCAAGGACGACAAAACGGACGACAAATACGCATACCTGGACAAAGAGGGCGCGCAGGGCTTCCTTACCAAGGTGCAGTACAACTCGACCAAGGGAACGCTGAAAATCGCCGGCAAAGGTGTAGCCACGGGCGCCCAAAGCACGCTTCCCGGCTACATCACCTTCGGCCTCGACAGCGAGTCGTTCTTGCTGAACCAGGTGTATCGAGGCATCGCCGGCAAGAAGGGCGGCGTCAAGTACAAGGCGCCGTAGAGCCGGCCTCGGCTCCGCTTCCAGAAGCGCGGGCAAGCCGGGCGGCGATCCCCCCGGTTTGCCCGACGACTCATCCTTCCCGGCCATCCCTCGCGCGCGTCGGGTGCGTCTCCTCAGGCTCGATATCTCCGGCGGCAGACCGGATATCGGTCGGTCGATGGAGAGGCACTGATGATGCGCCGGCATGACATCGGTCATGCTGCGTTCCGGCCGGTTGGTAGACTCGCACCAGGCTCTTGGCCTGGTGAGGTAGCTCGATGCGGCGCGTCGCAGGATCTGCAACATGAAAACCGAGCCAGCGTTGGAACAACTCGTCGACCTGTCGCGCCGCGAGTTCCTGTCGCACGCGCTCACCGCGGCGGGGTGGGGATCGTTCGCAGTCGTGCTCGCGGCCGGCACGCTGGAGACGCTGCGGTTCTTTTTCCCGCGCGTCCTGTACCAGCCGCCGAGCACCTTCCGCATCGGCACGCCGGAGGCGTTTCTCGCGCGTAAAGGCGAACCGGACGCCTACTGCGTGATCTCCATCGACGAGCGCTGGAAAATCGAGCACCGCTTTTTCGTCGTCCGCGCCAAGGATCGCGTTTACGCACTGACGGCGCGATGCACGCATCTTGGCTGCACCGTCAACTGGTTCCCGAGTCTCGATATCTTCAAGTGCCCGTGCCACGGCAGCCAGTATCACAGTGACGGACGCAACTTCGCAGGCCCGGCGCCGCGGCCGCTCGATCGCTTGCGGATCACGGTGGGCGTCAGCGGCGATCTGGTGGTCGATACCAGCACGATCTACGGCGTAGATCGCTCTGACACCGATGACGCGTTCGTCGCGCTCGAGTGATCCGAGGATCGGCAACGACGCTCGGCGAGACGCAAGCGCGGCAAGAATCGGACGCGACGCCGCTGGCCAAAGCCACGCGACTACGCGCACCCACGGACCGTCTCACCGGCGGGCGCGCCAAGAAATCGAAGCAGCTTGCCGTGATCACGGATGACTGCACCGGGTGCGCCGGTGCACCCGCCCCTCTTCCTCTACGTCGGGACGTAGGCAACAATCGCTCCGGCGCGACGCGCCGGAGCAGACTCATCATGCAAGATCCCACCTCGATCCTGGCTGGCCTCAAGGTCATCGACTGCGGCACGTTCATCTTCGGTCCGGCCGTAGCCACGGTGCTGTCGGACTTCGGCGCCGACGTCGTCAAGATCGAGCCGCCCGGCATCGGCGATCCCTACCGCTACCTGCACAAGATGCCGCCGATTCCCGATTCGGAGCACTCCTACGGATGGATCCTCACCAACCGCAACAAGCGCGGCATCGCGCTGAACTTGAAAGACGAGAGCGGACAGGCGGTGCTGCGCCGCATGGTCGCCGGCGCCGATGTGTTCGTCACCAACTATCATCCCTCGGTGCTGCGCGCGTTCCGCGCCACCTACGAGGACCTCGCTCCCCTCAATTCGCGCCTGGTCTACGCCTACGCAACCGGCTACGGCGAACGCGGCGCGGAGGTGGAGAAGCCCGGCTACGATGCCACCGCGTGGTGGGCGCGCAGCGGGCTGATGGAATCGGTGCGCGAGGCCGATTCGGATCCGGCGCTGTCGGTGCCGGGCATGGGCGATCATCCTTCGGCGATGGCGCTGGTATCGGGCGTTCTGCTGGCGCTGATCCGGCGCCAAACCACCGGCAAGGGAACCAAAGTCTCGTCGTCGCTGCTCGCCAACGGGGCCTGGTCCAACGGCTACCTGATACAAGCGGTGTTGGTCGGCGCCAAGCAGTTCGCTCCGGTCACGCGGCGCGACACGCCCAACGCACTGGTCAACCGCTATCGCACGCGCGACGACCGCTGGATCTTCCTCGCCGTCATCCAAGAGCAGAAGGACTGGCCGAGATTGCCGGTCGCGTTGTCGCGCACCGATCTGCTCGACGACGCGCGCTTCGCCAGCCTGCCGGCGCGCAGAGCCAACGCGCCGGCGCTGACCGCCGAGCTGGACGCGATCTTCTCGACGCATGACCTCGCGCATTGGCGCGAGGCTCTCGACCGCCACGACATCACGTTCGGTGTGATCGGCCGCCTGACCGAGATCGACGAAGACCGGCAGATGATCGACAATGACGTCTTCCGCGAGATCCAGCTCGCGGACGGCACCACCGTGCGCACGGTCGACAGTCCGCTGTCGCTGGCAGGTTGCGAGAAGGTGAGGCCGCGCCCGGCACCGGCGCTGGGCGAGCACAGCGACCAGATACTTCGCGAACTCGGTTACGATGCCGGCGAGATCGCGGCTCTGCGCGCTCGCGGAGCAGTGAGCTGAGGCGACCGCGGCGGCACCAGAGGTCGGGGAACCACAACCGGCGATCGGCGAGATATCCTCGGAGCCGCTGGTTCTCGGGCGAGGGCTACTCGCTCACGTCTTGATGCGGCCCACCTCACAGTGCCCAATTCATCGGCCGATCGGCTGCGCCGGAGGTGTTGTGTGAGAAGCCATGCGAACGTAGTGTGGCTCCGCGATTGAAACAGACGGCGAGCGTTCGCCGCCGCCGTGAGCAAGGCCGCCTGGCGGCGGGGGTCTTGCGCCGAACGAGGGTTGGCGCGCTACGATGTCGCAAGGGTCACCTACAGCAGCGAACCACGCCTCGGGCGACCATGACCTCACTCTCGGGGCAGAGAGGGCGTTACGGTTGGCGGCCGAGAGCGCCAAGGTCGCGGTGTGGACCTGCGACCTGCGGACATTCACGCTCCGCTTCTTGTCGGCCTGGAAGCCCGTGCTCGGGCGTGAGGAAAGCGCGCTCCCACTGGCAGAGATATGGGAACTGGTGCATCCCGACGACCGCGCCAGGACCATTGCGGCCCTCAACGAGCATCTCGAGGGACGCGCTGCGGTCTACGAGAGCGAGCAGCGCATGCTCCATGCCGATGGGTCGTATCGCTGGGTTCTGAGTCGGGGCGTCGTCAGCTACGACGATCAGGACTGGCCGTCGCACTTCTCTGGCGCGGACATCGACGTTACCGATCGCAAGACGCTGGAAGAAACGCTCCAGCGCTCGGAAGAGCGCTTTCGCTACCTCGTGGAGAACATCACGGACGTCATTTACACGACCGATCTGGAGGGTCGTGTCACCTACATGAGCCCGGTAGCCGAGCGCCTCTACGGTTACAGTGCGGCGGAGATGCTGGACCGGCCGTTTTCGGATTTCATCTTTCCGGAGGATCTCGCAGAAGTTGCCGGTGGACTCCGGCAAGCGGTGTCCGGGAACCCGCAGCCGCATGACCATCGGATCGTGAGCAAGGCTGGCAACGTTTGCTGGGTCCGTAACAATACCACCGCGATCGTCAAGGACGGGCGCATCGTGGGACTGCGAGGCATCATCTCAGACGTCACGGATCGGAGGCTGGCGGAAGACTCTTTGCGTGCGCTGACCGGCACGCTCGAGCAGCAGGTCGCCGAGCGAACACGGGAGACGCTCGCGGCGACCGAGCGCATCCGTCTGATCACGGACAACACGTCGGACATGCTCAGCCAGGTGAGTCTGGACGGGGTCTACCAGTACGTCAGCCCCGCGCACGAGCGGATTCTCGGCTACGCCACGCAAGAATTGCTCGGCAAGTCAGTGGTCGATTTGCTGCATCCTGACGACCTCGACCGCATCACGAACAGCATCCAGGAGGTCCTGGGCGGTGCCGCGACAGAGAAGGCCGAGTTTCGTTATCGTCACGCTGATGGCCACTACGTGTGGATGGAAACGACAGGCAAGGTTCTCCTCGACGACGACGGCTCTCCGTACGGGGCGGTGCTGGCGGGGCGCGACATCACCGAACGGCGACATCTCGAGGCCGAACTGCGACAGTCGCACAAGATGGAGGCGGTGGGCCGCCTCGCCGGCGGGATCGCACACGACTTCAACAACATTCTCGGCGCCATCATCGGCAACGTCGAGCTGGCCACGCAAGATGTCGGCCGCGGTCACCCGGCGGTGGAGAGCCTCGACGAGATCGCCAAGGCGAGTCGGCGCGCGAAGGACCTGGTGCATCGCATCCTCGCGTTCAGTCGCCAACAACAGCCATCGCAGAGCGTGATGTCTCTACAACCGATCGTAGACGAATCCGTTTCGCTATTGCGCGTTGTCCTGCCCGCCGGCATCGAACTCGTCACGACCCTGGACCCGGACACACCTCCCGTTCGTGCCGATGCGAGCCACATCCATCAGGTCCTGGTGAATCTCTGCACCAACGCATGGCAGGCGCTGGAGGCGCGAGTGGGCCGCATCGACGTCGCCCTCGATGCGGTCACGGTAGACGCCGAGGATGCGCGAGCGAGCGCGGATCTGCGAGCTGGCCTCTTCGCGCGCCTGTCCGTGACAGATGCCGGCGAAGGCATGGACGCAGCGACGCTGGAACGCATCTTCGAACCGTTCTTTACCACCAAGTCCGCCGGCGGTGGCACGGGTCTCGGCTTGTCGGTCGTACACGGAATCGTCAAGGCGCACGGCGGTGCGATCGCGGTAACGAGTGCGCCGGGGAAGGGCACGAGGTTCTGTCTCTACTTCCCGGCGGTGGAGACGGTGCTGCCGGGGGTTGCTGGCGAAGCCCCCGGGGCGAAGCCCCTTCCGGCGGTTGGTGGCCAGCATGTGCTCTACGTGGACGACGAGGAGGCGCTGGTGTTGCTGGTGACTCGCACGCTGGAGCGGTCGGGATTCCGGGTGAGCGGCTACACGCGCGCGGAGGAGGCAGTAGCTGCCGTACGGGCCGACCCGGGCGGATTCGACGTGGTGGTTACCGATTTCAATATGCCGAGGCTGTCGGGGCTGGACGTCGCGCGGGAGTTGTCGCGGCTGCGGTCCGATCTACCAGTGGTGCTGGCCTCAGGGTACATCACCGAGGAGTTGCGGGCGCAGGCTACCGAGGCCGGCGTGCGCGAGATGATCTACAAGCCCAATACCGTGGAAGAGTTGTGCGAAGTAGTGCGGCGCATAGCGAGTGCGCCGAAAATTTCGTAGGCGCAGCGAGGGCGATTCAGTCCGCTCTGGCGACGGGCTGCCCGCGCCGGTTCACAGCAACGCAGCCCCGCGTGCCAGGATCCAGTAGGTGGCGGCAGTGCCCATCCCGAACGCTGGAAGCGCTCGGACCCACGGCGGCAGCCCCTCCAGCGCGGCGGACAAGGCACCCATCGCCGCGAGCACGACCGCAACGAACCCGAGCTGCCCGATCTCGATCCCGACGTTGAAGGAGAGCAGCGCCAGCGGTACGTCGTTCGCAGGAAGCCCGGCCGCTCTGAGTGCGCCTGCGAAGCCGAGACCGTGCAAGAGGCCGAACGTGAAGGACATCGCCCACGGTTTGCGGCGCAGCCGCGTACCGCTCTCGCCCGCGTTGCGGGAGAGTTCTACCGCCAGAATCCAGATCGTCACGGCGATGACAACCTCGATCGGGGCTTGCGCTACCGAAACGACCTGTAGCGCCGCCAGAGCCAGCGTCATCGAGTGCCCGATGGTAAAGGCGGTGATCATGGCCAGCAATGCGCGCCGGCTTCGCGCGAGCAGGAGCAGGCCGAAGACGAAGAGCAGATGGTCGATGCCGCCGCCGATGTGCTCGACGCCGAGCCGAACGTAATCGGTGAGGACGTCGAAACGCGTCGGTTCGCCCTCGACGGTGACGCGCGCACGATCGGCGCCCAGCACACGGCGGTCCACCGAACCCGAACGCAACTCGATCCTCACCAAAGCATCGGTGCTCTCCAGGCCGTCGATGCCGATGGTGCGGCCCACCAGGCCTCCGTCGCACTGGATGGCCCAATGCGATATCGACGCGTCCTGCTCATCGGTTTCGGACTGCTGCACCTGCAGCACGTTTTCCAAAGACCCGTCGCCGCCGGACGCAGCGGAGCCGTCCCTTTCCACACGGCGGCACTCCGGCGGAAAGACCGGGACGAGTTGCAATCCCGGCACTCTGGCGTTCGGGGCTTTCCAGGTCACGTCGACGAGACCGTCGGTCCTCTCTGTGAGTTGGAAGAGCACGGGATCGAGGGCGTGCGCGCCGGCAGGCATCGCTCGCGCGACGACCGCCAGCAGCAAGAGCGCCGACGCCGAGCGCACCATGCCGACAGAAGTGTCTCGGCGACGCTTCGCGACCGTGAGGATTCGCCGTACTTCAGCCACGTCCGCCCTTCGCGATTTCGTCTTCGTCGATCCGGACCGCGTAGCCGGGGCGCGAGCGAGCGAGGAACTCTTCCACGCGCTGCTGCTGCGCCGCGGCTTGGTAGCTCTTGAGGACGCGCGAACGGACTTCTTCGAAGGCGGGCACGCGCGAGGCGAGACGTTCTTCGACGAAGAGTAGATGATAGCCGTAGGTGGATGTGACGGGTCCGCCCCATTCTCCCTGCGGCAGCGCGAGCGCCTCCTCTGCGAAGCCCTCTCCGAAGAGCTTGTTCAAGTCCTGGCGCCCCTGGGCCCTCAGCACGCCTCCCGTCACGAACGGGTCGCCGCCCAGTGCAGGCGCGATCTCGACTCCGTGCTCGCGAGCGAGCACGGCCGCGGCCTGCGCGGCAGCGTTCGCACCTTCCTCGCCGCGCCGCCCGCGGGCAAAGAATACCTGACGGAAAGTCACGCGCTCGGCCTG